>CAYFXT010000196.1:0-5788 GCA_964346995.1 uncultured Spirochaetaceae bacterium | reverse complement strand
GCCAGGGCGGGCGACCGGAAGAGAGCGCCGGGCGCGGGCGCCTCGGTTTCGGCATGTTTCGACGACAACGGCGCAGCACGCTGGTAGGGTTCGGCATCATCGTCCTGGCCATGGCCATCATGGGAGGTTGCGAGGAGACATCCGGCGCCAAGCCCAGCGAACCCGCCAAGCCCAGCGAACCCGCCGAGCCACATGCCTTCAACCCGCCTATGTGGATTCATGGCACATGGGACGAGTGCACGCAGGCCGACGAAGACGGAAGCGTGACGTGGACGTTCTCGCCCAACAGCATCAAGGTTAGTTCCGGCTTAGAATCAACGGGGTTTGACTACATCGAGTATGGTGAGGGGGTCCAGGAATCTCAGGGTGAGGAATGGTACCGCATCGACAATCGGGTCGAGTATCAGGGACCTATCGGTCGAGATGGCACGGTTCCACCGGCTACGACGGTTACTCACAGCAACCGCTTCGTCAGCGAGAACGGACAGCTTCGATGGATCTTCTCTGAGACCGCCGTGTCTATTGGTGAAACCGTGAATAGAACCGTGAACCTCTGTCTGAGGGGGTCCCCGGGGCTGGCCATGCCGTGATCATCGTAGCTATCAGAGAAACGAAACATCGACCGTGAGCGCTTCGCGGAACTGCTGAAAGGCACGACGGTGCCCACACCATGACTGAATGGGAACGGTTCAAGGCGGCCGCCCCAGGCCGTGTTTTCGGTGCCGCCGGAGACGGCGGCCGCTATCCGGCGGGGGGAGGTTTCGGCCCCCGCGCCGGACGGCGCAGTCAAGCCGGGGCGGAAGCGGGAGAAAGGGCCGCGCCGCGTCCGGCCGCAACTCGTCGTAGGTCAGACGCTTCCCGAAAATCCGGCTGCTCGCCCGGTAGAAGCGGTCCCCATCCTTCCTTCCGCTCGTCGTACCGGTAAGCCTGCTCGTCCAGATAGCGGCGGAACATCGTAACCGGGATGAGCAGGAGCGGATCGAGAGACCGAACGGGCACATCGAGGTAGTGCCGATCTGGCGTTTACCGCTCAACGTGTGACGCTCGGCTCCGGGCAAGGTGGCGGCGCTTCGGGAATGCATCGGGCGCCGCCGTGTTGGTAGCCAAGGATCGCGCGAACCCCATAGAATCTCCCAATAGCAAGACATCTTGCGCGGCGGTTGGTGCGGTAAGGAGGGGAAATGATCAGAGCGGGGATAGCGGGCAGCGGGTTCGCGGCGGGGTTCCATGTGGCGGCGCTGCGAGGGTGCGGGCATCTCGAGGTGCAGCCGGCGGCGGTGTACTCGCCGACCGCCGGACGGTGTGAAGCGTTTGCGGCGCGGCACGGGTTGACCGCAGCCGCGAGCCTGGAGGAGCTGCTGGCACAGGTGGATGTGGTGCACGTGTGCGCGCCGCCGGCCACGCACGAGGCGATTGCCTGCGCGGCGCTGGCAGGGGGGGTGCATGTGATCGTCGAGAAGCCGTTCACCGGCTGCTTTGCCGACGCCGATACGCCGCGCGCCGAGATGGAGGCGGACGCCGTGGCCAGCGCGCGGCGCATGCTGGCAGCGGAGCAGGCCAGCTCGGCCATGCTCGGTTACGCCGAGAACTGGGTGTTCGCGCCGGCGGTACAGAAGGAGGCGGAGATCGTGCGCAAGAGCAGGGCGCAGATCCTGCGCATGGCCGGCGAGGAGTCGCACTCCGGCTCGCACTCGCCGGTATACGGCATCTGGCGCCACTCGGGCGGCGGCTCGCTGGTGGGCAAGGCGTGCCATCCGCTTACCGCCATCCTGTTCCTCAAGGAGGAGGAGGGACGCGCCACCGGCGGGGCGCCGATCCGCCCGGCCACGGTGAGCGCGCGCGTGCACGCCCTCACCCGCCTGCCCGGCTACCGGGACGCCGGCTACCTGCGGTCCGACTACGAAGAGATCGAGGACTGCGGCTCGCTGCACGTGACCTTCGCCGACGGCACCGTAGCCGACGTGTTCGCCTCCGAAATCGTGCTCGGCGGCGTGTACAACTGGCTGGAGGTATTCGCCAACAACCACCGCACGCGCTGCAACCTGAATCCGATCGACGCTTTGCACACCTACAACCCGCGCGAGGAGCAGCTCGACGACGTGTATGTGGTGGAGAAGATCGGCACCAAGCAGGGCTGGTCGCAACCCGCTCCCGACGAGGACTGGATGCACGGCTACCCGCAGGAGCTGGCCCACTTCTACGAATGCTTCGCGAACGGCGTCGCCCCGCAGTGCGGCGCCGAGCTGGGGTTCGTGACCACCGCGGTACTGTACGCCGCCTACCGCTCCGCCGAGGAGGGCGGGCGGGAGGTAGCGGTAACGGAGTTGCCGACTTCGCCGTGAGTGGCCACCTCGGGTTCATCCTCAACGTCACCTACGTTGTCGAACCCGACCGCGGCCGCGCCGTCGTGCACCTGTACGGCAGGCTCGCCGATGGCTGCCCCTTCCTGGTGCGCGATCGCCGCCCGGAGCCCTATTTCTATATCGAGAGCAGCGTCGTGGAGCAGGCGCGAGCGTCTGGTCTGCATGACGTCGATGCGACCGACCGGCGCACCCTGCACGGCGCGCCGGTACACCGCGTCCGTCTGCACCGCCCCAACGACGCCACGAAAATACGGAGTCGCCTGCACCGCGAAGGGATACTCACCTACGAGGCGGACGTGCGCTTCGCCTACCGCTACCTGATCGACCGCGGCATCAGGAGCGCGCTACGCATCCACGGCATCCCACGGCCGCTGGAAGGCGCGGCGCCGGATGCACCGCGGGACTCGCCGCCCCGGTTCGATGAGCGCGCGACGTGGCAATCGCGGCGGCCCACCGGCGAGGCGTCCGGCACGCGGCGGCAAACGGCGCAACTGTCCGAGCGCCACCCCCCGCGACAATCACGGCTACCGGCTGGATCGTCGGACACGCCGCCGGTAACGGGGCACGTGTCGGAGCGACGCCCGGGACCGGAGCCGGAGTCATGGTCCCCTGCCGGACGACCCGGGGCACCGTGGGAGACGGTGGTGTTCGACGAGCCGGCGGTGGAGCTGGCACGCTGGACGCCGCAGCTCACTACCTTGTCGCTCGACATCGAGACCGACCCCGAAGCGCAGCGCCTGCTGTCGGTGGCGCTGTGGGGGTGCGGCGCGCGCGAGGTGCTGCTGCTGTGTCCGGACGCCGCGGCGCGCGCTGCCTGCCCCGCCGGCGCGGTTCCGTGCACCAGCGAGGCGGAACTGCTCGCCACCCTCTGCCACCGGGTGCGCGTGCTCGACCCCGACGTGGTGGCCGGCTGGAACATCATCGACTTCGACGTGCCGGTCCTGATCCGCCGGGCGGCGGCGCTGCAGGTGCCCCTGGAGCTGGGCCGCGCACCGGGAGCGGTACGGCAGCGCGGCGGCAACGGCGGCAGAGGGCGCCGCTTCAGCGATTCGATCTTCATCCCCGGCCGAGTGGTGCTCGACGGCATCCGGCTGCTGCGCGCGGTCTCCTACCGCCTGGACAGCTACTCGCTGGAGAACGCGGCGCGGGAGATCCTCGGCGAGGGCAAGACGCTCGCCGGCGGCGATCACGCGGCGCAGATCATGCATACCTTCCGCCACGACCCGGAGCGGTTCGTGCAGTACAACCTCACCGATGCGCGTCTGGTGCTCGACATCCTGGACAAGCTGCAACTGGTGCCGTTCACGGTCGAACGCAGCGCGCTGACCGGGATGCCGCCAGACCGGGTCGGCTCGTCGATCGCAGCGTTCGACTTTCTCTATCTGTCGCGGCTGCACGCTCGCCGGATCGTGGCGCCGACGGTGGGCACGGAGTCGCACGACGGCAACGGGGAGCGGCAGCACCCGATGCACGGCGGTCACATTCTCAAGCCGCGACCGGGGCTGCACGACGACGTGCTGCTGTTCGACTTCAAGAGTCTCTACCCGAGCATCATCCGCACCTTCCAGATCGACCCCGTCGGCCTGATTCGGGACGAGCCGGCAGCGTCACCCGGTTCGGAGCCGGGCGCAGATCAGCGCTACGCGGACGGCGACGTGATCGAGGCGCCCAACGGGGCGCGCTTCCGGCGCCGGCGCGGCATCCTGACCGAGTTGCTCGACGAGCTGTTCACCAGCCGCGCGAAGGCCAAGGCCGCCGGCAACACGATCGCCAGCAACGCCATCAAGGTGCTGATGAACTCCTTCTACGGCGTGCTCGGCACCAGCGCGTGCCGTTTCTCACATCCGTTGCTCGCCAACGCCATCACCAGCTTCGGCAAGCACTTCCTGCTGTGGGCCAAGGAATGGATGGAGCAGCGCGGCCTGACGGTACTGTACGGCGACACCGACAGCCTGTTCGTGGCCGGCAGCCGCAGCGCCGATGGGCCGTCCCTGGCGGCACGGCTCAACGCCGATCTGGCCGATTACGTAGCCGCCACCTGGCGGGTGCGGAGCTACCTGGAGATGGAGTTCGAGATCCACTACGAGCGCCTGCTGCTGCCCTCGGTACGCGGCGGCGGACGCGGAGCCACCAAACGGTACGTCGGGCTGACGGCCGGTGAACTACAGTTCACCGGCATGGAGGTGGTGCGGCGCGACTGGACGGCGCTCGCGCACGAGGTGCAGCGCGAGCTGTACCGGCGGCTGTTCGCCAGCGAGCCGGTCGAAGAGTACCTGCGAGCGGTGATCGGCGAGGTAACCGCCGGCCGGCGCGACGAGCAACTCGTATACCACAAGGCGCTGCGCAAGCGGGCCGGGGACTACCGCGCCGCGGCGCCGCACGTGGTGGCGGCGCGCAAGCAGGCCGCCGCGCAGCCCGGCGAGCCCTCCTCACGGCGCGGGGTGATCGACTACGTGATCACCGTCGAGGGCCCGGAGCCGGCCGCCGGCCGGGTCGATCCCATCGACTACGAGCACTACATCGAGCGCCAGATCCGTCCGGTCGCCGAACCGGTGCTCGCCACTACCCGCCGCGACTTCGGCGAGGTGCGCCGCAACGAACGCCAACTGGAGTTGTTCTGACTCGACCGGGCCGCGATCCGGTTTCCGCCGTCGGGCGCGGGTGCCGGGGCACCGTGCCGGGTGACGCTCCGAAGGGCGGGCGGACTGGCGCGGTGTGGATTACGGGTGGCCGTCCGATGCGAGGTGCACGGTGCGGCCGCTGCGCGCCGACTCGGCGGCGGCCGCCATGACGCGCAGGGTGGCGATGGCGTCGGTGGCGACCAGCAGCGGCGCGGCGCCATCCAGCACGCAGTCGTGGAAGTGGTCCAGGGCCGGAGTGAAGGCGCGCACGCCGTTGTTCAGGGTGACCCGTTCGGTCGCCTGCGGGGTAGCGAGGGTGTAGGCGCTCTCCTCGTAGGGATGGGTCGGCTGCTCGATGTGCAGGGTGCCGCCGGAGCCGGCCAAGTGCGCGCCGCGCATGGGTGCGGTGTCGAATGCGCCGAACAGGGTAGCCACTACGCCGTCCGGAAACCCCAGCAGCAGGCCCAGGTGGCTATCGACGCTGCCCTCCCGATCCTGCCCCGAAGGTGGCGGCCCGTTGGCGCCCCCTGTCCGATCCCCATCGTCTTCCGTGTCACGGAGTGGCGGTGCCGACTCCTGCCACACGGCGGTGACCTGGGTCGGTTCGGCGCCGGCCGCCCAGCGCGCCACGGAGATCAGGTAGCAGCCGACGTCCATCAGCACCCCGCCGCCCAACTCCGGCCGCCAGCGGATGTTGCCGGGGCCCTGCGGAGCGCCCATGCGCATCTCGACATGGCGCAGGTCGCCGAGCGCGCCGGCATCGAGCAGGCGGCGCAGGCGCAGGGTCTGCGGGTGGTAGCGGAA
>CAYFXT010000195.1:0-5803 GCA_964346995.1 uncultured Spirochaetaceae bacterium | reverse complement strand
CCGCCGCCGGTGGATTGAGCGGGATCGGGGGGTAGTATATGGTATGCGCCACACACTACCCATCACCATGAACTGGCAAACCTATCTCCGCGAGCAGCAATCCCGCTTGGTGGATGAACTGCTCGCCTTCATTCGTATTCCCAGCGTCAGCGCTCTCCCGGCTCACGCGGACGACGTGGCTGCTGCCGGCGCCTGGGTGCACGCGCGCCTGGAAGCCGCCGGCTTGGAACATGTACAGACCCTGCCTACCGGCGGCCACCCGGTGGTGTATGGCGACTGGCTGCACGCGCCCGGTGCCCCCACCGTTCTCATCTACGGCCACTTCGACGTCCAGCCGGCCGTCTACGAAGACGGCTGGAGCCACCCGCCCTTCGAACCACGCCTGGCCGACGACCGCATCCATGCGCGCGGCGCCTCCGACGACAAGGGCAACATGTTCGCTCCGGTCGTCGCCGTGGAGGCCCTGCTGCGCACCGGTGGCGCGCTGCCGGTCAACGTCAAGTTTCTGCTCGAAGGTCAGGAGGAGATCGGCAGCCCGCAGCTTGCGCAGTTCGTGCGTTCCCACCGCGAGCTGCTGGCGTGCGACTTCGCGCTGTCGGCCGACGGCGGCCAGTGGAGCGAGAGCCAGCCGACGCTGCTGTTGTCGCTGCGCGGCATCTGCGCACTGCAAGTCGACGTTACCGGGCCCGGCAGCGATCTGCACTCCGGCCTCTACGGTGGTACCGTGCAGAATCCGCTGCACGCGCTCGCCGAGCTGATCGCCGGTCTGCACGACGCCGACGGGCACGTCACGGTGGCCGGGTTCTACGACGACGTGGTGGAGCCGACGCCGGATGAGCGCCGCGAATATGCCAAGGTGCCGTTCGACGAGGCGGCGCACCTGAAGATCACCGGCGCACCCGCGCTCTACGGCGAGGCAGGCTGGAGCACCTACGAGCGTGAGTGGATTCGTCCCACTCTCGAGGTAAACGGGCTGTGGGGCGGCTTCCAGGGCGACGGCACCAAAACCGTGCTGCCGGCCTCCGCACACGCCAAGATCACCTGCCGGCTGGTCGCCGATCAGCAGCCGGCGCGCATCCTGGAACTGGTGGCCGGCCACCTGGAGCGCCCCGCCCCGCCCGGCGTGCGCGTGCGTTGCGATATCAGCGATGTGCACGGCGCGCCCTACTCGGTGCCGGCCGACCACCCCGCCAATCGGGCGGCGGCGACGGTCCTGGAGCGACTCTACGGGGTGGCGCCGCTGCACACCGGTTCCGGCGGCAGCATCCCGGTGTGCGGCTTGCTGCGGGATGAATTGGACATCCACACCGTCGGCTTTTCCTTCGCTCTCGACGACGAGGGGGCACATGGTCCCGACGAGTTCTTTCGTCTCGCCAGCTTGCGCCGCGCCCAGGAGGCGTATTGCCTGATCCTGCAAGAGTTGGCTTCCGCATGAAAGCGTTGCCGTTCTCTGCCGGTGCTGTACTGGCGATTCTCCTGGCGGCGACCGGGTGCACCGTGAACCAGCAGATCACGCTGCACCCCGACCTTTCCGGAGCAGCGCAGGTCTCCGTCAGGCTGGAACCGGTGTTCGTGGACTATCTCGATACGCTGTCGGAAGCTGCCGGTGATGACGAGCTGCTACCCGAAGGCATCTTCGATGCGGCCGAATTGGAGCACGTCATCAACGAGCGGCCCGGAGTCGCCGTCCACCGGCTCGTCTCGCCGACGCCGGAGCAACTGGAGTTGAGCCTGACGTTCGATGATCTGAAGGGCCTGCTGGCTCGCAATGTACCCTCACCCGGGCCTGCCACTGTCCCGTTGATCACCTTCAGCGGCAGCAACCCCAGCACCCTGCAGGTCCATCTCGACGCGGACAACTACCGCACCCTCACCGAGTTGTTCCCGGTGCTCGACCATCCATTGCTGGTCAGCCTCGGGCCGCAGCCAGGCCTGGAGGTGAGCGACGCCGAGTACCTGGAGATGATGGGATTCGTGCTCGGCGAGGAAGGGCCGCCAGCCATCGAGGAGTCCACGGTAACGGTGCGGCTCCACGTCGAAGGCCGCATCGTGGCGCACCAGGGCGGTGAGCTGCAGGAGGACGGTAGTCTGCTCATCACCATTCCACTGCTGCGCATACTGGTGCTGGACGAGCCGCTCGACTATCGCATTGTATTCGAGTAGCCGATTCGACCCGCAAGGAGGCAAGAGATGGCAATCAGGCAGAGTCCCGGGGACACGACGTGGTTCGTGCACGACCGGTTCGGGCTGTTCATACACTGGGGGCTGTACGCCCTGCCGGCGCGCCACGAGTGGGTGATGCAGCGCGAGGAGATCCCGGCCGCTGAATACGAGCGCTACTTCGACTACTTCGATCCCGATCTGTACGACCCCGAGCGCTGGGCGGAGGCGGCGAGCGCGGCCGGGATGAAGTACTTCGTGGTGACCACCAAGCACCATGACGGCTTCTGTCTCTGGGACACCGCGCTGACCGATTACAAGGCGCCCAACACCCCGGCGGGTCGCGACCTGATCAGGCCGATGGTGGACGCGTTCCGTGGCCAGGGCATGCGCGTCGGCTTCTACCACTCCCTGATCGACTGGCACCACCCGCAGTTCGTGATCGACGACGTGCACGCCCTGCGCAACCATCCGCAGCGGGCGCAGCTCAACCGGCAGCGCGACCAGAGCAAGTACATCGAGTACCTGCACGGTCAGGTACGGGAGCTGCTGACCAACTTCGGACGCATCGACGTCCTGTGGTGCGACTTCAGCTACCCCGACCGCGGCAAGGGGGGCAAGGGGTGCGACGACTGGGACAGTCCGCGGCTGTACCGGATGATCCGCGAGCTGCAGCCGCAGGTGGTGCTCAACGACCGCCTCGATCTGGACGGCTGGGACATCCGCACGCCGGAGCAGTGGCAGCCGCAGTCGTGGATCACCGTCGATGGCCGGCCGGTGGTGTGGGAGGCGTGTCAGACCTTCTCCGGCTCCTGGGGGTATCACCGCGATGAAGCATCGTGGAAGAGCGTCGACCAGTTGGTGCGCATGCTGGTGGACACGGTGAGCAAGGGTGGCAACCTGCTGCTCAATGTCGGCCCGACCGGACGGGGCGAGTTCGACCGCCGTGCTCTCGACCGCCTGCGCGGGATGGGCGAGTGGATGCGCGTGCACAGCCGTTCCATCTACGGCTGCACGCAGGCTCCCGCCGAGTTTGCCGTCCCGCGCGACTGCCGGCTCACCTACCACGCGGACCAGAGGCGCCTCTACGTACACCTGTTCGCGTGGCCGTTCCGCCACCTGCACCTGCCCGGCTACGCCGGCAGGATCGCCTACGCGCAGTTGCTGAACGACGCCTCCGAGGTGCGCATGCAGGCGGTCAGCGAACGCCACCGGCGTGAGGAGGGGGTGCCGGCGGACACCGTCGTGCTGGAGCTGCCGGTACTGCAGCCGGACACGCCGGTACCGGTGATCGAGCTGTTCCTGCGTTAGGGTGGCGGGCAACGAGTCGCCGTGCCTGGTGCTGCCGACCGCGGAGTGCCGTGCACGGTGCAGGTCTCGCAGCAGGCCGGGCGCGAGGGGCACGACGGTGCGTTCGAAGCCGGTAGCGCCGCTTCCGCCCCGACCCCACCGGCCTGCACCAGGAGCCAGTCGCAATCCGGCGCAGCGTTACGGCGCGTCGGGTAGCGGCGCTGCGCGGCTTGTTTGCAGCTCCTTGCGGACACGTCACTGTGGCGGTCGGCGGGGGCTCCGCCGAAGCGAGTACATACCCGCCAACAGGTACAGGGCTCACCCACGGGGCGGCTCGTCCCCGTGGCTGCGTCTGCTCGCCCCCCGCCGAGGCAGGCTGCCGGGAATGCACGCGCCGACCAACCGAATGCGGCGTACGTCGCGGTTGTCCGCATGAGCCTGTTCCTCATCATTGTTGCGCTCGCCGGCAGCGGCGCGTTCCTGTACCTCGTGGCCCGCGCCGTAGTGCGCCGGCGGCGCATCCGCGCCAGCAGGAAGCGCGCACAGGGACCGTTGCCGCCCGCCGCCAAGCGCGCCCAGGACGACGCGCGCCTGTTGCTCGGGCGCGAGGACGTGCTGATCGCCGCCACCAAGAAGACCAGCTTTCAGCCCAGCGCGGAGGTGATCGAGATCGCCATGATCGACACTACGGGTTCGGTTCGGCTGGACCGGGTCATGCTGCCCGTCGGCGCGGTCACGCGTGAGGCGACCGCCGCGCACGGCATCGACCGCGACGAGCTGCAGCGGCTGAATGCTCCGCACTATCGCGACGTTCATGACGAGATCGCGACCACCATCTCGTCCGCCGAGGTGGTGCTCGCCTACGACGCGCCGCTCGAACAGCGCGGGCTGTACCGCACCGCCGGCGGCCACGAACTGGTGCTACCGGAGGTCCGGTGGCGCTGCGTGCGCATCAACTACAGCGAATACGCCGGTGTCCGCGCCCGCAAGGAGGAGGGGCTGCGCCGCTGGACGCTGCCTCAGGCCGCCCGGCGCGAGGGCATTCCGCTCGGCAAGCCGCACCTGCGCGCCCTCGGCGATTGCCGCACCATCCTGAGCCTGCTGGAGGCGATCACCGGCACCGCCGGCCGCAACCAACACCGCCGCTGAACGACCGCACGAATCTCCGCACGAAATCTCACTTCAGGTGCGGAAGTAGGGGACGCAGTCGGGCCGGCAGGTCTCCCAGGCGGTATCGAGCGCCGCCACCACGGTCGCGTCCAGCACACCCACCCGGCAGGCGTCGAGGTTGGTCGCGAGCTGCTCCAGGGAACTGGCCCCCAGGATCACGGCGTCACCGGCCGCGGTGTCCAGGCCGCTGTGGTGGCGCATCCAGGCGATTGCGGCTGCGGTCATGCTGACGCCGGCCGCCTCGCATGCTGCCTGCACCCCCTCCATCGCGGTCAGATAGGAGCGCTTCCAGTAGCGCGGCACGTAGTTGGACTGATCGCTGAACCGCCCGCTGGCCGGCACGTCCGTGGCGCCCAGGTAGCGCCCGGTCAGCATGCCGCCGGCGAGCGGGTTGTAGGCGTAGAAGCTCATGCCCAGGTAGCGCAGGCACGGCAGCAGCTCGGGCTCCACGTCGCGGGTCACGGCGTTGTACATGCCCTGATATACCTCCGGCAGCGGCCAGCCGTGGCGCCGGCACAGATGATGCGCGTCTGCCACCTGCCAGGCGGCATAGTTGCTCAACCCCAGACGCCGAAACCTGCCTGCCGCGTGCAGGCGGGCGCACGCCTCCAGGGTCCGCTCCAGCGGCGTGTCGTTGTCGGGGCTGTGCAGGTAGAACAGGTCGACCGCGTCGGCCCGCAACCGCTGCAGGGAACCGGTGAGCTGGCGTTCCACCTCCTCGGGACGCAGCGACGGCGTGCCCTGCGCGGCGCCGGGATGCGCCTTGGTGGCCAGGGTGATGCCCTCCCACCCCCGCTCTGCCAGGATCTTCCCGAGGATCCGCTCGGTCTCACCACCGCCGTACATGAACGCGGTGTCGAGCTCGCCGGCTCCGTCACCCGCTTCGACAAACCGAGCTACCGCGCGGCCCGCCGCGGCCAGATCCATCCGTGGCCCGAACGTCATCGTCCCCAATACCGTACGCACTACTCGCCCCCTTACCTGCGCAGCTACTCTACCACGGAGTCCCACCACTCCGCCGGACACCGGAACAGACGGGCACGCGCGGAGCGATGCCACCAAGGGCCAGGATCCTGACCCGCCATCATTTGGCCATTCGAGGCGCGCTTCGACCGCTGCTGCTTCAGGACGTGCTCGGCGCGTACTGCACGTAGTTGCCGCCCTTCCAGGTGGTCCAGCCGGG
>CAYFXT010000194.1:0-5818 GCA_964346995.1 uncultured Spirochaetaceae bacterium | reverse complement strand
GAGCAATCATCATAGTCGACGGCGAGGAACAGAGCTACCGGATCGAAGACGTTCCCGCGCGGCTGGACGGCGTGAGTTGTCCGGCCTGCGGTAGCCGGCGGCTTGGTCGTTCTCATGCTTTGACGGGGAGGGCGGTCACCGGCTATAGTCACGGTGGGCCGAGGTCCAGCGATGCAACTGGAAGGCGAACATACCTTCTCCGCCAGTCGAGGGCAGCTCTGGGAGCAGTTGAACGATCCCCGTGTGCTGGCCCGCATCACGCCCGGGCTGCAGGAGCTGCATGCGCAGGACGAAGACATCTACCGCGCGCGGTTCGCCATCAAGATGGGGCCGATCAACAGTACCTTCAGCGGCACCCTGCGGGTGGCGGACCGGGTGGCTCCCGAGCGCTTCCGGCTACTGATCGACATCGCCGGCAAGGCGGGTACGGTCGTCGCGCAGGCCACCGTCACCACGCGACCCGTAGCGGGGACTGATCCGGCGCAGACCCAGGTCACGTTCGCTGCGGACGCCAAGCTTACCGGGTTGCTGGTGCGCATGGGCCAGCGTGTCCTCAGTGGCGTCGGTCGCCTGCTCACCAGGCAATTTTTTCAGGCACTGGAACGAGAATTAACGGGTACCAATACGCCATTACAGTCCACACCACTACAGGAGGGGGATCCATGAGCGTGTCAATCAGCGTCACCGTCAACGGCCGGCCGTACCAGGAAGAGGTGGAGCCGCGTTTGTTGCTGGCGGACTTCCTGCGCGACGTCCTGGGGCTGACGGGAACCCACGTCGGCTGCGACACCAGCGGCTGCGGCGCCTGCACCATTGTCGTCAACGACAAGGCGGTGAAGAGCTGCACGCTGCTGGCGGTACAGGCGGACGGTGCCACCGTCACCACTATCGAGGGGCTGGCAGGCAACGGCGAGCTGCACGCGCTGCAGCAGGGTTTTCACGAGCAGCACGGCCTGCAGTGCGGGTTCTGCACGCCCGGCATGATCATGGCCGCCTGGCAGCTTCTGGAACGCAATCCCGACCCCAGCGATGCGGAGATTCGCCACGCCCTGGAGGGCAATTTCTGCCGCTGCACCGGGTACGAGAACATCGTCAAGTCGGTACGCGCCGCGGCCGGCACGGCAGCTTAGGAGGTTCGGCCCATGGCGAACTACATAGGACAAGCAGTCAAGCGCGTCGAGGACCGGCGCTTCATCACCGGTCGGGGGCGCTATACCGATGACATCAAACTTCCCGGAATGACCTGTGCGGCGATCGTGCGCAGCCCGCATGCCCACGCCACCATCGACGCCATAGACACCGCCCGGGCGCTGGCCGCGGACGGAGTGGTGGCGGCGTTCGTCGGCGAGGATCTGGCTGCTGCCGGCGTCGGCGGGTTGCCGTGTGGCTGGCAAGTCGACTTCAAGAACGGCGACACCATGAAGGAGCCGTCCCATCCGGTGCTGGCGGTGGGCAAGGTGCGCCACGTCGGTGATCCGGTGGCGATCGTGATCGCCGAGACGATCCATCAGGCGCGCGATGCCGCAGAACTGGTGGATGTCGACTACGGGCCGCTGCCGGCCGCGGTCGACATGGTGGCGGCCACCGGCGAGGGAGCGCCGCTGGTGCACGACGACGTACCGAACAACGTACCGTTCGACTGGTGTCTCGGTGACGCCGACGCCACCGACGCGGCGTTGGCAGGCGCGGCACACGTCACGACGCTTGAGATCACCAATCAGCGGCTGGTTGCCAACGCCATCGAGCCGCGCTGCGCGATTGGCGACTACGACGGTGCACGCGACCACTACACGCTGTACACCTCGTCCCAGAACCCGCACGTGATCCGGCTGCTGATGACCGCGTTCGTGCTCGGCCTGCCGGAGCACAAGGTGCGCGTCGTGTCGCCCGATGTCGGCGGCGGGTTCGGCAGCAAGATCTTCCACTATGCCGAGGAGGTGCTGGCGATCTGGTGCTCGCGCCAGATCGGCCGTCCGGTCAAGTGGACCGCGCAACGCAGCGAGAGCTTCATCTCCGACGCGCAAGGCCGCGACCACGTGACCAGGGCCGAACTGGGGCTCGATGCGGACGGCAAGTTCGTCGGCCTGCGGGTCACCACCCATGCCAACATGGGAGCCTACCTGTCGACTTTCTCGACCTGTGTGCCTACCTATCTGTACGGCACGCTGCTGCAGGGCCTGTACACCACGCCGGCGATCTACGTGGACGTCACCGCGGTGTTCACCAACACCGTTCCGGTGGACGCGCTGCGCGGCGCCGGCCGGCCCGAGGCCACCTATCTGCTGGAGCGGCTGGTCGACACCGCGGCCCACGAGCTGGATATCGATCCGGGCGAGTTGCGCCGCCGCAACTTCATTCCACCGTTCGACGGCGTCGGACAGCCCGGCTATCAGACCCAGGTCGCGCTGCAGTACGACAGCGGCAACTATCCGGGCGTTCTGGACAAGGCGCTGGAGATGGTGGGCTATGAGGAATTCCGCAAGGAGCAGGCGACGGCGCGCGCCAACGGCCGCTACCTCGGCATCGGGTTTTCCACCTACATCGAGGCGTGCGGCATCGCGCCCTCGGCGGTGGTGGGCTCGCTCGGCGCTCGCGCCGGTTTATTCGAAAGTGCCGTCGTGCGGGTGCAACCTACCGGGAAGGTGTCGGTGTTCGTGGGCAGCCACAGCCACGGCCAGGGCCATGAGACCACCTTCTCGCAGGTGGTGGCGGATCACCTGGGTATCCCGATCGAGGATGTCGACATCATCCACGGCGACACCGATCAGGTGCCGTTCGGGATGGGCACCTACGGGTCGCGCAGTCTCGCGGTCGGTGGCAGCGCCATCGTGCGCAGCCTCGACAAGGTGAAGGAGAAGGGCGCCAGGATTGCAGCACATCTGCTGGAAGCCTCCGAGGATGACCTGGAGTACGCCGGCGGCAAGTGGACCGTGCGCGGCACCGACCAGTCGGTCGGGTTCGGGGACGTGGCGCTCACCGCCTACGTCCCGCACAACTATCCGGAGGGACTGGAGCCGGGGCTCGACTTCACCAGCTTCTACGATCCGGCCAACTTCACCTTTCCGTTCGGCGCTCACCTGTGCGTCGTCGAGGTGTGCGGCGACACCGGCAAGGTAACCGTGAAACGGTTCGTGGCGGTGGACGATGTCGGCAACGTGATCAATCCGCAGATCGTAGAGGGGCAGGTGCACGGCGGCGTCTGTCACGGCATCGGCCAGGCGCTGCTGGAGGGCGCGATCTACGACGACGACGGCCAGTTGGTCAACGGCTCCTACATGGACTACGCGATGCCGCGCGCCGACGATCTGCCCGCCCTGGAGTTGGGCCGAACCGTGACGCCGTGTCCGCACAATCCGCTCGGTGCCAAGGGTGCCGGTGAGGCGGGAACCATCGGCGCCACGCCGGCGGTGGTCAACGCGGCGGTGGATGCGCTCTGGCATCTGGGGGTACGTGATCTGCCGATGCCGCTGACGCCGCAGAACGTGTGGCAGGCGATGCGGCAGGCAACGAACTAGCGATGCAAGCAAGGAGAAACTGATGAGCAGTGCATTCAACTACTACCGTGCAGCTTCCGTGGACGATGCGGTTGCGCTGTTGGGGCAGCAGGACGACGCTGCCCTGTTGGCCGGCGGCCACAGTCTGATCCCGTCGCTGAAACTGCGTCTGTCGGCTCCTGGCACGCTGGTCGATATCGGACATCTGGCGGAACTGAACTACATTCGCCAGCAGGGCAGCGGCGTGGCCATCGGTGCTGCCACCACCCATCACACCATTGCCACCTCGGCGGTGGTCGCCGGACAGGCACCGCTGCTGGCGCAAGCCGCGGCCGTGATCGGCGACCCGCAGGTGCGCAACATGGGCACGATCGGCGGCAGCTTGGCGCACGCCGATCCGGCCGCGGACTATCCGGCGGCGATTCTGGCCGGCGGCGCGCACATCGTGGCGCGCGGACCCGATGGCGAGCGCACCATCGAAGCGGGCAACTTCTTCGTCGATCTGTTTCTGACCGCCCTGCAGCCGGGCGAGATCATTACCGAGATCCGCATTCCGGCACAGCCGCCGGGCGCCGGCGCGTGCTACGTCAAGTTCCCGCATCCGGCGTCGCGGTTCGCGGTGGTCGGCTGCGCGGCGGTGGTCAGCAGCAGCGGTGGGGTCTGCACCGAGGCGCGGGTCGCCTTTACCGGCGTCGCCAACGCGGCGTTCCGGGATGGGGCAGTGGAGGCGGCGCTCGCCGGCCAACCGCTGAACAGCGCCAGTATCGATGCCGCGGCGGCGGCCGCGGCACACGGCGTCGAGGTGCTCAGCGACTCGTTCGCCGGTACCGACTACCGACGCCACTTGGCGACGGTGTTCGCCGGCCGGGCGTTGCGCTCGGCGGCGCGCCTGTAGGGCGAGGGTGCAGTTGCGGACTTGGCTTGGCGAGATTGGCATTGACCCGAGTTCGCGGCGGCGCTTTATTATGAGTAACATGGGGAAGAAGGAGCGCAGGTACATCTTTCACCTCTATCGAGCCGACGGTCAGTCGCTGATCCTCAATCCGTTCGAGGCGCCGGACAAGCTGCGTGCGGCGCTCGAAACTGAGGAAATCGAGGGCCGCTACGGGGCCGAGCCGCCGGTTGCGCTGCTGACCACGTTCCGTAATGACCTGTACCGCGCGGTGGAGGCCGCCGTGCGCCGTTTCCTTTCCGATGCGCGCTTCGTGCCCCGGTTCCTCCTCTCCGCCGGCGCCTTCTTCGCTTCGTTCATGATTCTGTCCTACGCGGTACCCGATCCGATTCTGATCATCGACGAGTTGCTCGTTGCGGCCGCGGCGGGGATCGGTACCTATCTGTTCCTGGGGCGCCGCGACCTGGGGTCCGACGCTGCGATGAAGAAGCGGATCGCGCTACGCAACTCGGTGGACCGGATCAAGTTCGTACCGAGCGCGTTCCTCGCCCGTGTGGAGCAGGAGTTGCGGCGTACCGAGGCCGGCAACTTCGAAGAGGCGGTGCGCGCCATTCTCGATCCCGACAAGAGCATGGACGGCGACGGGGAGCCGGGCGGTGCGGTGGCGGCCCTGTCCGAGGAGGAACGGGCCGAGGTGGCGCAGTTCGTCGAGCTGCTGGAGGAGAAGTACCGCTTCAAGCGGCTGCGGCGCGAGGAGAAGGTGCTGCGCAGCTACGCGTCGCGCGCCGCTACCGATCGCGGCGATTCGCTGCGCCGCTGGTCCGACACCAAGAAACTCGACCTGCCCCTGTACGCCGTGTACAAGCGGTTCAAGCGCACCGTGGAGCGGGTTTAGGGCTGGAGCAGCCGTCCTCGTAGCAGTAACGGTCCACCTCCGCGCCACCGGCATCGCACAGCACCGCGGCGTCGCCGCCGTTGCCCCAAACGTTCTTCGGGGTCAGTCTGATGCTGGGCACCGGATTGCCGACGCACCCGCTGCCGCTGCAGATGGCGAGCATGCCGTTGGGCGGTAGCGGTTCGGTGGGCGGGATGCGCAGCCGGGTGTCGTCGTCGTCCCTGATCCGCCACCCGCTGACGTCGACCGCCTCGGATGTGTTGTTGCGCAGTAGAACGTGCTCGTGCCGGCTGCGGTTGGCGATGGTTTCGATCGCCACGGCGGCGGTGCCGGGCGACGGAGATGCCGGGGTGTCGGACGGCGCGGTACGGGTAGTGGTCGGACAGTCGTCGGGCCGCGGCCCGGCGGCGAGTCGTTCGAAGAGGTCCGAGAAGTGATTGCGGTCCTCGCGATAGGGTCGGGCCAAGCCGCACGCGATGAGGCGCGCGTTGAGCAGGGTGCCGTCGGCCAGGTAGACGTAGGCGAGCAACCGGTCGA
>CAYFXT010000193.1:0-5828 GCA_964346995.1 uncultured Spirochaetaceae bacterium | reverse complement strand
AGTGAGGCACCGGGCGACCTGAGTTTCAGGACGTTGATTAGCGTCGACGGGGAACAGGGTATGCGGATCTGCCGGACGCCGGCGAGCGATTGCGGAGTGCCGGCCCCGGGCGGCGCGAGCGCGGTCGGAAACGGGGTGCGGCTGCGCGGCTCGATGTGCCGTGCCGGCGTCACCGGAATGGTTTCGATTGCCGCTGGACAGGTCGGCGGCATCGGAGCCCTGCGCCACGTCGCAGGGTACCGTCGTAGGGTACATTGCGGCCACGTGATCCTGCGCTTCACCATGGCGGCATGCATCGCTGTTTCCGGTTTCTCCGTTCTGTCCTGTCATCTCGATGCCGATACGGACGACACGAGCCATCAGGCTGTGCCGGGCAACAGGGCGTCGGTGTGCGGTGACGAACCAGGGAGCCGGCTGCGAGGCGCTGCGATATGGTCCCTGGCAACCGGGTTGGTGCTGACGGCCGTGCTCATCGTGACGTTCTCCGAGATCAAGCCGCAGGATGTTCCCTACCTGCCACGCGCCGGATGCGAATGGTACGAGGGGAGACGGAACGGCTGCGACCGCGTGACGGCCATTCCGCATCAACCGTTCAACACCTACTCGACGGTCACGTTCGCCATTGCCGGGACGTTCTGTGCGTTCTCCTTTGCCGGCAACAGCTCGATCGGTCTGGTCTTCATGCTGTCCATGATCGTGCTGTGTATCGGGTCGGCTCTGTTCCACGGTGTGCCCACCCGATGGTCCGGCCACCTCGACGTCATCGCGACCTACTTCGTGTACAGCGCGCTGGCGGTATTGGCGCTCGTCAAGGCGCTGTCGTCGGTCAGCATACTGGCGGGCCTGCAACCCTACGTGGCCGAGCTGATGTTGTTGGTGGGCATGCTGGGATCGGTGGTGCTCCGGATGCTGTTCCACCAGTCGCCGAAAATGGTCGTGGTGAAGCTGGCAGTGCTTCTCGGCCTGACCTATCCGTGTGCGATCTATCTGCTGTTGCGACCGGCTCCGATGGCATGGCATCAGGGATGGACGGCGCTGCTCGGCTCGCTCGTCCTGTTCGGTTGCGCGTTCCTGTTGCATCGCATCGACCTCCGCAAGAGCGAGCGTGCGGGAAAGCGCGAGCGCTCGGCGGGCACCGGCTCGGCACGCAACGGAGGCGGCGACGGGAGAGGCGGGCAAGCGGGACACGGGGACGGCGGCACCGGCACGGCTTTGATAGGGAAGACGCTGCACGCGTTCTGGCACATATTGGCCGCCGGCGGTACTTCCGCGCTGTTCTATGCCCTGCTTTATCCCGAAATCGTCACCGGGACCTGTCGGCCTTGAGCGTCGATGTCCATGAGGTCCACCTCGTGGAACAGCTCGCAGCGGTCGCCGGGACAACCTCCAGCAGTTCGAGTGGCAATCCGATCGGCATCGTATCCCGGTCGGATGTGGAAGGTGGGGTTACCGAAGCTTGGCGAGGTCGAGGCGGAGGCTGACATTGACGAGATGCGAGAGCCGCTGGTCCACCTCGCTCTCGTCGCCCAGGCCGAGGCGGGCGGTGCCGCGGTAACGACCGCTGACGCGTACCGCGTTCTGCCGGTAGACGACGCCCACCGAGGCCGTGTAGCGCTGGCGGTTGCGCTCCGGCTCCCGCGCATAGGTATCGAACAACGGCTTGAGCCAGCCGTCGACGGTCACGTCGCCGACCTTCAGCCTCGACGCCAAGCGACCGCCTACGGTTACCAGTTCCGGGTCATCCGCGTGGCGCAGAATCAACTCCGTCCCGAGGTCGAGCCGGTCGGTCAGCTCCAGATCGAGCCGCGGCTGGAGACTTACGGCCAAGCTCTCGGAATCGGCGACCTGCGGGTCCCGTCGCCGGGTGACGCGCACCGGTGTCGTCAGCCGGACGCGCTCGCCGAACTCCTGGCGGGCGCTCACCAGTACCGTATGGCGTACGTAGTCGGGCTGCAGTTCCTGTTCGTCATCCTCCTCGATGCCGCGCGCCGTCTCGTAGGTTGCGGTGATGACCGGCGGATCGAGGGCGAGCAGAGGAACGACGGTACCGAACGCCGGCAGCACGGTGGCCAACGAAAGCATCCAACGTCGCATGCCTCAAGGTTCGGAGGTTGGACGCCGTGTGCTGAACCCAGGGCTCGAAGCCGGGACGTTCGGTTGTCGTCAGTTCCCGGTCGTTCGCCAGCAGGGCAGACTGGCGCTCAGCGGGAAGCGGCGGCGACGATGCGCGCGAAGCTGTCCGCCTCCAGCGAGGCTCCGCCCACCAGCAGCCCGTCCACCTGGACGCTCGCCAGCAGCTCGGCGGCATTGTCCGGCTTCACCGAGCCACCGTACTGGACGACCAGATCCCTGGCCGCGGCGGCGCCGGCCAAGCCCGCCACCACGCCGCGCACCTCGCGGTGCATGGCATCGGCGTCGGCTACCGACGCCGTACGCCCGGTGCCGATCGCCCACACCGGTTCGTAGGCCACCACCACGCTTCGCAAGTCGCGACCGGAACACGCGCCGAGCGCAGCGCGGAGCTGGCGCGCCACTACCGCGGTCGCCGTACCCGCTTCGCGCTCGGCGAGGGTCTCGCCGACGCACAGCACCACCTGCAACCCGGCGCCCAGCGCGGCCTGCAGCTTGCGGGCAATCAGCTCGTCCCGCTCGCCGTAGACGTGGCGCCGTTCGGAGTGCCCGACGATCACCACGCCCACGCCGAGCGCCGCCAGCATGGAGCAAGCGATCTCGCCGGTATGGGCGCCGGAAGCCTCCGGATTGACGTTCTGAGCGCCCAATTCGATGGCCGATCCGCGCAGCGCAGCGCCGACTGCCTGCAGCGCGGTAAAGGGCGGCGCCACCAGCACGCGCACGTCGGGCGCGTCGATCGTGGCTGCCATGTGCGCGGCCAGCGCCGCGGCATCGCTGTGGGTGTAGTGCATCTTCCAGTTGCCGGCGATGAACGGTCTGCGCCTGGTGTTCCGGTTTGCCATGCTCATTACTCCCGCAGCGCCGCGACGCCGGGCAGCTCGCGACCTTCCAGCAGCTCCAGCGAGGCGCCGCCGCCGGTGGATACGTGCGTAATGCGTTCGGCGACCCCGGCGGCATTGATCGCCGCTACCGAGTCGCCGCCGCCCACGACGGTAGTCCCCGGACACGCCGCTACCGCCTTCGCCACGGCGAACGTCCCGGCCGCGAAGGGCGCCACCTCGAACACCCCCATCGGCCCGTTCCACAGCACGGTGCCGGCCGCGGTGATCGCGGCGCCGAAGGCCGCAACCGTACGCGGCCCGATGTCGACCCCGATCGCGCCGTCGGCGATGGCGGCGTTTTCGGTCACGGCATGGCGGGCGTCGGCGGCCACCGCGTCGGCGGCGACATGATCGACCGGCAGGAGCAGCGCCACTCCCCGCTTCTCGGCTCGTTGCAGCAGGGCGGCGGCGGTAGCGCCAAGCTCCGGCTCGACCAGCGAGCCGCCGACCGCGACCCCACGCGCCTGCAGGAACGTATAGGCCATGCCGCCGCCGATCAGCAGGGTGTCCACCTTTGGCAGCAGGTGCTCCAGCACAGCCACCTTGGAGGACACCTTGGCGCCGCCGACGATCGCCACGAACGGCTTCTCCGGCACGGCCAGCAGGCGCTCCAGGGCAGCGACCTCCCGCTCCATGAGCAGGCCGGCGGCGGCCGGGAGGTAGTCGGCCACGGTAGCCGTGGAGGCGTGCGCGCGGTGCGCGGCGCCGAACGCGTCGTTGACGTACACCTCGCCCAGGGCCGCCAGTTGCCGCGCGAAGCCGGCGTCGCCCGCCTCTTCGGCGGCGTGGAAGCGCAGATTCTCCAGCAGCAGCACGCCGCCGGCGGGCAGGGCGGCAGCACGCCGCTCCACATCGGGGCCCACGCAGTCGGGAGCCATCTCCACCGCCCGGTTCAGCAGGATGCGCAGGTGCGCCGCCACCGGCGCCAGGCTCAATTCCTCGCGGCGCGCCCCCCTGGGACGGCCCAGATGGCTCATCAGCACCACGCTGGTCCCCGGCTGGTCGAGGATAGCGCGAATCGTGGGCAGCGCCGCGCGGATGCGCGTGTCGTCAGCCACTGCGCCATCGGCGAGCGGGACATTGAAGTCGACGCGAACCAGTGCCCGCCGCCCCTCCACGGCGAGCGCGGACAAACTGCGAATTCGTTGCAATCGGGCGGGAGATGCCGGTACATCGATGTTCATCGTATTCGGTGTCACGGAGTAACCGTACCTGATCCTATCCGGCGCCGTCTGCCGCACTGGCGGCCTGGCGGCGGATCACGATCTTGACGCTGGTAATGCGGTTGCCCTCCATCTGCTGGATCACGAAATCGGCGTTGCCGTGGCGCTCGGTCTCATACTTCACCGGAATCTTGCCGAACAGATCGAACACGAACCCGCCGAGCGTGTCGAAGTCGTCATCCGGCAGATCGAAATCGGGATACCCGTTCAACTCGTCGAGGCGCACCCGCGCATCGCACAGGTAGACTCCCTCGCCGAGCTTGAGGATTTCCTCCGCCTCGTCGTCGAACTCGTCCTGAATGTCGCCGACGATCTCTTCGATCACGTCTTCCAGACACGCGATGCCGGAGGTGCCGCCGTATTCGTCCACCACCACCGCTATGTGCACGTGGCGGAGCTGGAACTCGCGCAGCAACTGGTCCACCTTCTTGGTCTCGGGGACGAAGTAGGGCCGCCGCATGATGCGCTCCAGCACCGGTTCCTCCGCCTGCTCCCCGACCGCCGACACCTGGGCGCGGAGCAGATCCTTCGCGTATACCACGCCCACGATGTTGTCCATGTTCTGGTGATAAACCGGCAACCGCGAGTGACCACTTGCGGCCACCTGCTCCAGCAGGGTCTCGGCGGGAGTGTCGAGGGGCACCGAAATCACATCCGGCCGCGGCACCATGATCTCCTTCACGGTGCTGTGCGAAAGCTCGACGACGCCCTGGATCATCTCCCTGGCGGCGCCGTCGAGGTTGGTTAGGTCATCTTCGTCCTGATCTGCTCTGCCGAGCAGCTTCTCCAGGAAACCCATTGGTGGTCTTTCCCTCCGCTATGGTGTGGATGCCGCCGCGCCCGCGAACAGCTCGCGCAGCGTCCGTTCCTGTAGTGTCAACATCGGCTCATGCTCGCGTGGCGGGTCCGCGTGATCCATGCCGACGAGATGCAACATACCATGTACCAGCCGCCGGCACAGTTCCCGCTCCACCGGCTCGCCGCGGCAATCCGCCTGCCGTACGGCGACGTCCACGGCGATCACGATGTCGCCGGCCGGCGGTGGCTTCGCCTCCGGTCGCGGGGTGGGCCAACCGTCGTCGAGTTGCGCAAACGACAGTACGTCGGTAGGCGCGTCGACGTCCCGGTAGCGGGCGTTGAGAGCGCGCATTGCGACGCCGTCACAAAGCAGTACCGATACCTCCAGGCGGTAGTTCAGATGCTCCAGAACGCGGCGCCCGAATCGTTCCAGGCGCTGCGCCAAGGCCGGCCCCGAACATGCCGGCCACTGGGCAGACTCCGTGCGACGGCTATGATCCGCTCCCGCGTCGCGGCGTGACGGCGCCTGCGCCGCATCGTCCGGGCGCGCGTCCGGGGCGGTCGGCGAGGTCACTCCGTGACTCCCGCGGACACCAGATCCGCTCGGCAGGCATCGCCCGCCGGTCACCATTTCCGGGTCAGCCCAGCGCACGTCGACCTGTGCCGGCGGTACGGTGCCGGCGCTGCTCGCCGCGGTCATGGCGCTTGCTCCCGCCCCGCCGCGGCATGCCCCGGCGGCTGGTCGGCATCCTCGTAGGCCTGCACGATCTTGCGCACCAGATCGCTGCGCACC
>CAYFXT010000192.1:0-5907 GCA_964346995.1 uncultured Spirochaetaceae bacterium | reverse complement strand
CAGCAGGCGGCGCACGTGGGCGTCCAGGTCGGCGCCGGCGTGCGTGCCGAACTCGCGCGGTCCCTCGGCGATCAGGTCGTGCACCAGCATGCGCGGGTTGAGCGACGCCCACGGATCCTGAAACACCATCTGCAGCCGGCGCCGCGCCTGCTTGAGCGACGCCCGCGGCATGGCCAGGAGGTCGGCGGCGGCCGCACGCCGATCGGCCGCGTCTCGCAGGCGCCGCTCGCGGGCGCGCAGCAGGCGCAACTCGCGCCAACCGGTTCCCGCAAGCTCCTCGGCGCGCTGCCGCACCGTGTCGGCTTGAGCGTCCAGTGCCGTCACTGCGCGCACCAGCTCCGGGTCGGGCTCCAGGTAGACGCGCCCGCCCTGTGGCTGATACAGGCGCAGCAGCGAACGGCCCAGCGTGGTCTTGCCGCAGCCCGACTCACCCACCAGGCCCAGCGTCTCACCGGCGCGCAGCCGCAGCGATACATCGTCTACGGCGCGCACCATCAGTCGGCGGACCTTGAACGCTCCCGTCTTGACCGGGAAGTACGTGCGCAGCCGGCGCACGTCCAGCACCGGCCGCGCCGTGGCCCGGTCGGCTCCGCCGGCGGCTTGGCGCAGCGCCTCGCCGGCCCCGGCGCCCGGCCCATGATCGCGCATGTCGCGCCGTCCGTTGCGCGGCGGCTGCCCGGGCCGCCGGCGCGTGCCCGGCTCACCCCGTGTTTGTGGCGCGTGCCGACGCCGCCGCCGGGCCGGACTGCGCCCGCGTCGGTCTCGGTTCCCGCTGCGTGCGCCCGGCTCGCCGGCCGCTTGCGGCGCACGGCGACTCCGCGGTTCCGGACCACCGTGGTGCCGCCCGCCCTTTCCGCGATGCGCGTCATGCCGACCTGACCGCGGTACCGAACCGGACTCGCGGCCATGCCCGTTCTGCTCGCCGGCGTGCGCACCCGCACGCTGGTCCGGACGCCGATCCGGATCCTCCCGGCGCGCCGTCTCGCGCCGCGTAGTCGGAAAATCGGGACCAGCCGGCGATGCATTCGCCTCGGCTTCCCGGGTCTTTGGCGTAACCGGGCGACCGGGTCTCGTGACCCGGGAATGCCGGCTGGCCGACGCGACCCGGGGATTGCTCCTCGTCGTCTTCGGCGCTGCGGCGTGACCGTGCCGGGTCACTGTCGGCTCCCTCCCCCGGCCGGCTCGGCCGGCTCGGCCGGCTCGGCCGGGCGCGGACCGCGATCGTCGATAGTCTCGGCGCGCGCCACGTTGCTATGCAGGTAGCAGCGCGCGTACTGGTCGGGCGTCACCTGCGTCAGGGCCGGCTCGCTGTGGCGGCAATGCTCCATCACGTAGGGACAGCGCTCGGCGAACCGGCAGCCAGTCGCGGGCCGCCGCGGATCGGGCAGCGTACCGGGAATCGCCTCCAACAGGTTGCGCCGCCCGGCGCGGCTGTACTTGGGCCGGGTCAGGGTGGGCACCGACGCCAGCAGGCCCTGGGTGTAGGGATGGGCGGGGGCGAGGAACAGGTCGCGCACCGGCGCCGTCTCCACTACCACGCCGGCGTACATCACCGCCACCCGGTCGGCGAACGATGCGATCACGGCCAGGTCGTGGGTGATGAAGATGATGGAGGAGCCGAACTGCTCCTTGAGGGTGCCCATGAGCTGCAGGATCTGCGCCTGGATGGTCACGTCCAGCGCAGTGGTGGGTTCGTCGGCGATCAGCACGGCCGGCCGGCAGGCCAGCGCCATGGCGATCATCACCCGCTGACGCAGGCCGCCGCTGAGCTGGAACGGATACTCGTGCACCCGCTGCTCATGGTCGGGCACCCCCACCGCGGCCAACAGGCGGGCTGCCTCGGCATACGCCTCCCGCTTGCCGAATCTGCGGTGCAGCCGCAGCACTTCGGCGATCTGGTAGCCGACGCTGAACACCGGGTTGAGCGAGGTCATCGGCTCCTGGAAGATCATCGAGATGCGGTTGCCGCGGATGCGCCGCATCGCCGTCTCGTTCAGCCGCAGCAGATCGCGCCGTTCCAGCCGGATACTGCCGCCGGCGATGGCACCGGGCGGGCTGGGAATGAGACGCATCACCGCCAGCGAGGTGACCGACTTGCCGCATCCCGACTCGCCCACGATGCCCAGCGTCTCGCTCCGGCCCACGGCGATGTCCACCCCGTCTACCGCCCGCACCACGTGATCGTGCAGATGGAACTGTACGCGCAGATCCTCGATCGCCAGCAGAGCGTCGGCGACCGGCGGACGGTCGTCCACCTGCCGGCTCAGCTCCGGGCGCAACCGCGGCTGGCTGATCCGGAAGGACCGGCCAGCCGGCGATACCGGTGCATCGAATTTCGTGGGCCTCCGCCTCCGGGTCAATGCCGGCTCCTCGGATCGACCGCGTCGCGCACCCCGTCGCCGACGAAGTTCCACGCCATGATGGCCAGGAAGATGCCGACGCCGGGCACCAGGATCCACGGGAAATCCTGGAACACCCGATAGCTGCGCGCCGCCGACAGCATCAGCCCCCAGCTCGACTGCGGCTCGGTGATGCCCAGTCCCAGAAAGCTCAACGCCGACTCGCCCAGGATGAAGCCGGGGATGGTCAGGGTGACCTGGACAATCACGAACGACAGCGTGTTGGGCAGCACGTGGCGGCGGATGATCTTGAACGGTCCCAGGCCGAGCGCGCGGGCGGAGAGGACGTAGTCCTCCGAGCGCAGCGCGAGCACCATGCCGCGCACGATGCGCGCCAGAGACCCCCAGATGACGAAGGACACGATCAGGATGATCAGAAAGTAGACCTGGGTGCTGTCGAGGGTGGGCGGGAAGGTGCCGCGCAGCGCCAGCAGCAGGTAGAACGCCGGGAACGAGAGCAGCACTTCGGTAATGCGCATCAAGAGGTTGTCGACGGCGCCGCCGAAGTAGCCCGCGGCGCCGCCGATCAGCAACCCCATCACCAGGGTGATGGCAGCGCCGACCAGTCCCACGGACAGCGACACGCGCGCACCGTGCAGCAGGCGCGAGGCCAGATCGCGCCCGGCGTGGTCGGTGCCAAGCGGAAAGAAGCCGCCCGTGGGCGAGGCGAGCAGATGAATGCGTGCGGTGAACAGCCCCAGGAACCGGTAGGGAACGCCGCGCGCGAACAGCCGCACGAAGTTCTTGTTGCCCTTGGCGACGATCAGCTCCAGGGTCTCGGGAGTCACCCCGGCCTGCCGCAACCGTACGCGGCGGTGCA
The DNA here is from genome assembly GCA_964346995.1 of uncultured Spirochaetaceae bacterium. Classification (GTDB taxonomy): domain Bacteria; phylum Spirochaetota; class Spirochaetia; order SZUA-6; family Bin103; genus Bin103. Next base: position 2,688 of record CAYFXT010000192.1, on the reverse strand, counting down.
GGTCGCGCCGCGGGTCGCCCGCGATCTCCGCCAGCAGCGCCTTCAGCTCGGCGAGCCGCGGGTCGCCGTCCGCCAGCCGGTAGTGACGCTGCACCGCCTGCAGGGATGCGCGGCTCCTGGCCGTCGGATCCTCGTGCAGCGCCAGCGAGCGCAGCTCCGCGCGACCGGCGACTCGCTCCTGCGACACGACCCGCAGGGTGTGGCGCGGCACCCGCCCGTACGTGCGCAGCGCCTGATTGACGATGTGCATCTCGTACACGAACGGGCGCACCACCAGGCGGCCGCCGTCGAGGTAGCTGAAGCGCACCGCGGTCGGCGGCTGGTACGACTTGGTCTTGTCGGTCCACAGCATGGTGGCGGGGGCCAGCGGATCGGCGAACAGGGCCAGCGCGTACAGCACGACCAGCACGCTGCCACCGATCCTGCCCAGCCGGTGCTTCTTGAACCGCCGCCAGTACACCTCCAGCAGCGACTCGGTGTGCTCCTGCGCCGCGTCCGCACCCCCTACCGCAGGCGCAACACTCATGTCACCCGGATCCTCGGATCGGTGATCGCCAGCAGGATGTCGGCCAGCAGATTGCCGATCATAAGCAACACGACACCGTACACCACGCTGCCCGAAACCAGGTAGGGGTCCTGGTTGAGCAGCGCGGCCAGGATCAGCTTGCCCAGGCCGGGCCAGCCGGTGACGATTTCCACCAGGGCGGCGCCACTCAGGATCTCGCCGATGTTGAAGCCCAGGATGGTGATCATCGGGTTGACCGCGTTGCGCAGCGCGTGCTTGAGCAGCACCACGCGCTCGGCCAGTCCCTTGGCGCGCGCGGTGGTGGTGTACTGCTGGCCCAGCACCTCCAGCATGTTGGCACGCATGATGCGCGTCAGCCCGGCGGTGATGGCGGTGGAGATCACCAGCGCCGGCACCACCAGGTGCCTGGCCAGATCCCAGGTCTTGCCCAGGGCGCCCAGCTCGGCGTGGTCGATCGAGGTCATGCCGCCGATCGGCAGCCAGCTCCCGGTGGAGGAGATCAGGAACAACAGCAGCGACGCCAGGAAAAAGTTGGGAATCGACAGCCCGAGGAACGCCAGCACGGCGATCGACTGGTCCTGCCACCGATACTGGCGGGCGGCGGCGATGATGCCGGCCGGCACCGAAAATCCCCACGCCAGCAGCAGCGACACCACCGACAACAGCAGCGTGTTGGCGGCGCGTTGTGAGACCAGCACGAACACTGGCGCCTTGAAGGTCTGCGAGAAGCCGAAGTCGCCGTGCGCGGCGTTCCACAGGTAGCGCCCGAACTGCACGTACCAGGGCTGGTCGAGGCCGAAGTTGGCGCGGAACCGCTCCAGATCCTCAGAGCTGATGTCGGGATTGAGCGCGTACTGGGTGTAGGCGTCCCCGGGCGCGAGCTGGATCAGCCAGAAGGCGATCGCCAGGGTCACGACCAGAATCGGCACGGCGTTCAGCAGCCGGCGGATGACTATCCGCAGCAGCGGCAGGCTCATGCCTTGGTCCCGCCCCGAAAGGGTCGGCCAACCAGCGATGCCGGTGCGCCGATTTCGATGGTCCTGTGGGTCACGTAACGCCCGTGCCGAGCTGTCGAGCGGGTGCTGGCGAGTCCGGAAACGAGGTCCCGGACTCCCCCACCGTGAAGTCGGCTTACTTTACGTAGAGCCGGTCGACGATGCCCCGTATGCCGTAGCCGTTGAGCGGGTGCGGCGTGATGTTGCCGAGCGTGTTGCGGTAGGCGTGCATCACTGCCGGCGCGAAGGTGTACGCCCAGGGCACCTCCTCGATCCAGATCTCCTGCAGCTTGCGGTAGCCGCGGATGCGCTGCTCATCGTCGGTGGTCAGGTTGGCCTCGTCCCAGGCGGCGTCCACCGCCACCTCCCAGTCGCGGCGCGGAGACTCCTGACTCGGCTCGATCATGTGCAGGCCGCCGTGCGAGGGGTAGACGTTGGCGCCGCTCACCGGGTCCACCGATCCGGTCAGGCCGATCAGAATCATCTGCCAGTCGTAGGAGGAGACCAGCCGGGTGACCAGCTCGTTGAACGCCTCCGGCTTGAAGGTGACGTCGATGCCGGCGGCCTGCGCCTCCTGCGTGAACAACTCGCCGATCTGCTCGCGCACCGTGTTGCCGGAGTTGGTGTTGAGGATCAGCTCGATCTTGTTGCCCTCCGGGTCCTCGCGGTAGCCGTCGCCGTCGCGGTCGGTGTAGCCGATCGAGTCGAGCAGCTCCTTGGCGCGCTCCGGGTCGTACGTGAGCGCCGCGTCCGGCGCCCCTTCCCAGTAGTAGGGCGAGACCGTCCAGACGAACGAGTACTGCGGGTAGCCGAAGCCGAAGGCGATGTTGTTGATGATGGTCTGGCGATCGATCAGGTGCGCCATCGCCTGACGGAAGGTCTTGTTGGACAGCCAGGTCAGCGTCGGCGGCTCGATGCCGCCGTCTTCCTCGCCCTCGATCGGGTTCTGGTTGAAGGTTATGAACTGGGTACTGGAGGCGGGGCCGACGTTGTAGATCAGAAAGTTATCCGCTTCCTGCTTGTCCACGAGGACTCCGTAGTCCTCGCCACGCAACGCCCACGCATCGGTTTCGCCGGCCACGAAGCGGGCCAGGCCGGTATCCTGATCCTCGACGAACTCGATCACGAACTCGTCCAGGTAAGGGAGCTGCTGGCCCCACTCGTCCT
>CAYFXT010000191.1:0-5998 GCA_964346995.1 uncultured Spirochaetaceae bacterium | reverse complement strand
TTGTGCAACGTCATGTAGTTGTCCCACAGCGTCACATCCCCGGGTACGTGCAGGTGGTCGTAGCGGAACTGCGGCTGTAGCACGTGCGCCTCCAACTCGTCGAAAAACGCTCGCGACTCCGCGCTCGACATCCCGTCGACCTCCACCGGCGGCCGTACGCCCGGCCGCGAAGCCCAGATCGGGCTGTGCAGCGCCTTTATCCCGGAGCGTGGGTTGGTGCGCACGAGCGGCGCCAGCCAGCCCTCGTCGTCTTCGTTCAGCCGGCGGCGTACCCGGGTGCGCTCCAGCAGCTCCTGCCGCTCCGGCGGCAGCGCCTCGAACGCCGCCGCGGTGTCCGCGAACGCGGTCTCGCCGTTCAAGGGAAGTGTCTTGCGCAGCCGGATCAACTCCGGGTCCGAGCCCTCGAAGTAGGGGCTTGCCGGCGCGCCGGCAGGGTCCGGGCGCTCCACCCAGGTGCCGCCCGGCTCATCGCGCCGTACGGGCATGTGGTGGGCGAGAAACATCGACACGTAGATCGGCAGCGGTTCGTATTCGATGTCGGTATGCCAGGAGCCGCCCATGCTGGTGGTGACCCCGCCTGATTGCGCGGCACCGTTGCCCCGGAAGTTGGCCACGACCAGGACTGCCGGCGATTCGTGCGGAAGGCACTGCAGACGACCGGGAAACATCGCGTTCACCTTTGCGGCCGGGCGCCGTGCGAACGGCATCACCTCGATCTTGCCGTCGGAGGCGCCGTCCGACTGGGCGGGCTTGCCGTCGCGCAGGAAGTTGCTCGGATGCGGCACTGGCGCCCCCCAGTAGTTGGCGAAGCGCTCGAAGTCGGCCAGCGAAAACGATTCCAGGTCCTGCCCGGGAAGGCACAGGATGCGGAACTCGCTCAGCGCATTCAGCAGCAGGGCAACCTGCTCCGGCTCGAGCCGCTGCCGCAAGTCGATGCCCAGTAGACGCCGCCCGGCGCCGCTAGCGGCCAGTGGTCCTTCGCTACCCGCCTGCGGCCCGAACAACCGGCGCAGTTCGCGATCGAGTTGCTCCTGTTCCCTCAGGCTGTCGAGTGACGCGAACGCCGGCCTCACCGCCGGCCCCTTCGCGGCAGGAGATGCGGTACCCATGAATCCTCCAGCTTTCGAGACGGTAGACCCGATCCCCGGCGCGGTCAAGTTCGCACATGGCGGCGTGGCGGGTGCATTCCGCCACGGGGTAGAGCGTCCACACGCGGGTCGGCTCGTCCCTGTGGCGGCGTCTGCTCGGACGGCTACCACAGAACGGGAATGCGCCCCTTGGGTGGCGCGGTGGTCAGCGTGCGGCTGTCTTTCTCGCGGGCGGAGTCTGCGCGACGTCGCCGACCCCTGCGCCGACCGGTTACGAGGGCCTCATCTCGCCGAGCGCGTACTCGCCGCGCGCGATTCGCGCGCGGCCCTCGATGCCTCCGTAGCCGGAGTCGGGCCGGAAGCCGATCAGGTCGAGCAACTCGGGGGAGGCGCCGGCCAACACCTCGTCGGAGACGCCCATCACCAGGTTCTCCTGCTGGCGGAACTGCCAGGAGCAGAAATTGGTGGTCAGACCGATGCGCGGCCGGTTGGTGCGGTTCTCGCCGGTCGAGTGCCACACCCTCCCGTCGAGCGCGATGAAGCTGCCCGCCGGGGCCTCTGCGGCGACCCAGCCGGCATACTCGTCGAGTTCATGGTCCGGTTCGCGTCCGGACCGGTGGCTGCCCGGCACCACGATCGTGGCGCCGTTCTCGGCCGTGAAGTCGTCGATGGTCCACATGATGTTGCAGACGCACGCCGGCGAGATGGCGGCCGGATGCATACCCTCTTTACCGGTGCGATGGTGGCCGCGAGTGTCGTCACGGTCCATGTCCCCGGGACGCAGCAGGGTCTGCCGGGCGGCGTTGGTGGGCGGCGGCATCCACCATTGGTCGGTGTGGAACCGGGTGGTCCCGCCCGGCAGCGCGAGGTGGCCGTTGTAGGATGAGAGCAGATGGAGCGGTCCGATCACATGTTCGACGAGTTGACGCATGACCGGATGGAACAGCAGATCGCGAAACCCCTGGCCCTTGTTGAGCAGAAACGAAACGAGCTGCTTGCGGTCGCCGAGGACGCGTTCCATGCCGATCTGAGCCTCCGCCGCGGCCTGCTCGGTCAGGCGCGTGCGCAGCGCGGCCGCCTCCGAGCGGCTGATTGCGCCCTCGACGATGCAATAGCCGTGCTGGTCCAGGTGCACCTTTGCGGCCTCGAGGCTGCGGGTAGCCGGTGTGGTGCGGGTGGTGGTCTGCATACCTCCTCGTGCCACAGGTCGCAACACGTGTCAAGAAAACGACGTGCTCGGGCAGGACTACCCCACGCTACGCAATCGTGGGCTATCGTTCGCCGTTCGAGCGATCCGGGACCCGATCCGGGGACCGCTGTGCGGCACCGATGGGCTCTGGCACCCAGGTCAGCGTCGGGGCGTTCCTCTGGCCGTTGGCATGGGATCGTCCTGGTGCTCGGGGGCATTCCCGCCGAGTGGTAGAGCGCTCACACGCAGGTCGGCTCGTCCCCGTGGCGGCGTCTGCTCGTACTGCTACCACGCTACCGGAATGCACCCGGCTGCTCGCTAGTGTGGCGGAGCTCCCTGTCCCCTGCGCGAGGCATGCGCTTGGCCGGCCCGGGCCGGCGTGGCCGCACTGGCCGCCCACCGGTCGTGGCCGGTTCCGGCCTGTCCGGATACCGTGTCCTCCGGATACCATGTCCGCCGACCATGAACGGAACTAACGAAAACATCGCAGTGGTGATCGGGGCCACGTCCAAGTGGCAGGCGGACGGGCGCAACACCCGGCTGGTGCACGGCCGTGCGCTCGACGACAGCGGCCTGCCGGTCGGCGTGCGCTGGGGCGTGGGCGGCGCGGTGGCGCAGAAGTTCGCCGCCGAGGGATATCTTACGGTGCTCACGACCCGGCGGACGGCCAATGCAGTCGCGCTCAAGGCGGCGATCGACGCCCAGGGCGGCGCCAGCATGATCGTGGAGCTGGACCTGGTCTCGGAGCAGTCGATCGGGCAGGCGTTCGCGGCCATCCGCCGCACGGCCGGCGAGCCGACCGTCGTGGTCTACAACGCCGGCTACCTGGAGGGCCGCGAGCTGCCGCCGGACAAGGAACTGCTGGAGTACGTCCCGACCGAAATGTTCGAGACCGCCCAGCACCTGGCCAGCCGCGGCCCGTTCCTGGTCGCCAAGGAGGTGCTGCCGGCGATGCGCAAACGCGGTTCGGGGTCCTTCCTCCTGACCAACAATGCGTCGTCGCTGCGCGGGCGCAAGCGGCTCACCGGCCAGTCGCTCTACTACCCGCGCGTGATGATGCGCAACCTCGCCCAGGTTCTCACCGAGGAGTACTCCGAGCACGGCGTGCACGTGGCCAACGTTGTGATCGACGGTCTCATCGACTCGCCCGGCACCCGCTCCCTGCCGTCCGCCCGCGAGCGGCCCGAGACGGTGATCAACCCGGTCAAGATCGCCGATGCGTTCTACTACCTGCACACCCAGGACCGTTCCTGCTGGACGCACGAGCTCCAGCTCACCCCATCCGCCACCCCGCCCAGCTATTAGGACGCTGCTGACACACGGCCGTGTGGGGCTTGACGGATCGGGCGGGCGGCGTTTAGGTAGGGATGAGTCCGCCATGCCGATGACCACGCGCGCCGCGATCCAGGAAGCCAGCGGCCAGCCGCTCATTATCGATGAGCTCGAGCTCCCCGATCCGCGCCCGGATCAGGCGATCCTCAAGCTGCTCGCCAGCGGGATATGCCACTCGCAGGTCCATGAGCTGCACGATACCCGGGCGCGGCCGACAGCGTTCGGCCACGAGGCCACCGGCGTGGTGGTGCGGGCGGGGAGCGCGGTGACGCGGGTGCGGGAGGGCGACCGTGCCATCGTCACCTGGGTGCGGCGCGATGCGCTGCCGTTGGGGCGGGACGACCGCTGGTGCGGCGCCACGTACCGGGGAAGCACCATCCCGTGGCCGGTGCTTACCTGGAGCGAGCACACGCTGGTCTCGGAACAGTACCTGGTACCGATCGCTGCCGGCGAGCCGGCCGACCTGTGCTCGATCATCGGCTGCGCGGTACTGACCGGCGCCGGCGCGGTGATCCACACCACGCGGGTGCAGCCGGGCGACTCGGTCGCGGTGTTCGGGGTAGGAGGAGTGGGGCTCTCGGCGGTGCGCGCGGCCGCGATCAGGGGTGCCGATCCGATCATTGCGGTGGACCTGCGGGCCGACAAGCTGAAGCTGGCCCGCGAGTTCGGCGCCACGCACGCGGTGAACGCCGGCGCCGGCGACCCGGTAGAGGCGGTCGTGGATCTGAGCGGCGGCGGCGTCGACTACGCGTTCGACGCGATTGGCGTGCGCCAGACCACCGAAACGATCAACGAGGTCACGCGTCCGGGTGCGATGGGCGCCGGACGCGAGGGCGGCACCGCGGTCCTGATCGGGGTGCCCGGCCATGAGATGACCCTGGACCCGCGCACCATGCTGTCTGCCCACCGTCGCTACGTCACCAGCTTCGGCGCCTCCCATCCCGACCGCGACTTCCCGATCTTCCTGCGCTGGTACCGGGAGGGCCTGTTTCCGCTCGACAGGCTGGTGACCGACCGCTACCGGCTGGAGCAGATCAACGAGGCGTGCGCCGCCCTCAAGGCGGGGGAGATCATGGGCCGCGCCATTCTGGAATACGAGTGAGAAGGAGTGGTCGATGAGCGAACCGAGCAAACGGCAGCAACTGCTGGATGAGGGATTCTGCGTGTTTCCGGGACTGCTCGACGGCGACCTGCTGGCGCGTCTGCGAGCGGTCAGCGACCGGCTGCTCGACGCCTACCCGGAGGAGGAAAAGCAGCGCCGCGGCAATCAGGGCAGTGTGGTGTCGATCCGCTTCCAGGATCGCGCGTTCGCCGAGCTGATCGCCTGGCCACCCACCTGGGCGGCGCTGCGCGGGCTGGGCTTCGATGGCGTGCGCTACTGGGCCGGGTCGGTGATCGCCAAGGAGCCGTACTCCACGCCCCTGTACTGGCATCAGGACTGGGTGTGGTGGGCGGAGCCGGAGAGCGCCGACCCGGTGCCACACCAGTTGTTTCTGATGTGGTACCTCACCGACACACGGCCGGAGAACGGCTGTCTACGCGTGCTGCCACAGTCGCACCGCCGCCGCCTGGCCGCCCATGACCTGATCGGCACCCACGACGACGGCATCCGCCACCTGGACCCCGCCACCACGCGCGGCTACCAGACGCTGCCCGGCGAGGTCGACGTTGCGGTGGACGCGGGCGACCTGGTGATCGGCGACGCGCGCGTGTTGCACGCGGCGCATGCCAACACCACCGGCCGGCGGCGGACCGTGCTCACGATGTGGTACCTGCCGCGCTACGAGGAACTGAGCGAGCGGCTGCGTGCCTCCTATCAGATGCAGATCAAGCCGCCGCCGGAGTCCCTGCCGGCAGATGAGCTGGCGCTGGTGCAGACGCTGCTGACCGACTACCGCGGCGATGCCGAGCCGGCGCACCGCAGCTACGAGCTGCCCGGCTACCTCAAACGTGGCGCGTAGCATGCGCTGGTCATCGACAGCACGCGGATAACCACACGCAGAAACGACAGGGAGAAACGACCATGGGACGCTTGGAGAACAAGGTGGCGCTGATCACGGGCGCGGCGCGCGGCCACGCGCAGACGATGGCGAAGCGGTTCGCCGCCGAAGGCGCGCTGCTGGCGATCTGCGACCTGACCCCGTCCGAAGAGCTGGATGCGACCACCGGGGCGCAGGTCCGGGAGGCGGGCAGCCGCGTGCTGTGCTTGCAGACCGACGTGTCGGACGAGCGGCAGGTGAACGAGATGGTGGAGCGGACACTCGCCGAGTACGGTCACATCGACATCCTCGCGCCGGTGGTCGGCATCGCCGGCCCGACCAAGGACCTGTGGGACCTCTCGCTGGCCGAGTGGAAGCAGGTGCTGGCGGTCAATCTCGACTCGATCTTC
>CAYFXT010000190.1:0-6008 GCA_964346995.1 uncultured Spirochaetaceae bacterium | reverse complement strand
AGCGTCATCCGCAGCAGCCGTCTCGGAGGCGATCGCCGCAAGCACGCGCACCGGGGTCATCGGCAGGATGCAGACGCGACCGCAGCCGGCGTCGCGGATCGCGTTGGCTACGGCGGCAGCCGTTGCGATTACCGGCGGCTCACCGACGCCGCGGGCGCCGTAGGGGCCGTGATCCGACGGCACCTCCACCATCACCACCTCCAGTTCATGCGCCGACTGAGTGATGTTCGGAATGGTGTAGTCCATCAGCGAGCCGGTCTGTAGCTGCCCTGCCGTGTCATACTCCAGCGCTTCGTACAGGGCCCAGCCAAGCCCTTGGGTAGCACCGCCCATGAGCTGGCCGCCGGCAGCCAGAGGGTTGATCGCCTTGCCCACGTCCTGCAGCACGGCCAAGCGGTGCACCTCCACGGCTCCGGTTTCGGCATCCACCTCCACCTCGGCCAGTTGGGCGCAGAATGCCGGAGAGCGGCCGCTCGGTGCGACCCGGCCGTTGCCCTTCACCGGAGCGTAGCGGCCGCCGAACTGCATCGTCTTGGCGGCGATCTCGGCAAGCGGCAACGCCGGCGCCGGCACCCCCTTGACCCGTACCGAGCCGGCCACGATCTCCAGATCCTTCTCGTCGGCCTCGAACTCCGTTGCGGCGATACGCAAGGTCTGTTCGCGCGCCTCGCGCGCCGCGGCGAACACCGCCGGGCCGACGGTGTAGGTGATCTTGCTGCCGCCGGAGGCGCCGGCGTGGTACCCGGCGTCGCTGTCGGCGCTGATCACCCGCACCTGCTCGGGATCGATGCCGAACACGTCGGCGGCGATCAGGGCGAAGCCGGTAGTGGTGCCGGTAAGGTCTACCGAGCCCACGTGCACGTGCAGCGTGCCGTCGCGGTTCAGGGTGCAGGCCGCAGTGGCCCCTTCCACGCCGCCCAGCCAGCCGCCGATGGCAACGCCCACACCGCGCCCGGCAGCGTGGGCCGCCGCGCGGTTGCGCCAGATGGGATGATCGCGGGACCGCTCCAGCACTTCGCGCATGCCGATGTTGGGCCAGGGCTGACCGTTCGCCATCGGCTCGCCGGGTCGCGACGCGTTACGCAGCCGCAGCTCCAGGGGATCGATGCGCAGCTCGCGTGCAAGCTCGTCCAGAGTGCTCTCCAGCGCGAATGCCAGTTGTGGACTGCCCGGCGCCCGGTAGGCACCGGTGGAGGGCTTGTGGGTGAGCACCGCGGCGCCATGGATGTCGAAATTGGGGCACTGGTACAGGCTGCCGGTCATCAGCGCTACTGCGGAATGCGGCGTGTTGGGAAAACAGCCGCCGTCGAACTTGTAGTCGGCAGCAATGCCGGTCAGGTCGCCGTCGGCGTCGGCAGCCAGCTTGATGGTGATCGCCGCCCCGGGGGCGGGAATAGCGGCCAGCAGCTCCTCCTGCCGGGTGAGGACGAGCCGCACCGGAGCTCCCAACTCGCGCGCCGCAAGTGCCACCAGCGGCTCATAGAGCATGAACTTGCCGCCGAAGCCGCCGCCGACCGGCATCGGCTTGACGTGGACGTCCGACTCGGGGATCGCAAGGAGGTCGGCCACCTCCTTGCGTACCGCGAACTGTGCCTGGGTGCAACTCCATACCGTCACCCGGTCGGTGTACACTCCCGGATCCACCACCGTGGCGTGGGGTTCGAGATAGCTCTGGTGCACGATGGAGGTGCGGTAGCTGCGCTCCACTACGGCGTGCGCCGCCGCGAACGCGGCCTCCGGATCGCCGCGGCGGAAGCTGACGGTGTTGGCCAGGTTGCTGCGCTGCTGGCCGCCTTCATCGCCGGCCACATCGGTACCGTGGGCCGCCGCTTCCTCCGAATCTCCGCGCGCGCCCTCCGGCCATACCAGCGGCGCCCCCTCGGCGAGAGCGCTCTCCAGGTCGGCGGCCGCTGCCAGTGGGGTGTAAGTGACGTTCACCTCGGGAGCGGCATCGGCGGCCGCCACTTCCGACTCGGCCACCACGAGCGCCACCGGTTGGCCGACGAACATGACCCGCTCCCGTGCCAACAACAGCCGGTTGCGGCTGGTGGGCTCGACGGCGGGCAGGTCGGCGGCGTCGAGCACCCGTACGACTCCGGGCATCGCCTCCGCAGCCGCGGCGTCGATGCCGTCGATGAGGGCATGCGGATGCTGGCTGGTGACGAAGCGGGCGTGCAGCATCCCGGTATGCGGGAGATCCGCGGTAAAGCGCAGCGCGCCGGTAACCCGTGCTTGGCCATCGAGGAGCGGATACGGGCGGCCGACGGCGGGGCCGACCGCGGGAGTGGTAGCGGATGACATGGCTGGGGCGCACTATAGCCCGTTTGCCGGCCCCACCTCCAGGCGGCCCGATCAGGAACCGGCGGGCGCCCCCGCGCTCCGATTGACCAGCGCTCCGGTGCACCCGTAGGGTAGGGCTGTGCCAGAGTCAATCATGATCTCCGTTTTCGTAAACGGCAGCCGCCACGAGCGCACCGTGGAGCCACGTACCCTTCTGGTCCACTTCCTGCGCGATGCGCTCGGCCTCACCGGCAGCCACGTCGGCTGCGAGACCAGTCTGTGCGGCGCCTGCACGGTGCTGGTGGACGGTGCGGCGTCGAAGGCGTGTACGCTGCTCGCCGTTCAGGCCGATGGCCGGGCGGTGACTACTATCGAGGGGTTGGCGTCCGGCGACGCTCTGCATCCGGTGCAGGAGGAACTGTGGCGCCGCCACGGCGTGCAGTGCGGCTACTGCACCTCGGGAATGGTGCTGGCGGCGGTTGCGTTGCTGGAGCGCGAACCGCGCCCGACGGATGCGCAGATCCGCGCCGGATTGAAAGGCAATCTGTGTCGCTGTACCGGCTACGCCAACATCGTCGAAGCGGTCCACGCCGCGGCCGCAGCCCTGGCGGAGCGCTGATGTATCCGCCACCTTTTTCCTATGTGCGTGTCGCAAGCGTTACGGATGCTCTGGCGGTCCTGGCGGAGCGCGGCGACGGACGGTTCCTGGCCGGCGGACACAGCCTGCTGCCGGCGCTGAAGTTACGCCTGGCGGAGCCGGCTACCCTGATCGACATCGGACGGGTGGCGGAGCTGCAGGGAATCGAGCAGCACGACGGCACGCTCAGGATCGGGTCGCTCGCTACGCACGCTCAGGTAGCGAGTTCAGATGCGGCACTCGCCGGTGCGCGGCTGTTGGCGGAGGCGTGCGCCAAGGTGGGCGATCCGGCGGTGCGCAACTGGGGCACCCTGGGCGGTAATCTGGCGCACGCCGATCCCGCCTCGGATCCGCCGGCTGCGCTGGTTGCCGCTGGCGCGCGACTGGAGTTGCAGTCCGCCACCGGGCAACGGCATCTTGCCGCGGAGGAGTTCTTCAGCGACTTGTTTCTCACCGCGCTCGCCCCCGACGAGATCATCACCGCGGTCCGAGTCCCCGCTGCCGCAGACCGCACCGGATCAGCCTATCTGAAGCATCCCCATCCCGCTTCCGGCTATGCGGTATGCGGCGCCGCGGCCGTGGTATCGCTCGACGCCGCCGGCCGCTGCAGCACGGCGCGGCTCGTGGTAGGCGGTGTCGGACCAGTGCCGATTGCGATCGATGTGACCGCGCTGTCCGGCGCGGTGCTGGAGCAGCGCACCGTGGCCGCCGCGCTTGCCGACATCCCGGTCGCCGAGCCGCTCAGCGACCCCTACGCGTCAGGCGACTACCGCATCCGTCTGGCGCGGGTGCTTGGCCGCCGCGCCGTGCTGCTCGCCGCCAGCCGCGCCGGCGCCTGACCGGGTGCCGCCCCGCGCGGCGGTCAGAACGCGGCGAAGTGGTCGTAGCTCTCCTCGAGGGTACAGGCACGTGCCCCGTCCGCCCGGGGCGGCGCGTGGGCGATAGTGTTGTAGCCGCCGCCGTAGAACAGCAGCGGCTTGCCGCCGGCCAAGCCGCCGCCGACAATTTCACCCACCACGATCGTGTGGTCGCCGCCGGGATGGCGGGCGTGTACGGCACAGTCGAGATAACCGAGACAATCGGAGAAGATCGGTGCGCCGCTCGCACCGAACGTCACGACGATGCCGGCGAAGTCCTTGGGGCCGGGCGTGGCAAAGCGGCGCGACAGCGGCTCCTGGTCGGCGCGCAGGATATTGACCGCAAAAGCGGGCGTGACGGCGAGCTGGCGCAGCATCTGGTTGCTGCGGTCGATGGCAAACAGCACCAGCGGCGGATCCAGGGACAGCGAGGTGATCGAGTTGGCGGTCATGCCCCACTCGCTGCCGTTGGCGTGGCCAGTGGTGATCACCGTCACCCCGGTGGCGAAGTGACCGAGGATGCGGCGCTGGGTTGTGCCGTCAATCGCCATGGGCCGCCTGCAGCGCCGGGACCACCGTGCGCGCGAGCAGCTCGGTGGAGCGCAACCATCGCTCGCGGTCGTCCCAGTCGTGGGCGATCATCAGCAACGTGCCGAATCCGCCGGTCACCTCCTGGAGGGCGCGCAGGCGTTCGGTGCAGGTGGCGGCGCTGCCGATGATGCAAAGTCGTCGGAGCGCGTACTCCACGGTGATCTCGACATCCGGTTGATCGGGGTGCTCCTTCATTACCTGCAGCACGCCGCCGGCGGTCAGGATCTTGATCAGATAGTCCAGCGAGGCGGCAAAGGAACCGCCGCGCGCATGGTCCCACGCCTCCGCGTCGCTGTCCGCCACCAGGATGCTGCGCGCGACCCGCCATCGGGTGCGTTCGGGAAGCGAGCGCCCGGCAGCGGCCGCACCGGCACAGTAGGTATCCCAGTGTGAAGCGAGCGTCGAGTCGGGCGCCAGATTGGTGCTGAGCGGAATGAACCCGCGCTCGCCGGCAGTGTATGCCGCCCGCGACCCCGCCTTGATCACGCTCATCGCCAGGGGAGGGTGCGGCTTCTGGTACGGCTTGAGTATCACCCCGACGCCCAGTTCACGGTCAGGCTCGTCGGCACTGACATGCCAGAATCGCCCGCGGAAGTCGAACGGCGCCTCGTCTTGCCACAGCTTCATGACCAGATCGATCCCTTCCAGGGTCATCAAGCCCTGGGTGCCGGGGTCGGGCAGGTCGAACAGCCCCCAGTCGGTAGGCACGCCGCTCTGACCGAACCCGACGTTGATGCGCCCGCGAGACAGGTGGTCGAGAAATGCCAGCCGCACCGCGACGTTGACCGGATGATGGTGGGGAATGATCGAGACGCCGGTGCCCAGGCGAATGGTCGAAGTGCGCGGCAGAAGGTTTGCGATGAACAGATCGTTCGATGGGATCGGCTCCCACGCCACGGTGTGGTGTTGCCCGATCCACGCTTCGGTGAAGCCGTGCGCCTCGGCACGTACCACCTGCTCGATGTCTTCGTCGAAGCAGGCGGTGCGGTCCTTTGCCGGTGGATGCAGCGGCATCATGAACATACCCAGCTTCATCGTCGTCAATATACGGCAGATCCCGGGTCGTTCAAGCCGGCTCGGCACGCCGAGCCGGCCCGCGATCTGCCATCTCCGCCGGTTGCGTGCTACCGGCTACCCCGCGGGTGCCGCCGACTCCAGCCTGAGCCGGTAGCGCTCCAGAATGTGTTTCAACTGGCGGTCCCCCTGCAGCCAGCGGAAGTCGTGCTCCTCGTGCCGCCCGGCCACCTGCAGGTCATGCAGGTACGCCATCGCCAACTCGCCGCAGGTCCCTCCTGTCGGTGCGTCCGCTTCCGGTTCGGCGGCGAGGTAGGCGAGCAGGTCATCGAGGCAGCGTAACGCCTCGTCGCGAATCCGCAGTTGCGAGAAGGCCAGCACGAGATACTGCAGAGCCAGATAACGGATCGGATCGGTGCGGATGGATGTGGTGCTCATTATGGTCCTCATCTATTTCAACGGTACTGCGGCGCCGGTGCTTCAATGGGCCGCGCGCCGTCTCTTGCGATGGGCACACCTCGGAACGACGGCGCGCGGCGCAGGGCGATCCCCATGCTGACGGCCAGAGGAGCAGCCCGACGCTGACCCGGGTGCCAGAGCCCGGCGGTGCCGCACAGCGGTCCCCGGAT
>CAYFXT010000189.1:0-6019 GCA_964346995.1 uncultured Spirochaetaceae bacterium | reverse complement strand
GGGGTTGCGCCTGGAGTCGTCAGCATGGGACCGCCCTGTGCGCGAGGTCAGGTCGCCCCACCAGATCGGTCAGGGGCCGCGCAGCGCTGACCGCGCTGCCGCGGGTCCTGGCGGTAGAACGCCGCGAGTTGCCGGTATACACCGGGGAACTGACCGTTGAGCGCATTCGGCTGCTCGAAGAACAACTCGCTGGTGACCGCAAAGAACTCCGCCGGGTTCTCGGCGGCGTACAGGTCGACCGCTCCTTCACGGCCCGCGCGCTCGTCGGCGCAGATCTGCTCGTACGCGCTACCGAGTTCGCGGTGCCATGCTTGAGGATCCATGTCACGATGCAGGGCGGGACGGCCGTTCATGGCGCCGTCGAGCAGATCGAGCTTGTGGGCAGCCTCATGGATCACCACGTTGCAGCCGTGCCCCCAGCCCGACTCCTCGACATCCTCCCAGGACAGGACGATCGGGCCCTCGTCCCATGCCTCGCCGGCCAGCTCCTCCTCCCATTCGCGAACCACGCCGCCGGCGTCGGTTTCTTCCATCTCCGCCGCGAACGCGCGTGGCAACAGCACGACGGTGCGCCAGCCGCGGTACCACTCGAGGCCGAGGCCGAGGATCGGCACGCACGCCTGGGTCGCCACCACCAGCCGGTAGAGCGCCTCGTCCTCCTGCAGGCCGCGCACTTCGAACCGCTTGCGGCGCAGGAAGCGCTCTACCAGTTCCTTCAGACGTGCGTTCTCGCCGGTGCTGAAGCGGCCGAGAATCGGGTGCTGCTCGCGCACCCAGCGCCACTGCTCCGCCGACACCCCTGCATGCCGGGCACGATCGCGGCGCCACGGCCAGCCGCGCCTGGATTCACCCTTGGCCATCAGCACACGTTACCGGTTCCCGTCGGGCCGCACGCTCGAGAAAGTGCGCGGCTCCACGTGCTCCGGCGTCAGCATCGATGGTTCTGCTGGAGATCCAGCCAGCGGATCTCGTCGGCCGAGAGCGTGACATTCAGGGCGCGCAGGCAGTCGCGCGTCTCGCCGGGCAGCCGCGTGCCGATGATCGGGAACACCGGGAACGGCTGCTGCAACACCCACGCCAGCGCGATGTTGATCGGGCTCACGCCATACCTGCGCGCCAGCTCGAACGCACGCTCGCGCCGCGTGAAGTTGTCCGGGCTGTAGTAGCAGCGCGGCAGGTCGCGATCGCGCGGTTGCTCGGACTCGTTCTCGATGAAGAATCCCGATGCCTGGCTCGACCAGGGCACCAGCGGCATTTGCGTGACCTCGAACCAGCGCCGGAATTCGGGGTCGGAGGCGCTCCGCCAATAGGGGTGGCTGCCGTCGATGGTCCACCAAGCGTCGATGATGCGCGCCAGGCTGAACTGATTGCTGACCACAGAGAAGTAGTTGCGTCCGTTGCGTGCGGCGTACTCCTCAGCCTCCCGCAGGCGCGCCAGCGACCAGTTGGAGACGCCGAAGATGGTCATCCGTCCGGCTGCCTGATGTTCGTTCAGCACGTCGACGATCTCGCCCACCGGCACTTCCGGGTTGTCGCGGTGCATCAGCCACACGTCGACACAGTCCATGCCGAGCCCGTCCAGCCCCGCCAGCAGTTCGTGCGTGATGCCCTCCGGTGTTCCATTGGGGGGATTGCCGCCCTTCTCGAACACTACCACCTCGTCGCGGATGCCTCGATTGCTGATCCAGGCGCCCAGGTTGCGTTCACAGGAGCCGCCGCGGTAGGCGTGCGAGGTGTCGAAGCTGTTGCCGCCCAGCTCGAAGTAGTGGTCGAACAGTACCTCGGTGTAGGGGAGGGTAACGTTGCGGTCGGCGCCCTGCACCAGTCGGGCGACCGGTTTGTCCAGCCCCGGAAGGGCGCCGTATTGCATCACCGTGCCTGCATCGCCATCGCGCCGGCGCAGTGGGCGGCTGGCAAGCGTACCGGGGTGGAAGCGCTGCTCCTGCTCGTAGACCAGCCCGGCCTCCTCGCGCCAGCGATCGAGCAGCTTCATGTTGCCGATGGTGTCCAGCCAGCTCATCGCCGGCGCTTGGCGGGCCTCCAGATGTTCGGACACGGTATCCGCCTCGTAGGTGAACAGGTCGCGGTCGACCGCGACGGCGATCGTCTCCGGCTCGGAGTCGCCGTGGCGGGTGAGCAGAATCCGGCCCGGAGGAAACCTGGTGTCGGGTGGCAGCGGCTCGGAGGCGTGGCGGCACGGGGAGCAGGGCGTCCACGGCTCCGGTACCTCCAGGATGCCGTCGCTGCCGTAGACCGCGAGTTGGCTCGGCACCCGGCAGTCGACGCCGGCGACCAACTCGGCGACGATTCCATTGTCGAACTGCACGGTGGCCGCCGCGTAGTGGTCCACGCCGGTCGGCCCCAACTGCGCGCAGCCCTTCACCAGATGCGGTTCCCGGAACGGCTCACCGGCGGCCGCGCCCGCCAGCAACCGCGCGGCCGAGGCGGTGTAGCAGCCGATGTCGAGGATGCCGCCGCCGCCGAGCGCATTGCCGAAGGTGCGCGACTCGGGGGTGAAGCGCCCCTGGTAGCTGAACACCGCCCGGATCATGCGCACCTCGCCGATTGCGCCCGCGCGCACCAGCTCGGCCAGCCGTTGCGTCTGCGGGTGGCAGCGGTACATGAACGCCTCCATCAGGAATACGTCGTGGGAGGCGGCGGCGTCGATCATCGCCGCCGCCTCAAGGTGGTTCATGCCGATCGGTTTCTCCACCAGCAGGTGCTTGCCCGCCTCCGCCGCCTTGATCGCCCACTCGGCGTGCGCCGGGTGGATGGTGCTGATGTAGACCGCGTCGATCTCGTCGTCGGCGAGCAGCGCGTCGTAGCGGTCGAACCGCCTGGCGATGGCGAAGGGAGCGGCGAACGCATCTGCCCGTGCCCGGCTGCGGCTCGCCACCGCCGCGATCCGTCCGGTGCGCGAGAACCGCATACCGTTGCAGAACACGTGCGCGATGGTGCCTGCTCCGATCACTCCCCAGTTCAACATGCGATTTCCGGCGGCTCGCAGACTCCTCATCCGTTCAGCCGCCGAGGTCGACGCCGAATCGGGCGGGGTCGAGGCCGCTGTCGGCGGCCAGGCCGCGCAGGCTGATCAAGACGTCCTCAGGCAGGGCGATACCCTCGGCGAGGGCCTGCTCGCGGCGCTGCCACTCCATTTCGCCGGGCAGGTAGATGGTGCCGCCGGCGGCGGAGTCGGCGCCCTTGATCGCCGTGCTCAGCGTGGCCATGCGCGCGAAGAACTCGTCCCGCGGCATCATGGCGCCGATGTCCAGCGCCAGGAATGCGTGGCCCTGGTTGGGCGGCTCGGGGTCGTCCGCCACCCAACTGTGCACCTCGCCCATCATGGCCGAGCCGGTCAGCACCGCGGTCAGGATCTCCACCAGCACCGCCAGGCCGTAGCCCTTGTGGCCGGCCATGGGAAGCTGGGCGCCGCGTTCCGGGTAGATGGTGGGGTCGGTGGTGGGCGTGCCGGCGTCATCTACCAGCCAGGTGTCCGGGATGCTGCGGCCCTCGGTCTTGGCGGCGAAGATCTTGGTGGCAGCCACCGCGCTGGTGGCGATGTCGAGCATGAGGGTGCGGGCGGTCCCGGTGGGCGCGGCCCAGGCGATCGGGTTGGTGCCCAGGATGCGGCTGCGCGCCCCCGGCACCGTCATGCACGGCTCCACGTTGCACATCGCCATGCCGAACATGTCGTGCTCTGCGATCAGGTTGGCGTAGTAGCCAGCGGCCCCGAAGTGGCTGCTGCCACGCACGCCGACATACGCCATGCCGGTGCGGCGCGCCTTCTCCACCGCCAGCATGCTCGCCCGGCAGGAGATCGCCGGCGGCAGACCGTCCCGCGCGTCGACCATCGCCCACGACGCTCCTTCGGCTACGATCTGTTCGCGCGCCTGCGCCACCAGCCGCCCGCGGCGGGCGTTCTTCAGCAAGCCCCGAATCTGGCGCGTGCCGTGGGTGAAGGTGCCCCAGGTATCGGTGGTCACGAACACCCGCGCGGACAGCTCGGCATCCTCGCGGCCGATCCCGGCCGCGGCCATCGCGGCTACGCAGAGTGCTTCCAACTCCTCAGCGCCTACTCGTGCTGATTCCATCCCTGTCTCTCCTCGTCGTCCCACCGAGTGGTCGCCGTACCGGGGCGCCGCGGCGCCGGTGCTGTGCGGCTGACTGCGCGGGTGGGGCTCCACACAGCGAGCGTACACCATCCGCCTTGCTCCGGTCGGCTTCACCTCGGGCGTGCAACTGGCCTCCTACATCGCAATCCAGTACCGGCCGTGGCGGTCAAGCTGCTCCGGGCGGAACGATGACGCCCTCTGCAAGCGGCGGCACCGCACCGGCATGGCGCATTGCATTGCTCACTGGGCGCATTCCCGCCAGGTAGTTGAGCGCTCACACGCGGGTCGGCTCGTCCCGTGGCGGCGTCTGCTCGTACTGCTGCCACAGTACCGAAATGTGCCCCTGCTCGCTGCCGTGCTGGACAGGTCACCCGCTGACCCGGATAGTCAGGCCCGTGACCACCGACCACCGTAACGTGCTGTTCATCATAGCCGATGACTGGAGCCCATTGGCACGCTGCTATGGCAGCGAGGTAATCAGGACGCCGCACATCGACGCACTCGCCGAGCGTGGCGTGGTGTTCGACTACGCGTTCTGCACCAGTCCGTCGTGCGCCGTGAGCCGCGCCTGCATCCTCACCGGCCAGCACAGCCATACGCACGGGCAGTATGGACACTGCCACGGCATCCACGGCTTTCGCACCCACTCGTTCATGTCCTCGACGCCGCGTATCCTGCGCCGCCACGGCTACGCGACCGCATGCATCGGCAAGAAGCACGTTGAGCCGGAATCGGTGTACCCGTTCGATTTCGAGCCGCCGGTGGACGCGCGCAGCCCCGACGACATGGCTGCCAAGGTCACGCAGTTCCTGCGTGACAACCACGACCGTCCCTTCTATCTGCACGTCGGCTCGACTTACCCGCACCGCGCCGGCGCCAGCTTCGGCAACGAGCGCATGCACGCCGGCATCACGCCGATTCCCTACGACCCGCGCGAGGTAGTCGTGCCCGACTTTCTGCCCGATCTGCCCGCGGTGCGTTCCGATCTTGCCGAGTACTACGAGAGCGTGTCGCGCTACGACCAGGTGGTCGGCGCCGTGGTGGCGGCGCTCGAGGCATCGGGCCGGGCTGTCGAGACGCTGATCGTGGTGACCACCGACCACGCGATGCCGTTCCCCGGCGCCAAGGCATCCGGGTTCGACAGTGGTCATCACTGCCCGCTGATCGTCTGCCACCCCGAACAGCGCAAGCGCGGCATGCGCAGCCAAGCGCTGATGAACTGGACCGACTTCTGTCCCACCATCCTGGAGTGGTGCGGCGCTCCCGCACCGGAGGGCGACGTGCCGCTACCGGGCCGATCGCTGCTGCCGATCCTGGAAGATGACGGCCCGCATCCGGGCGGCGGCGCCTGGGAAGAGACCTTCTTTTCGCACAATTTCCACGAGGTGACCAACTACTACCCCTACCGGGCGCTGCGCGGACGGCGCTACAAGTACGTACGCAACCTCACCCATAGCCTGCAGACGCCATTGCCGAGCGACCTGTTCCGGTCGCAGACCTGGGCGGCGGTGCGCGGGGAGGACGTCATGATGCTCGGCGACCGGCCGCGGGAACGATTCCTGCACCAGGATCGCGAGGCGCTGTTCGACATGGAGACCGATCCGACCGAGTCGCACAACCTGATCGAGCGCCCGGAGTTGGCCGGCGTGGCCGCGGACATGCGCGCGAAGCTGCTGGAGTTTCGCACCGTGACCAGGGACCCCTGGCTGGAAATGTCGTTTCAGGAGGGCGAGGTAGCGCAGTTCGAGCCCTTCTGAGATCGACGATCTCCGCAAGGGCGCTCTGAGAGTTCCCGCCGGCACATCACCTGGATGATTGGGATCGTCGTCAGGCGGCCGGTCTCCGGGTTCCGCCAGATCTCGTGGGAGCCTGCCGCCTGCCGGTTGAACTCAAAGCCCAGTCGCTTG
>CAYFXT010000188.1:0-6035 GCA_964346995.1 uncultured Spirochaetaceae bacterium | reverse complement strand
AGTCTCAGCCGCGCGCTCGCGAACGTCCGCGCCTTGGCTGCGCGAGGGGTCTGGTAACTTGCGACCACGACGGCGAACGCATCGAGTCCGCTTCGAGCGTGACCCGGACGGAATAGGGCGGCGTTGGACAGGGCACGCAATCAGGCTATAGCGTTACCGCGATGATCGACGGTGTCACCACGGAGCAGATTGGATCCTATCGCGCGGATGGGTTTCTGGTGCTGCGTGACCTTCTCGATGCTGCGGAACTGGCTCGCTGGCGGGCAGCGGTCGACGACGGCGTCGCGCGTCAGCTCGGTAATCCGCGCGCCGAGCTCAAGGTGTTCGACAACCAGGGTCGCGACGACGACTACGCGCGGGTGTTCGTGCAGTGCGTCAACATGTGGAAGGTCAGCGGCGCGATGCGTGAGCTGGTGCTCGACGCACGATTGGGGAAGCTGGCGGCCGATCTGGCCGGCATGGACGGGGTGCGGCTCTACCACGATCACGCGCTGATCAAGAATCCGTGGGCGACCCCCACCACTTGGCACACCGACAATCCCGTCGATCCGTTTTTCTCCCATCAGTCGATCATGCTGTGGATCGCCCTCGACGACGCCACGCTGCAGAACGGCTGCCTCTACGTGCTGCCGGGGTCACATCGGACCAGCCGCTTCGATGCCGGCGGCGACACCAGCAGCGCGCGCATCGACGCGCTGTTCGACGCCTATCCCGAGTGGCGGGAAATCGAACCGGTGCCGGTCGAAGTGTGCGCCGGCGGAGCGGTGTTTCTGAGCGGCCTGGTCGCGCATGCCGCCGGCCCCAACATGACCCGCAGCCGGCGCCGCGCGTTCTCGATCCTGTTCATGCCGGACGACGCCGTGTTCAACGGCCAGCAGAGCGCGCTGCCCGACGCCGTCGCCTCCCGCTTGCAGATCGGTGACCCGATCGCAGACCACGAGCACCTGCCGCTGTTCTACTCGCGCCGGTAGCGTCCCGAAGCTGTCGCGTGTCGCGGGCCGCCCAGGGCAACCGCCCGACCCGGATGCCGGCGGTGCCGGCAGTCGGCGCCGCTTCGCCCCTGCGCTCGCTTTACTCCGAGTCGGGCGCGACCGATCTTGTGCACGAGTGGGGAAGTAGCGGGCATCCGGCCCGCTCTGCTGCGGTCAGCAGTGGCTCCGTGCGCGACCTGCCCTGTTGGGGGTCGCAACCCTCCGAGTCCGGGCGCTTGCGGTCGGCGCTCAGGGAGCGCCGCGGCTGCGCGGCCCCAGGTAGGCGTCGCGTACGTCGCTGTTTGCCTGGAGTGCCCCGACCGGGCCTTCGAGCACCACGCGGCCCTGCTCGATGACGTAGCCGTAGCGGGCGATGTCGAGAGCCATGACGGTGTTCTGCTCCACCAGCAGGATGGAGACGCCGCGGTCGTGGTTGATGCGGGCGATGCCGGCGAAGATTTCCTCTCGGAGGCGCGGCGCCAGCCCCAGCGAAGGCTCGTCCAGCAGCATCACCGACGGCTCGGTGAGCAGCGCCCGGCCGATGGCCAGCATCTGCTGCTCGCCCCCGGACAGGAAGCCGGCGCGGTGGCTCCGGCGCGCGGCCAACAGGGGAAAGAGCTGGTAGACCGCCTCGATTCCCCCGGGCGGCCGCGCCCGGCGCCCGGTCAGCGCCCAGGCCGCGGCGCGCAGGTTGTCCTCGACGGTAAGGTCGGTGAACAGGCGCCGGCCTTCCGGCACGGCGACCAAGCGGCGCCGCGCCAGCCGGTGCGGCGGCACGCCGTCCACCCGCCGCCCGTCGAGCAGGATCTCGCCCGCGGTCAGGGCGCCGTTCTCGTACGGCAACAGCCCGGCGATGGCGCGCAGCGTCGTGGTCTTGCCGGCACCGTTGGCGCCCAGCAAAGCCACGATGCGCCCGGTCGGCACGCGCAGGGTGAGGCCGCGCAGCACCGGCGCACTCTGCCCGTAGACCGCCTCCAGGCCGCGGACCTCAAGCACGCGCGCCGGTCACCGGATCCTCACCGCCCGGACCGGCGCGGCCGGACCGGGCCTGATCCGATCTCGACGGGCGGCGCCAACACCAATCCGGCCAGCCGCGCCCCGCAACGTGCCGGCAGGCCGATGCCGGTGGATCAGTCGTCGAGGCGAATCCAGTCCGACACCGGTTCCATGAGTCCGGTGGCCGAGTTGCCCTTGTAGATCCGCCCCACCGGAATGGAGTTGTTCTTGAAACTCACCGGCACGCCGATCAGGCCTCCCGTGTCCCAATCCTCGATCCCGTCGAGGGTAGCCTTGAGGTTGTCGCCGGTCAGCTCCAGGCCGGCGTCCAGCGTGCGCTTGATCACCTCGGTGAAGATCATCCCGGAGAACCACCCCTGCAGCGCGAAGATCGGCAGGTATTCGGCCTGAGTCACCCTGGCCATCAACTGCAGGGTCTCCGACTCCTCCTGCTCCCAGTAGTAGCGGTAGGGGAACACGCCCATGTAGCGGTCGGCGAGCGGCCCGAGCTGCCGGATCACCAAGGGCTCCATGGCCCAGAACGTACCCATGAAGATGGCGTCGACGCCGGACTGCACCGCCTGCACCATCACCTCGGGCCACACGGTGGTTACGTAGCCGTGGAAGATGACGTAGTCGGGCTGCGCACGGCGCAACTTGAGCACTTCCGGTGCCACGTCGATACCGGCAGGCTCGGTCTCGATCTCCGCGACGATGTCGATGCCGAGTTGCGCCGCCTGCTCCCTGGCGTCGGCGATCGGGTCACGGCCGAACTCCAGGTTGGAGTGGAACAGCGCCACACGCGGTTGGGCGCCATCCTTGCCGCCCTGCTCGGCAATGTACTCCAGCAGCATGCCGACCATTTCCGCATAGGTGGGGCCGGTCAGGAACTGATAGGGATAGGCGGCCGGATCGGCGAGCACGGTAGCCAGCGAGCTGCCACCCATCAGGACCTTGTAGCGCTCGTTGACCTCCGCTGCGGAGAGCTTCGCGAAGCCGGTGGAGTCGCCGTAGAACGCCGCCACGTCCGGTTCCGCCGCCATGATCTGCTTGAACACGGCAAGCGACTGTTCCGGCATCGAGCCCGAATCGTGGGTCACCAGCCGCACGGGGCGGCCGTTGATTCCTCCGGTGGCGTTCAGATAGCCGACGTAGGCATTCATGCCCGCGAAACCTAACTCTCCTGCCTGCGCGTAGATGCCGGTGAGCGGCACCGCGCCTCCCCATACGATCTCGCCATCGTCGGCGAACAGCGGCGCCGCCACCGCCCCAACCAGCGCGACGGCCACCACGACCGCCGCGAAGCCGCGACCCGTGGCCCGCACGAGACTCCGGCGTCTACTACTACTACTCATCTGGCTCCTCCTTGCCTTTCTTGAGCTTCCATCGGTTCCTGAATCGGTCGATGATTCCAGCCAATCCACCCGGCTCGAAGATCAGGAAGATCACGATCAACAAGCCGAACAACACTTCGCGCGCCGGGGCCAGGAGACCTGCAGCACGCGGTCCGAACCCGCCGGCGACCAGAGCGAGCACCGCCGGCGTGGCGGTCATGAACATAGCACCAAGCAGGACGCCCGGTACACTCCCCATGCCGCCGACCACGATCGCCGCCAGATAGAACAGCGAGAGCTGGAAGTTGAACTGGCCGGGGGTCACCACCTTGTAGAAGTAGGCCATGAAGCCGCCGGCGAGGCCGGCGAAGAACGAGCTGACACCGAAGGCGGTGAGCTGGTAGCGGCGCGGGTCGACGCCCAGCACTTCGGCGGCGCTGTCGCGGTCGCGCAGGGCGATGAGCGCGCGGCCTGCGCGGGTCCGAAACAGATTGCGCGTGAACAGCAGGGCGAGTGCCGCGGCGGCGATGATCGGGTAGTACATTTCCCGCTCCGTGCTCAGCCTCAGGCCGGCGAGCTGCGCCGGTGCGACGGCGGTACCGCCGCGGCCGCCAGTGACCGGCTCCCAGGCATTGAATACGAAGCTGAGAATGAACTGTGCGGCGAGCGTGGCGATGGCCAAGTACAGCCCCTTGATGCGCAGCGACGGCAGTCCGGTCGCCATCCCGGCGCCGGCCGCGAGCAGGCCCGCCAGCGGCAGGCACACGTAGAACGGCAGCCCAAGGTGGGCGCTGAACCAAGCCACGCCGTAGGCTCCGACGCCCATGAACGCGGCGTGCCCCAGAGAAATCAGACCGGCGTAGCCGGTCAGCACGTTCAGGCCAACGGCGCTGATCACGATAATGCCGAACAGGCATGCCATGTGCAGGTGGTAGCTGTTGCCGACCAGCGGTACCGCGAGCAGCGCCACCCCCACCAGCCCGCCACCGGCAACGCGCTTCGCAGTTGCGCGTGCGGAGCCGGGGTCGGTCATAACCGTTCCACGCGCGCCGCGCCGAGCAGGCCGTGCGGGCGCACCATGAGGATGGTCAACAGCACCAGGAAGGGAACCACGTCCTTGTACGAGGCGCCCAGATAGAATCCGGTGACCGCCTCCAACCAGCCGACGATCAGGCCGGCGAGGATGGCGCCGGCAAGACTGTCGAGGCCGCCGAGAATGACGACCGCCAGTACCGACAGTCCGATCCCTCCCATGGAGGGATTGAGCGTCGTGATCGAACCGACCACGACGCCGGCCAGGGCTGCGGTCGCCGCCGCGCACGCCCAGGTCACGCTGAACATCGCCGGCACGTTGATGCCCAGCGAGCTCGCGGCAACCTGATCGGAGGCGGTGGCACGCATCGCCAACCCGAGGCGCGTGAGCCGGAACAACCCCAGAAACACCGCCACCGCGGCGAGCGCGAGCAGCGCGCCATAGCCGGTGTTGGCGGGGATGTACATCTCCCCGACGATGATCGGCTGCGCCGGGAAGATCGGCGGCATGAAGAAGTCGCCCGCCTTCCAGATGATCTGCACCAGGCCGTGCAGGACAGCCCCGAGGCCGAACGTGGCCATCACCGCCACGGTTTGCGAGCGGCCCGCCAGGGGACGCAGCAGGATGCGCTCCACCGCGGCCCCGAGCAGCGCGGTGGCGACCACCGCCAGCGGCAGCGCCGTCCACCAGGGAAGCTCCAGCAGCGCGGCGCCGGTGAAGTAGCAGTAGGCGCCGAACATCATGATGTTGCCGTGCGCGAAGTTCACGATCCGCGTGGCGCGGTAGACGATGACGTAGCCGAGGCCGATCAGGCCGTAGACGCCGCCCACCGCGAGCCCCACCAGACTGATTTCGAGGAGAAACTCCATCAGCAGCAACTTGTCAGCAGCAGCCCATCAGGACGTGCTCCGCGCCTCCGAGCCGAGATAGGCGGCGATCACCGCGTCGTCTTCACGCACGGCGGCCGGCGGGCCGGCGGCGATTACCCGTCCGAAGTCCAGCACCACCACCTGATCGGCGAGGTCCATCACCACGTTCATGTCATGCTCCACCAACAGGACGGTCATGCCGCGCTGCCGCTTGAGAGCGCGGATCAGGCTCATCATCTGTTCCCGGTCGGCGCGGTTCAGGCCCGCGACCGGCTCGTCCAGCAGCAGCAGCCGGGGCTCCATGGCGACGGCGCGTGCCAGCTCCACTCGCTTGCGCAGGCCGTAGGGCAAGACCGCCGCCGAGGTGTGAAGAATTTCACGAATATCGAGCAGATCGACCACTTCACGTTCGATGTGTTCCTCCAGACGCTGCTCCTCACGCCGTGCCTGTCCCAGGTAGAGCCCTCCCGCCAGCAGGCCGGCGCGCAAATGCACGTGGCGGCCGAGCTTGATGTTGTCCAGCACCGTCATGCTCGGAAACAGGGCGATATTCTGGAACGTGCGCGCCACCCCGAGCGCCGCCCGGCGCGCCGCCGGCAGGCGGGTGATCTCCGCTCCCGCGAACACGATCCGGCCGGCCTGTGGTTGGTAGCTTCCCGACACCGAGTTGAACAGGCTGGTCTTGCCCGCGCCGTTCGGGCCGATGAGGGCCGTGACGCTACCCTCCGGGACGCGCAACGATACGGCATCGAGTACCGTCAGGCCGCCGAAGCGCAGGCACAGGGCGTCCACCCTTAGAAGGTCGTTCGCTGCCACGCCGCTCATGAGCAAT
>CAYFXT010000187.1:0-6043 GCA_964346995.1 uncultured Spirochaetaceae bacterium | reverse complement strand
TACCTGGTCGCTCAGGAGGACGCCACCCGGCCCGCCGGCTACGGCCACCGTCTGGCGCTGGTGCGCGATCGTGGCAAGCTGCTGTGCGCCGACAACACCGAGCTGCCCGCCTGGAGCTGGATCGACGAGGATGGCAAGAACCGTGGTTTCGGGCCCGACTACTGCCGTGCCTACGCCGCGGCGGTGTTCGGCGACGCCACCGACGACAACTGGGAGATCGTGAACATCACCTTCGCCGAGCGGCCTACCGTGATGCAGTCCGGCGAGATCGACGTGATGACCATCGCGAACACCTGGACAGCACACCGCGAGATCCACTGGGGCAACTTCGTGGACATCGTCCACTTCGCCGGCCTCGGCGTCGTGAGCAGCAAGGACAGCGGCATCATCGCCAACGACTGGCAGAGCCTGGACGGGACGACCGGCTGTACCGGTGCCGGCACCAACTACGTACAGATGGCCGCCGACATCGAGGCGGAGTACGGCATCACGTTCGAACTGGCGCTGTACGAAATCGGCGGTGTGCGCGACGCCTACGACGCCGGCCGCTGCGACTTCGTGCTCACCGGCAGCGACGGCACCGGCTCGTTCGTGCGCCAGTTGACCCGCTCCACCCCGGACGACCACAGCATCTGGACCAGCGTGTTCGGCAAGGATCCCTGGGCCATGCTGGTGCCGCACGGCGACGACCAGTGGTTCGACCTGATCCGCATGGTCGGCTGGATCCTGCTGAACGCCGAGGAGCTCGGCGTGACGCAGGATAACGTCGAAGAGATGTACCGCGACTCGCCGAGCACCAAGGTACAGCGCCTGCTCGGCGCCGAGGGCACCTGGGGGCAGGAACGCCTGCAGATCGCGCACGACGTTGCCGTGAACATCGTCAAGGAAGTGGGCAACTTCGGTGAGATCATCGACCGCTACTACAGCATCGAGGCGGAGGAGAAGGGTTGGGGCTTCTATCGCGAACGCGGACCGGACAACCTGTATCTGCGTGGCGGCCTGATGTACGTGCCGGAGAACACCTGATCGACAGGGTAACGTAAGAAATCGGAGCCGGGCAGCCTGACGTGGCCCGGCTTCCTTGTTCTGCCCCTGCCGCAAACGCCATGTCAGCCCCCGTCCGAGGCGACCTGCGCAGTCGCGTCCAGTCGCATTCCCGCGTGCCGCTGTGGCGCAACATCCACGTGCTGCAGGCGGTCACCCAGATCGCAGCGGCGCTGCTCATCGTCGGACTGATCACGTTCCTTCTGAACAATCTGTTCGTCAACGCCGAGAAGCGCGGCGTCGACCTCGGCTTCGGATTTCTCTCGCTGCGGGCTGCGATCAAGATATCCAACGCGGCGATCCCCTATAGCGCGGACAACTCCTACTTCTACGCGTTCCTGGTCGGCGTGGTCCATACCCTGCGGGCGACGTTGCTCGGCATCGTGCTGGCGACCATCCTGGGGGTAGTGGTGGGAGTGGCACGGCTGTCCCGCAACTGGCTGGTCAACAAAATAGTCTCGGTCTACATCGGCGCCATCCGCAACGTGCCGCTGATCGTGACCTGCTTCTTCTTCTACTTCGGGCTGGTGCTGCGGCTGCCGATCACCAAACAGGCGCTTCACCTGCCGGGGCCTATCTTTCTCAGCAACCGCGGCGTCTACACCATCTGGGGCGAGCCGACCGCCAGCTTCGGCCCGTGGCTGCTGGTCGTGGCCGGTGGACTGATCGCCGGATACCTCCTGCGGCGCTACCTGAAGGGCCGCGAGACCCGCACCGGCGCCCCCTCCTACCCCAACCTGCTATCGTTTGCGCTGCTGGCCGCGGTCTCAGCGCTCGGCTGGCTGGCGCTGGCGCGCGGCGGCGAACCACCCCTGATCCCCACGGTTCCGGTGCTCAAGGGAACCAACTTTCGCGGCGGGTTGCGTGTCACGCCGGAATTTTTCGCCCTGGTGGCGTGTCTCACGGTCTACATCGCCACCTACATCGGCGAGATCGTGCGCGGGGCGATTCAGTCGATCCCGCGCGGTCAGCTCGAGGCGGCGCGCGCCGTGGGCCTGAGCGAGATCCACGTGCTGCGCTACATCGTGATTCCGCAGGCGCTGCGCATCATCGTGCCGCCCACGATCGGGCAGTACATCAACCTCACCAAGAGTTCGTCACTGGCCATCGTGGTCGGGTACGCGGACGTATACGTGGTCACCCGCAACATCATCGAGCAGTCGGGCAGCTCGGCGCCGATGTTTCTGCTGATCATCGCCACCTACCTGATCATTGCCGGTGTGTACTCGCTGATCGGAAACCTCTACAACCGGTCGGTGCAGATCGTGGAGCGCTAGCATGGCACACCTCCTGGCCGACACTACGGACGAGATCAGGCCGCCGATCGCGAACACGGGGCCGCTCGGCTGGGTGCGCGGCAACCTGCTCGATACCTGGTACAACGCGCTGCTCACGGTGGCGGTGCTGGCGGGTGTCTGGTACGCGGCGCGCGCCCTGGCCGGCTGGGCGCTGGCGACGGCGGAATGGGCGGTGGTGACGCAGAACCTGCAGGTGCTGCTGGTCGGCCAGTATCCCGACGAGGAGGTGTGGCGCGCGGGTGTGGTGATGCTCGCCATCCCCTTCCTGCTCGGCCTGGGATGGTCGGTGTGGCCCGGCTTCTGCCGCCCGCTCGCCATCAGTCTGGCGGGCGCGGCGCCGCTGCTGGCGGTGCTGCCGGTCGAGCTCGCCAGCCTCGCGGCCGGGTTTCGCATCTACCTGCTGCTGAACAGCGTCCTGGTGGCGGTGGGCTGGCTGGTGGGCCGTTATACGGTGTTCGGCCACGCGCGCTGGGTGCTGGGCATCTGGCTGCTCCTGTTTCTCGGCGGCCTGGTGATGCTGCGCGGCATTGCCGACAGCACGGCGCTGCCGTTCGTGGGTACCAAGCAGTGGGGCGGGCTGATGGTTACGCTGCTGTTGTCGCAGGCGGGCATCGTCGCTTCCTTTCCGCTCGGCATCCTGTTCGCACTCGGGCGGCGCAGCTCGATGGCGTTCGTACGGGTGGTATGCGTTGTGTACATCGAGGTGCTGCGCGGCACACCGATCCTGGCGCTGCTGTTCGTCACCCAGGTGCTGCTGCCGCTGCTGCTGCCCGACTGGATGGACGTGGACCGGCTCACGCGTGGTCTGATCGCGCTGATCCTCAACAACTCGGCCTACATGGCGGAGAACATCCGCGGTGGCCTGCAGTCGGTGCCGTCCGGACAACTGGAGGCGGCGCGCGCACTCGGCATGAAGGTGCACCACATCACCGTGCGCATCGTGCTGCCGCAGGCGTTGCGCAACGTGCTGCCGGCGATCGTCGGGCAGTTCATCATCCTGTTCAAGGACACCGCGGTGATTTCGCTGCTCGGATTGCTCGACTTCCTAGGCACCGCGAACGCCATCCTGTCCGGGCGCCAGATGTGGTTCAACTCCGAAATCGAGATGTTCCTGTTCGTGGCCGCGGTGTACTGGGTGTTCACCTACGCGATGACCAGCGTGAGCCGCGCCATCGAGCGGTCGATGAGCAAGGGGGGAGGATAGTGGCGCACACAGAGAACCAGGGCGACAGGGAGCACAACCACATCATCGTGGTGCGCGAGCTGCACAAGTGGTTCGGAGACTTCCACGTGCTGCGCGGCATCTCGATGGAGATCTTCGAGGGTGAGAAGATGGTGATCTTCGGTCCCTCAGGGTCAGGCAAGTCGACCTTCATCCGCACCCTCAACCGGCTGGAGGAACACCAGCGCGGAGACATCATCGTGGACGGCATCGAGCTGTCCGCGGACATCCGCAACATCGACGCCATCCGCAGCGAGATCGGCATGGTGTTTCAGTCGTTCAACCTGTTCCCCCACCTGACGGTGATCGACAACATTACGCTCGCCCCGGTCCTGGTGCGCCACCTGTCGAAGGACGACGCGGGCCGGCTCGCCATGCAGTACCTGGAACGAGTCGGCATTCCGGAGCAGGCCGGGAAGTATCCGGGGCAGCTCTCAGGAGGTCAGCAGCAGCGGGTCGCCATAGCCCGGGCGCTGGCCATGCAGCCCAGGATCATGATGTTCGACGAGCCCACCTCGGCGCTCGACCCGGAGATGATCAAGGAGGTGCTGGACGTGATGGTGGAGCTGGCCGAGTCGGGAATGACGATGATCGTGGTGACCCACGAGATGGGGTTCGCCCGCCAAGTGGCCGACCGCATGGTGATGTTCGACGAGGGCAAGGTGGTGGAGATCGGCACCCCGGAGGAGGTGCTCGAACATCCGCAACACAAGCGCACGCAGCAGTTTCTGGCCCAGATCCTGACCTGATTCCCGCCGTCATTGACTACGTTGTTGCGGGGCTATTCGTATACTGGCAGTAATGGACCAGCCGACGATCGTGTTCATTTCTACCGACACGCAGGGCCGCGATATGGTGTCGGCGCATGGTCCGGCGCACTGGCATCGGTCGGGGGCGGCCGGGGAAATGCAGCTTCCGAAGACGCCGAACATCGACCGGTTGGCGGCGCGTGGCACCCTGTTCGGCACCTGCATCACCGCCTCGCCGCTGTGCACGCCGGCACGCTCCTCCTGGTACACCGGCCTGCCTCCGAACCGCAGCGGCGCCCTGTGCAACGACACCGCACCGTCGCGGGCGGTTCCACTGCTGGGCGAGCTGCTGGCCGAGGCCGGCTATGCCGCCCACCACGTCGGCAAGTGGCACCTGGACGGCGCCGGTTACGCTGGCGCCGGGCGCGGTGACGGCGGCTTTGCCGATGCCACCTGGTACGATCTGAACCGCTTCTACGACGAGGTAGGCCGCGGCGGCGCCAACCGGTTCGGCGGCTGGGTGCGCGGCCTGGAGGACGAACGCTGGTGCTTCGCCCATCGCGTGGTGGACCGCGCCATCGACCTGCTGCGCGGCCGCGCCGCGAATGCTCCGTTGTTTCTGGCCGTGGAGCTGGATGAACCGCACGGGCCCTACATCTGCCCACCGGCGTTC
Organism: uncultured Spirochaetaceae bacterium; assembly: GCA_964346995.1. Taxonomy (GTDB): domain Bacteria; phylum Spirochaetota; class Spirochaetia; order SZUA-6; family Bin103; genus Bin103. The sequence continues at coordinate 1,057 of CAYFXT010000187.1, read as the reverse complement.
CAGGGCCGCTACGACCAGAGCCGTCTGCCGCGACCGCCATCGTTCCCCGGCTGCCCGGCCGACAAGCCGCGCCTGCAGCGCGACTACGCCGCCTGGCTGGCGGCGGCGCGCGCGGCGCCGGAGGAGTACCCCGCCTACTACCACAAATACTACGACTGCAACAGCTACGCGGACTGGGAGATCGGGCGCCTGCTGGAGGCGGTCGACCGCTACTGTCCCGACGCCCTGCTGATCTACACCGCCGACCACGGCGACCATCTGGGCGCCTTCGGGCTGTGCGCCAAGGGCCCGACGATGTACGACCATACCGTGGCGGTGCCGCTGGTAGTTACCGGCCCCGGACTCCCGGTCGGTAACCGCCTGGAGTGCCTGACCAGCAGCCTCGACGCATGGGCCACCGTGGTGGATGCGGCCGGTGTGTCTGGCGCCGCTGGCGGGCGGTTCCCACGCACCGCCGGCTACACCGGCCGGTCGCTGCTGCCGCTGCTGCGCGGCGAGCGTACCGCGGCCGAGCACCGCACCGCAGCGTTCATCGAGTACCACCGCTTCGGTAGCCGCCGGCAACAGGCCGGCGGCTGCTATCCGATCCGCTGCGTGCGCACCGACGAGTGGAAGCTGTCGATCAACGTGCTCGACAGCGACGAGCTGTACGACCTGCACGCCGATCCCGGCGAGACAGTGAATCTGATCCATACCGGCGAGCACGCCGCCGTCCGCAACGAGCTGCACGACCTGCTGCTTGCCCATCTCGACGAGACCGGTGACCTGCTGGCCGGCCCAGCGTGGGCGCGGCGGCCCTGGCGCGACGGCGCTGTCGAGCGGCCCTTCGAGGGGTTCTTCACCACCGGCTACCGCGACCGCTGGCCGTCGGGATCGTTCTCTACTTGGTGAGAAGGTGGGCCTGGGCCGCCCGCCATCATCCGTCGCCTGCCGTAGTGGCTGTCTACGCTACTACTCGCTGGCGCGGTACGGAGAAAGTGTACAATCCCTGCGACGTGCTGCTGCTGTTCGACAGGCGCGAATTCGAGGCGCACTGGTTCGAGACCGGGACGCCGGT
>CAYFXT010000186.1:0-6164 GCA_964346995.1 uncultured Spirochaetaceae bacterium | reverse complement strand
GCGCCACCCCTTCCTGGGCGGCGATGGTGCCGATGTCGTGCGGATGGATGTCGCCCACCGTGAAGGAGAGAATCGCCGATTTGTGGGCGGCAGTGCCGATGATGCGCACACCGTCGATCGCACCAAGCGCGGCGGTAGCGTGTGCCAGCAGCCGCTCCTCGTGGTGGCCGATAACCTCCAGGCCGACCCCTTCGATCCACTCCAGCGCGGCGCCCAGCCCGATCACGCCGGCGATGTGCGGCGTGCCCGCCTCAAGCCTGTTGGGCAGGTCGGCGTAGGTGGTCTTGGCGAAGGTCACCTGCTTGATCATGTCGCCGCCGCCGCGCACTGGCGGCATCGCTTCCAGCAGATCGCGCTTGCCGTACAGCACGCCGGTGCCGGTGGGGCCGAACAGCTTGTGGCCCGAGCAGCAGTAGAAGTCTACGTCCAGCGTCGCCACGTCGAGCGGCAGATGCGCCGCCGCCTGGGCGCCGTCGAGCAGCACTTTGGCCCCGACCTCGTGCGCGGCGCGGATCAATTCGGCGGCCGGGACGATGGTGCCGAGGGAATTGCACACGTGGGTCGCGGCCACCAGCCGGGTGCGCGGCCCGAGCAGGTCCAGGAACCGGTCCCACTCCAGTTCGCCCTCATCCGAGATCGGCGCTACGCGCAGCACCGCACCGGTGCGTTCGGCCAGCATCTGCCAGGGCACGATGTTGGAGTGGTGCTCCATGTGCGTGATCACCACCTCGTCGCCGCGCCCGAGGTTGGCGGCGCCCCAGCCCTGGGCGACCAGATTGATCGAATCGGTGGTGCCGCTGGTGAAGATTATCTCCTGTGCCTCGGCGGCACCCAGGAAGCGGCGCACGGTGTGGCGCGTCTGCTCGTAGGCGGCGGTGGCCTGTTCGCTCAGATAGTGCACGCCGCGATGGATGTTGGCGGTCTCGGCGGCGTAGTGGCGGTGCAGACGCTCGATCACCGCTTGCGGTTTCGACGTGGTGGCCGCGTTGTCGAGATAGACCAGCGGCTGGCCGTGCACACACTGCCCGAGAATGGGGAACTGGCTGCGGATCGCCGCTACGTCCAGCGTCGCCGGGGAGGCCTGAGAAGCAACGGCGCTCATCGCCCGCAGCTCCATTCGAGGCGGTCCAGGCGCCGGTGCAGCAGCTTCAGCAGGCGCGGGCGCAGCGCCGCGTCGGGCAGGTCGCCGACCACCTCGTCCAGAAAGCCGTGCGCCAGCATGCGCACCGCTGCCGCGTGCGGAATGGCGCGTGATTGCAGGTAGAACAACTGGTCGTCGTCGAGCCGCCCGGTGGTGGCGCCGTGGGTGCAGCGCACGTCGTCGGCGCCGATCTCCAGTTGCGGCTTGCTGACCACCCGGGCGTCGTCCAGCAACAGGTTCTGGTTGAGCTGAAACGCATCGGTCTGCTGCGCCACTGGCCGCACCAGGATGCGCCCCGAGAACACACCGTGGCCGCCGCCGCCGAGAACCGTCTTGTACAACTGACGGCTCGCACACCCCGGCGCGGCGTGCTCCAGGTAGGTGTTATGGTCGAGTAACTGGCCACCGGCGGCTACCGTAGCCCCGCCCAGATGGCTGCGGGTTCCCGGCGCCGCGGCCAGCACGTTGCAGGTGTGGCGGGCGATGCGACCGCCGAGCGCTACGCTCAGGGCGTGCAACTCGCTGTCGCGCTCCTGCAGTACGGTGGTGGCGCCGAAGTCGAAGGCATTCGCGCCGACCGCCTGTACGCGCACGTAGGTCAACATCGCGCCGGCGCCGAGGCGGATCTCCGTGTCGGCGCAACTCAGCGAGGCGGGGCCGGCAGGCACGCCACCGCTGCCCGAGCGTCCGTTCGGCTCGGTACGGCGAGCCGTGGCGTTTGCGGTGGCTCCTTGCAGGGCGGCACCGCCAGCCGTGGCATGGCCGGGGAGGGCGGTACCCCAGGCGTCCTGCGCGGCAGCGCCGTCAGACGGAGCGGCATTGCCACAGGCTCCGTTCGACGCGGCGCGTCCATGCGCAGCATTCATCGTAGCATCTTCCGGCGTGGCACCGCCAGCCGTGGCGTAGCCAGGCTCGGCTCCGCTCGCTACGCGGCCGCTCACCGGGGCATTTACCGCCATGCAGCTTTCCACCAGGGTCACCCGTGCGCCAGGGGCGATGCTGACCGACACTCGCGGTGCCGCCAGCGCGCCCGCCTCGACGAGGTGCACCAGATGCAGCGGCGCGCCGGCCGCCGCCGCGTCGCAGTGCAGCACGGTGTGGTCGCCGAATACGCTTGCCAAGCGCGTGAACACGGTAGCCAGCGGACGGGTAAAGGTGACAGCGGAGCGCGGCGTGCCGTCCCATGACGCACGCCGCACGCCGGGGGGCGCCGGCTCGGAGATGGAGATGCCGTTGCCCATCCCGCGGCCGCTTGGCGCGGTGACGACACCCGGTCCGGCCACGGCGCCGTTGCAGGTGAGCAGGAGCACGTTCTCGTCGGCGACCAGCTCGTGCAACAGATCGTTGCTCCATCCACTTGCGGCGAATGGCGGCACAGCGCTGCCGAGCCCGTAGCGCGCTTCGGCCACGGCGCGCAGCGGGGTGTGGATCCACTCCTCGTCGCGGCGCAGCGGAAAGCCCTGTGCCACCAGGTCGGCAAGTGCTCTGGCGCGCGCGCCCTCGACCAGACCGCGCGGCCCGGCCACGCGGTCCTCGTAGAGGCGGCGGAACTGCTCCATGTGGGGCGCCGCGGCCGCCGCTCCGATTGCTGCCGGCGCAGCCACGGCCGCGGCCATCAGCGTACGGCCCCTGATTGTGCCGATTCCACGGATCCCGCTACCAGCCAATCGTAGCCGCGCTCCTCTATCTCGATCGCCAGCTCGCGGTCGCCGCTGCACACGATGCGCCCGTCGTGGATCACGTGCACGCGGTCGGGAGTGACGTAGTTCAGCATGCGCTGATAGTGGGTAATCAGTACGAACGCGTTCTCGGCGTGACGCAACCGCTCGATGCCGCATGCCACCGCCTTCAGCGAGTCGATGTCGAGCCCCGAGTCGGTCTCATCCAGGATTGCCAGCCGCGGCGACAGCAGCGCCAACTGCAGAATTTCGTTGCGCTTCTTCTCGCCCCCCGAGAAGTCGACGTTCACCTCGCGGTTGGCGAAATTCTCCGCCATCCCCAGCAGGCGCAGCTTTTCCAGCAGCAGTTCCTCGAAGTCGATCGGATCCAGCTCCGGAAGCCCCTGCGACACCGCGATCTCGTTGTAGGCGGCACGCAGGAAGATGGCGTTGCTCACGCCGGGGATCTCCACCGGGTACTGGAAGCTGATGAACACGCCGTTCTTGGCGCGCTCGTCGGGATCCATCGCCAACAGGTCGCGCGGGCGCAGGTTCAGCTCGTAGGTCACGCTGCCGCCGGTCACCTCATAGGAAGGATGTCCGCCGATCACCCGCGCCAGCGTGCTCTTGCCGGAACCGTTCGGCCCCATGATGGCGTGCACCTCGCCGGCTTGTACCTCCAGGTCGATGCCGCGCAGGATCGGAATCCGGCTGCCATTGTCGGTCACCACGGCGGCGCTCAGGTTGCAGACACTGACCATCAGCCGGCCTCTCCCTGCCGTGCGCCACCGGGCAATTCGACTCCCGCTGCCGACAACCTCGGCGGTACTCTGGTGCGAACTTGTCGGGCAGCCAACGCTGCCCTCCAGCTTCATCTCCAGCAACTTGACTGCCTCTACCGAGAACTCCAGCGGCAGCTTCTTGAACACTTCCTTGCAGAATCCATTGATCAGCAGTGAAATGGCCGCCTCCATGTCGAGCCCGCGGGTAGCCAGGTAGAAGATCTGCTCGGCTCCGATCCTGGAGGTGGACGCTTCGTGTTCCACCGTTGCCGAGTCGTTGCGCACCTCGATCGAGGGGAAGGTGTTGGCCTGACACTCGTTGCCGACCAGCATCGAATCGCACTGCGTGAAGTTGCGCGCGCCGATCGCACCGGGCAGAATCCGCACCTGCCCGCGGTAGGCATTGCGCGACCGGTCGGCGGAGATGCCCTTGGAGACGATCGTGCTCGTGGTGTTGCGGCCGCTGTGGATCATCTTGGTGCCGGTGTCTGCCTGCATGCGATTGTTGGTCAGCGCCACCGAGTAGAACTCACCGACCGAACCATCGCCGGACAGGATCACGCTGGGATACTTCCAGGTGATCGCCGCGCCCGCCTCCACCTGGGTCCAGGAGATCTTGGCGTTGCGGCCCACCGCCTTGCCGCGCTTGGTCACGAAGTTGTAGATGCCGCCGTTGCCCTCGGCGTCGCCGCCGTACCAGTTCTGCACCGTGGAGTAGTTCACCACCGCGTCGTCCAGAGCCACGATCTCGACCACCGCGGCGTGGAGCTGGTTCTCGTCGCGCATCGGCGCCGTGCAGCCCTCGACGTAGTTCACCGAGCTGCCGCGATCGGCCACGATCAGGGTGCGCTCGAACTGCCCGGTCTCGGCGGCGTTGATACGGAAGTAGGTGGACAGGTCGATCGGACAATGCACGCCCGGCGGGACGTAGCAGAACGAGCCGTCGGTGAATACCGCCGAATTGAGAGCGGAATAGAAGTTGTCCGCCGCCGGCACCACCGAGCCGAGGTAGCGCTGCACCAGTTCGGGATGCTCCTTGAGCGCCTCGGTGATCGAGCAGAACACGATGCCCAGCCTGGTGAGCTGCTCCTGATTGGTGGTCCCGACCGACACCGAGTCGAACACCGCATCCACGGCCACACCCATTACCCGCTTCTGCTCCATCAGCGGCACACCGAGCCGTTCGAAGGTGCGCAGGATCTCAGGATCGACCTCGTCCAGGGACGCGGGGCGCTGCTTCTCGTCGACGCTCCTGGGCGCGGAGTAGTAGCGGATCGCCTGGTAGTCGATGTCGGGATGATCGACCGGCCGCCACCATGGGTCCTCCATCTCCTGCCAGCGCCGGAACGCCTTGAGGCGGAAGTCGAGCATGAACTCGGGCTCGTCCTTCTTGCGCGAGATCAGGCGGATGATGTCCTCGTTCAGCCCCTTGGGAGCCTGCTCGGCATCGATGTCGGTGTAGAAGCCGTGCTCGTAGACGCGCCCGGAGAGTTCGCGCCCGGCCTGATCGCGGGTCAGCGCCGTGGTCACGGGCGCGGGGGTGTCGTGGGCGGTTATTTCCATACCAACTGCTCCTCGGCCCGCGCGCCGTTGCCGGGACTACGAGACGGTAAGGCGATGTGGGGCGCCGCTTCGTTGCGCGCGGCCACGCGGTGGCGGGCGCGAATTGCCGCTTCCTGTGGCTCGTCGGCGCGCAACAACTCTTCCAGGCTCATGCTGTAAAACAACTCCTTGATGCGATTGCTCAGCCGGACTACGGGGGAGATCACGTTGCAGCACTCGGCGAACTGGCAACGCACCCGGTCGCGGTGCAGACAGTAGGCGAACTGCATCGGTCCGACCACCGCCGCGCTGAGCGCCCCGAAAGTAACGTCGGAAAGAGATCGGGCAAGCTGATAACCCCCGTGGGCGCCCTGCGCCGAGCGCAGCACCCCGGCCGCGGCGAGGTTCTGCAACACCTTGGACAGCACGGGGAAGGCAACCTGGCAGGTGGCGCACAGGTCCTTCGCCGACACCAACTGATCCGGCGGCTGCCGGTGCATATGCTGCAGCGCCATCAGCGCGTATTCGACCTTGCGACTGATCTTCACCATCCCGTCTTCCAAATACGACTTTTCCAGTCGCATTTGCAATATATGCCTGCTGCAGGAGCGGCGTCAAGATGACTGAGCTGCGGCGGCTGCCGGTGTGCGGATCCGAACAGCATGCCGCCGGTGGACAGCAGGGCTTTCTCCTGGTATCGGGAGATATTCTTCGCCCACAAGATCTATGCGGAAACGATCCCTACTCGAAAGCAGACAGACCGACACTCGTTCGACGCGGCTACGGACCGGAGCGTATCTTTGCCTTTTCTCCTTCTGAAGAGGCCCATCTACGCAGGAAGGAGGAGAAACGCTGCCGGTGGCTCAATACGCCATTCGGCTCCGACGCCTTCGCCGACAGACACTTTCTCTCCCAACTATCGACGCGGATTTGAACCGGGTCGCCTGCCACCTCTGCATGCCAATGCCGCCAGCGAAGGCTCACGAACGATCGGGGCGCGTACCTCGACTGGGCGGAAGCCGGTGATGTGTCCCGACGCGA
>CAYFXT010000185.1:0-6203 GCA_964346995.1 uncultured Spirochaetaceae bacterium | reverse complement strand
AGCCTACTCATCTCCTGTGCAGACGGTCAACACGTCCGCGCCGATATTTCGTGCCCGCGGTGGAGAGGCCGCCACCCGCGGACGGTTTGGATCCCGCCAGCGGGCGTCAGAACGCAACCCGCATGACGGTACGGGAGGCGACGGACGAGAAGGCACTTACGGTGCGCCCGACCGTGCCTCCCGTCGCCAACCTACGAAACGAACGCGGCGGCCCGCTCGTTCTGGCTGGAAGCGGCGGAAACGTGATTGGCTGCGGCATCGGTCGCGCGACGCTGCGGCTGGAACTCGACGTGTTCGGCGACGATCCCGACCCGGGCCCTCGGGTTGCCGTCTTCGTCCTCCCAGCGATCCTGCTTGAGGCGGCCCACTACGCGTACGCCGCGACCCTTGGTGAGGTGCTCAGCGCACACGGTGGCGAGCTTGCCCCAGGTGGTCGTCTCGATGAAGGACACCTCTTCGTGGCGCTCACCGTCCACCTTGTAGGAGCGGTTCGACGCCACTACCAGCGTGCAGACCGCAGTTCCCTTGGTGGTGTAGCGAAGATCGGGATCCCGACACAGGTTCCCTTCCAGCAGTACGGAGTTGAGATTGTTCAACACATCCCTCCTCGAAGATTCAGTCAGGCAGGACGCCGCCACGGTCGCGCCGCCCCGCTCTTTCGCTACATACAACTGCGGAAGAACGCGCCGCCGCTTCAGAGGGGAATGCCAAATGGAACGGCGCGCCCCCCCCCCCGAGGGAGACGCGCCGTCGTTTTGGCTAGCGAGAGAGTATGAACCCCTTAGTACGTGATCTTGGTCCAGGCCGTGACCGTGCCCGACAGCGGACTATCGCTGTCCACATCGAAGAGCCGCTCGGTCTCCCACTTCAGGCCGAACTCGGTAGCGGGAACGGCTTCGGTCAGTACCGACCGTACCTCCAGTCCAACGGTGGCGGCGCCGCCGTCGAGCTGGTTGACGGTCACCGTAGTACCCGGAGTGAGCGTCCCTCCCATGAGGTCGAGCGCGTAATCCAGCTTGCCTTCCACGAACATGTCCATTTGATCGTTGATCGTCTTGTCGGCGCTGTCCTCGTAACCTCCGGCGAGATCGAACAATCCCCAGGTGAACATCATCTTGAGGCGCTCCACCAGACCACTCTCGTCTCCCAGGTTCACCTTCACGTCGGTGCCCGTATCGGGCAGGGTCGAATTGATGAAGTTCGCCGTAAGGGTGGTGTTCGGGGTCAGCGTGACGGTGACATCGCCACCCAAATCGTAGTCCATCGATTCGTTGGTGGTAGTTTCCACGTCGTCTTCTTCGCCGGTCAAGTGAACATCCACACCCACAGACAAACTGATGTCTCCGAAGTCGGTCGTCAGATTCGCGCCGACTCCGGTGTCATCGGCCTTGAGATCCGTATCCTCCTCGTTCTTGAGACCCTGTACGAACGCCAAGTCCACATGGGCCGGACCGACATTCACACCCAGGTCGGCACTGACCACGAAGCTACCCTCATTGGCGGAGTCGTAAGCTTCGTCGGAGGTCATCCCGACCGCGATGCTGAGATCGTCCGTCGTGTACCCGACTTTGACTCCCGCACCGGTGAGATCGAGACCGACATCCTGGTCTTCGTCGTGACTCTCGGCAGCACGGTCGCCATCCTCATCGGACTCGACGTGCGCGACGAGATCGGCCTCGTTCGAGGGGGCATCGAAAATCTGCATCCACAGCGGACCGTTTCTCAGCGTCGCGGTTATATCTGGCGCGGAGACGACCAGCTTGGAGCGAGAGTGACCACGCTTGTCGGGCTCGCCAAGACACGCAAGAGTGATGTAGTCACCCGCATTGAACGACCCACTACCGTCGCTGCAGACACCGCCTATCCAGCGGCCCGCCTTCTTTTCACCGCCATGACTGATCACGTCGGCATTCGTTGCCTCGTGAGCCTTGACGTAAAGGTCCGAGTCCTCTTCGGCGCTGTCGATGATAATCTTGAAATCCTTGAGCTCGATCGAGCCGACCCAGCCTTCCATGCCCACCATTTCCGCGTTGTCGGTCGACTGCTCTGCGACGAACTCGATCTTGATGTCCGACTCGGACTCGTTCTTGAACCCGAACCGTTCGTCATCCATATCGTAGCCCGCGGTGGCGGTTGCCTCGCCCGAGATTACGAAGTTCGTTCCGATTGCCATTTGCCCATACAGGCCGGCTGAGCCCGCGGCAAGCAGCACCACTAGCAGAAGTGACAGTTTCTTCATCACTTCCTCCTTCACTTGTTGCCGGGGCCTGTAAATCGGGGCCTGTAGCCGAGCCAACGACCCGACAGAACCCTGCCCCCGCTATCCGATGGCGCAATAATGTACTGCCCAATCGGACGTTGTCAACCTGTTGCACCTCGGAATCGGGGACTCCCGCCCACCTCACGTGAACGGACGCCGATCATGTTACCGAAGCGCGTCGACTCCAGGGTACCCCTGCACGGGCACCGACGACATGACCGCCGGTGCGCCGAGTGCAACGTACCACGGAGCCACCGATGCGTAAATCGGTCTCCGGAACGGCTAGCGCTCGCCGTCTCTGCAAGCCGCCCGCCCCTCCTTTGGAGGACGCCAATATGCATCACAATCGTAAAGCTGTCAACGCACGTTCCTCGATTCTCATTTTCGTCCGGACCGACCACGAGCATGAATGCGAACACTCATGCCGGGCCGATACGGGAGCGCCGCCTGATGTCTGCGTACGTCCGCGCGTTCGCACGGACCAGGTTGACCGCGAACGGCGGCGGTCGTAACATCCCGAGGCGCATGGCTGCCGAATTCAGTCTCTCCATCTACCCATGGGTCTATCTGAGCAAGTTCGACGAAGGCGCATGGCACCCGCAGTACATCGAGAAGCGCCACCTGAGTCCCGCCGAGGAGGAGGCGCTGCCGGATGCGGAGCGTGAGCGGCTCTACCGCGAGCGCAACGAGTTTCCGGGCCTGCCTCTGGTCAACTACACGACCCAGTACGCGATGGCGTGCTTCGAAGGCCTGAAGGCGTTTCCGCACCCGGACGGATCGCTCAAGCTGTTCCGGCCACGAGAGAACGCCCTCCGCATGAAACGCTCCATGGAGGGGCTGTACATGCCCGGCGTGCCAGTCGACCAGTTCGTCGCCGCGGCGCGCAGCGTGGTGGCCCGCAATCAGGCGATCGGCTTCGCTCCCGCCTACGATCCGGCTTGGGAACGCGACGACTTCACCAGCGGCCACTCCGTATATGTAAGGCCATTCTCCCTCGCCGAGGGCGGCATCGGCGTAGACCTGAGCCGGGCGCCCTGGTTCGTGGTGATCTCCACCCGGGTCGGTTCCTACTTCGCCGGCGGAGATACCTCGCCGACCGTCACTACCAGGCGGGTGCGCGCTACGCCGGGCGGCACCGGCTGGATCAAGTGCAGCGCCAACTACGTGACCAGCGCCCTGGCCAAGCGCGAGGCGGAGGTGGCCGGCTACCTGGAGTGCATCTTCCTGGACGCCGAGCACCACCGCTACGTCGAGGAAGGCTCCTCCTGCAACCTGTTCTTCGTGCTCGGCGACGGCCGCCTGGTCACACCCGCCCTGGGCGACACCATCCTGCCCGGCATTACCCGCCGTACCATCATCGAGCTGGCCGCCGAGGAGGGAATCGCGGTGGAGGAACGCCCGATCGCGGTCGACGAGGTGCTCGAAGACGCCGTGGAGGCGTTCGGCACCGGCACCGCCGCTGGCGTGACATACTTCAGCTCGCTGCGCCACGGGGATACCGAGAGGGTGTTCGGCGACGGCACCATGGGCCCGGTAAGCCGCGGCTTTCTGAAGACCCTGAAGGGGATCCAGTACGGTGCCCTGGCGGACCGCCACGGCTGGATGGTGCCGGTCGCCGACGACGCCGGACAGGTCGACGGGAGCGCCGCTACGGATCCGAGTGCCGAGCTGCAGGCGGCCGAGGCAGTGACGTCGGCAGCTCCCCGCTAAACGGCGGTCGGAGTGCCGCAGGCTCCTGGTGGTCGGCCGAGATGGCCGAAGCGGCGTCCTCCTGGCGACGGTGACGAGGCGCCAGTGCCGCCGTCGGCCGGTACCACACCCGCGCGGGTGCGGACGCCGCGGGAGAGCCACCACCGCAGCGCCGTTCGGATAGCGCTTCTGCTCTATGCCCTGCTGGTGCTGGCGGCGTCCCTCTATCCGGCGCCTCGGCAGTGGGCCACGGCCGCCGGTCACGACCATGTCGCGCATTTTTTCGCCTATCTGCTGCTTGGCGTGCTGCTGACCGCCGGGCTGACCGCCGGCCGCTCGTCGTGGACGGTGTGGTGGCGTTGCGGTGCGGCGCTGCTGATCGGCGCCTGCTACGGCGCCGCCCTGGAAGTGGCGCAGCAGTTCACCGGCCGCGTCCCGGAAGCGGGCGACGCGCTGGCCAACCTGCTCGGGGTAGCGGCCGGCGCCGTCGTCGTAACCGTCAGCCGTCTGCGGCGGAGAGCCGGATGAGGAGATCGCTGCGTACGCCGGTGGTGGCTGCCAGCGCGGCTGCCGTGCGGCGGTGCAGCTCCCGCCAGCGTGCGGTGGCGCCGACCACCGCGGCGATCGCGTCGGCGTGTTGCGGGTGGCGCACCCGCAGGCGGCCGCCCCACAGGTTCAGGAAGCCGTCCACCCGGGTGACGTCCTGCTGCAGCAGGTAGGCCTGAAACTCGTTGGCCACCAGATCCGGGTAGTCGATGTCGTAGTTGACCGCGGCCAGGAGCAGGCGCCAGAACATCTGCTCGTCCGCCGTCAGCTCCTGCCACAGCGCCCACACCGCTTCCCGATACGCTGGGTGGATGAAGTAGAGCCCGTGCATCGCCTCGTGGCGCAGCAGCAGGCGGCGCAGCGACGCACCGGAGGCCTGCGAAATCGACAGGATCGCGCCGGCGCCGGCGCGCCAGCCCCCGTCCGGGTCGGGCTGGATGATGCCGTGGGTCTGCGCTACGGCGCGCAGCAGCAGCTCCTCATCGGTCAGGCGCAGGCCGCCCTCCTGCGCCAGGCTGAAGAAGCGCGCCAGATCGGGGGCGGTGTAGTCGTGGGCGTTGTAGCCGCGCCGTCCGGCCAGTTCCTCGTCGTCCAGCAGCCGGCCACGAAAGCCGCGCTTCTCGACGAAGAACGCCAGGCGCCGGAACAGCCGCGACTGGACGGCGTAGTCGGCGGTGTCGAACACCAGAATCGGCGCCGCGGCGGCACCGGGCACGGCGTTCCACGCGTACAGCTCGAACTCGGGCCGCCGCCAGAACTCCCGCCGCAGGCTCAGGACGGTGCCCAGATCGGCGGGTAGCGCGACCAGTTCGTCCGCCGCTTGCGCCGCCGGGGCCGCTTCCACCGCGGCCGAGACCAGACCCGCCGGCGCACCGCTCCGCGGCAGCTCCGCCAGAGTCAGGAGGTGCGGCAGGAAGCCGATTTCGCCGCCGTGCAGATGGACGAACTGGCGCCCCGCGTGCGTGGTGAGCAGAAAGCTGCGGCGTGTGCCGTTGCCCTCCAGGTCGATGCGCAACTCGCCGGAGGAGCCGTTGTGCAACTCCAGCGCCAGCAGCCACCCCAGGTCGCGGCGCGCATCCGCGTCCTGCCCCGCAGGCGGAAACAGCCACTGCGTCAGTGCCAGGTCCACCGGCGACAGCGCGAGGCCGTCGAACCGCGCGGCGCCACGCGGGCGGAATCCGCTGCCGGTCATCAGCACGGCGTCACGCACGCGCAGTGCCCCGCTCGGCCGCCCCACGGCCACCCCGCGCAGCTCCAGCTCGCCGGACGCAACCGCGGGCGGCGCACGAAGCTGCATGCCCCACAGCGTGAGCGGCGCACCGACGGTGAACTGGTAGTGGATCGTACCGCTGCCGCCCAGCTCGACCCGCTCGCTGTGGGCGACCGTATCGGCGCCGCTGAACAGCTCCACGGTGAACGCCTCCAGCCCGCTGCGCACCGCCACGGTCACCGCCTGGCCGGCGTCCAGCGGCAGCGGATCCTTCAGCACCAGCAGGGCGGTGCTTGGGACGGCGTGCCGCGGGGCGAGGGAGGTGCGGCCGACCCTGGCGGAGCGGGCGGCCCTGGCCTGCTCCGAGGGCCGGCGCTCGACGCGTACGCGGACCGGTTCGCCGGCAGCGTCGGTGAACCGCAGATCGACCACGCGCCGCGCACAGCCGGTAGTGGCCAACAGGACGAGCAGCACGCCGGCCAGGATGCGGGCCACCGC
>CAYFXT010000184.1:2345-6214 GCA_964346995.1 uncultured Spirochaetaceae bacterium | reverse complement strand
CTCGACCATGCCGGCGAACTTCTTCTCCAGGCCGAGCCGCGGGATCAGCGGCGCCGCGACACCGGCCGCGTTCGCGTGCTCCAGATCCTGCCGGTTGGCAGCCAGGATCGCTTCACGCTGCCCCTCCAGGTTGGCGGCGATGCGCTCCAGCGCGGCATTCTTGGCCGCCGTCGAAGCGATCGCCAGCCGGCGGCTGGCGGCGCGGGCGGCCAGGGCCATCTCGCGTACGGTCATACCGCGCAATATACTGGCCGGCGGGCGGTTGCGTGTGCATCGTCTCTCATGCCGTACCGGCTGCACGCCGGTTGGGCCGGAAGCTGCGTGGGCGGCGGTTCGGGCGCCGGGCGTCACGGAGTGTCCGTGTCCACTGCCCCCGTGTCCACTGCCCCCAATGCGCGGCTGCGCGCGGTGGCCGCGGCTACGGTGCGCTCCAGGGCGGCGCGCACCGTGCCTTCCTCCAGCTCGCGGCGCCCGGCAACGGTCGTCCCACCGGGGGAGCTGACCAAGTCTACCAGCGCGGCCGGCGTCATCTTCTGCCGCTGCATGAGCAGTGCCGTGCCGAGGGCCGTCTGCACCGTAAGGTCGGCGGCGACCTGCGGCTCCAGCCCCTGCCGCACGCCGGCCGCGCTGAGCCATTCGATGAGGCGCGCGAAGTAGGCGGGGCCCGACCCGCTCAGGCCGGTAACAGCGTCGAGGGCGGCTTCCGGGACCTCGTAGGCTACCCCGGCCGCGCCCAGAAGGCGGGCTATCAAATCGCGGTCGGCGCTGCCGACGCCGCCTGCCACCGCGAACCCGGCGGCCATGGCGCCCACCAGACACGGCGTGTTGGGCATTACCCGCACCAACCGGGCGCGCGGCAGCCGGGCGGCCAACGCGGCCAGCGAGATGCCGGCCAGGATCGAGATGATCAGCGCGTCGCTGTCCTCCAGACCGGCGGTGGCGGTGTGCACGTCCTGCGGCTTGACGGCCAGAAAGGTGGCGTCGGCGCTGGCGCACACGCTGGGCGCGTCCGCGGCCACCGAGACGCCGTTCAGCTCGCGGCTGAACAGCGCACAGCGCTCGGCCAGCGGGTCGTACACGGCGATGCGCGTCGCCAAGCCAGCGCGCTGCAGGCTCCCGGCCAGTGCGAAACCCATGTTGCCCGCCCCTATGAACCCGATGGTGCTCACCATCGGGAGACCTTATAGCAGGCTCGGACGCCACTACGCAAACGGCACGGGTGCATTCCCGCCAAGTGGCAAGAGCGCTCACACGCGGGTCGGCTGTCCGGTGGCGGCGTCTGCGCGTACTGCCGACACGGAACGGGAATGCACCCGTGCCGTTCGCAGGCGCTACAGGTCGGTCAGCAGTACGCGCGAGTTGCGGGCGCGGTCGTAGGCGCGGTCACCGGGCAGGGTGTCCGGAGTGGCTTCGACGAAACCCTGTTCCATGAAGAAGTCGGCGGACTGAGTGGTGAGCGCCACGACGCGCCGCGCGCCGCGCCGCCGCGCCTCGCCGAGCAGAAAGGCGACCAGCCGCGCCCCGGTGCCGCTGCCGCGGTAGCTCTCGTTTACCACCAGACTCTCGATCTCTGCGGTATCGCCGTCGAGCAGCCGCAGTGCGGCGCAACCCTGCACGGTCTCGTCGACCTGGTAGACGTAGTAGTCGGCGAGTCGCTCGGCGACGGCGGCGGCGGCGCGCGGCACCAGCAGTCCGGCGTCGACCTGCGGCTGCAGGAGTCGCATGATCTCCGGAACGTGCGCCGCCTCGGCGGCAACGACATGAATGTACTGATTGCCGTAGAACATGGTGCCGGCACCGTCGGCGGAGAAGATCTCGTCGATCAGGATGCCGTCGCGGCGCCCGTCGACCACGTGCACCCGGTCCACACCCGCCGCGCAGGCGCTGACTGCGGCGCCGATCAATGCAGCCTCGTCGGCGCCGATCCGTTCCCGGCTCCGTTCCAGCAGGCGCTGCGCAGCCCGGTAGTCGACGCTGGAGTAACAGCCGTCAGACCGGGTGGCCAGTTCCTCGCCGGCGCCCGGCACGGCCGCGATCCCGGCGGCCGTACCGATGAGAAACAGCTTGGCGGCCTGCAGCGCCACCGCCACCGCCACCGCCAGCTCCAGGCTGGAAATGTTGTACGCCTTGCCGACCGCGTTCCAGCCGATGTTGGATATGATCGGAATGGCATCGGTCTCCAGCAGCGCGCCGAGAAGCTGGGCGTCCACCCGATCGACGCGGCCGGTGCGCTGGTAGTCGACGCCAGCCACCACCCCGACGGTACGCGCACGCACCCAGTTGCCGACTACGGCGCGGGCGCCGCTCTCGGTGAGCAGGGCGAGGATTTCGTTCACCACCCGGGCCGAGGCGGACATCACCGTCTCCATGTCGGCTTCGGTGGTGACGCGCCGCTCGCCGACACCGATGGTAAGCGCGGCCGCGGCGCGCGCCCGTGTCGTGGCGTCGAGGGCGGCATCGATGGCGTGGCGGGCTCCCGGCACGATGACGGCGTGGATGCCCATGCGCTGCAGCAGCACGATGTCCTTGATCAACATCGGGAACAGCGGGGCGCCGAGCAGTTCGTCCGCGATGCGCAGCACGAACAGGTGCCCGCGGTAATGGCTCAGGTAGCTGAGCACGTCGCGGGTCTCGGCAACGGAAGGGGCACCTCGCACTCCGGTATTGTCATCACCGCACCGGTTCCGCTCAAGTGGCCCGGGCTGTCGTGGATGCGAGCCGGGCACCGCGGACGCCTGCCTGCACCCCCGGTGCGGCGCTTTCGTTCCCTGAACGGGTGCCGCGCGGGCATCCTGGGCAGTAAGCTGGTTGGCAGCGAGATGGTTGGTTCTCTACCGATTGCGCTGAACTCGGCCCCGCGGCGCCGGGCTGTTGCACGGTGCTGCGGCGATCGCCGTCGGAGTGCGCGTGCCGGCGCGCCGGCGGCGTAGTCGATTGGTGGCCGTCGCCGTCGTCCTGCTGATCGCCACGGCGATGTACTTCGGCGCCGTGCTCGGCCTGCAGCGACCGGCGACCTATCCGCGGCCGCCGCGCCCCGCGGCACCCGCGGCGCTGCCGGCGGGGACGCAGCAGGTATGGCTCGGCCCGAACCGGGACCTGGAGGCGTGGCTGCTGCGCCCTGCCGTGGGCACGCCTCCGTTTCCAGCGCTCATCTACACGCACGGCAATGGCGAGTTGATCGATCACTGGGTGGCGCCATTTTCTCCGATGACCGACGCCGGCGTTGCGGTGCTGCTGGTCGAGTACCCCGGTTATGGCCGTTCCGGTGGCCGCCCCAACCGCACGTCGATCACCGCGGGAATCATCGCCGCGTTCGACTACGCGAGCCGCCACCCGGAGATCGACGCACGGCGTATCGTCGCGTACGGCCGTTCGCTCGGTGGCGCGGCTGCCTGTGCGCTGGCCGCCGAGCGCCCCGTCGGCGCGCTGATCCTGGAGTCCACCTTTACCAGCATGGCCGACCTGATCCCACGGCTCGTACCACGCGCCCTGGTGCTCGATCCGTTCGATAGTCAGGCGGTGCTCGCCGCCGGCGCACCGCCCGTCCTGGTGTTACACGGCGCCCGCGACCGGATCATTCCGTTTTCTCATGCCGAGGCCCTGGCACGCACCGCCGGGACCGAGCCGATCCCGCTCCCCTGTGGCCACAACGATTGCCCCCGGCAGTGGCCGCTCATCCTCCGATTCCTGCGCCGACATGCCATCGTCCCGTAGTCGGATGAATGCCCGATTCACGACGTGACCTGGATGATCGGCGTCAGGTTCGTCGTTACGTCGCTGACACGCGGTGCTCGCCCGAGTCGTGGGCGCCGCAGGGGCGGGCTCAGCCTGCTCCGAACAGGCGCGGCAGGAACAGCGACAGCGACGGC
>CAYFXT010000184.1:0-2245 GCA_964346995.1 uncultured Spirochaetaceae bacterium | reverse complement strand
GGGGCGGGCTCAGCCTGCTCCGAACAGGCGCGGCAGGAACAGCGACAGCGACGGCAGGTAGGTGATCACCAGCAGCGTGGCGATCAGCACCAGCGCGAACGGCAGGGCGGCACGGTAGATGGCGGCGAGGGGCCGCCCGAAGCGGAACCGCGCCACGAACAGGTTGATCCCCACCGGCGGCGTGAGGTAACCCACCTCCAGGTTCACCAGAAACACCACGCCCAGATGCAGGGGGTCGATCTGCAGCGCCGCGGCAACCGGCACGATCAGTGGCACCAGCACGACGATGGCGGAGAAGATGTCCACCAGCATGCCGGCGATCAGCAGCACCCCGTTCAGCGCCAACAGGAACAGCAGCGGATGGCTCACGCTCGTGGTCACCGCGGCCAGCAGCCGCTGCGGCACCAGGGCATCCACCAGCACGTTGGTCAGCGCGAGGGCCGCGCCCACCACCACCAGAATCGCTCCGACCAGGGCGCCGGTGTTGCGGATGATGGCGGTCAGGTCGCGGCGCATATCGACTTCGCGGCGGATGAACATCTCCACCAGCACCACGTAGGCGGCGGTCAGGGTGGCCGCCTCCGTGACCGTGATGGCGCCCAGGTAGATGCCGCCCACCACCGCCACCGGCAGAGGTAACTCCCACCCGGCCAGCCGCACGGCGCGGGCGGCGCGGCGCGCCACGAAACGCCGGCGCGCGCGGACGGCAGTCGCTGAACGGCGGGCGACCGTGGTGTAGAAACTGAGGCTTGCCACCAGCAGGAGCGCCGGTATGGTGGTGGCCAGGAACAACCGGTCGACGCTCACCCCGGCGGTGATGGCGTACACGATCACCGCCAGACTTGGCGGTAGCAGCAGACCTGGGGCGCCGGCGGCGGTGATGAGGCCGATGGCGTGGCGTTCCGGGTGGCGACGCTGCTGCGCGCTCGCCGCGGCGAGCACGGCCGGGAGCAGGAGACCGCCCAAGGCGATGATGGTGATCCCGGATGCGCCGGTGAAAGCGGTAAAGCCGACTGACACCACGACCGCAGTGACCGCCATGCCGCCGCGAAGATGGCCGAACAGCGCCCGCGCCAGCAGCAGGAAACGGCGCGGTGCGCGGCTCTCGGCCAGCACCAGTCCCGCGAATGCAAACAGCGGCAACGCCGTGAGGGTGGGCAGCGAACCGAGGCGGCTGAACTCCAACGCCGCTACGGCGGGATCGATGCCGGCAACCGCCAAGCCGACCAGCGCCGCGCCGGCGATCAGCGCGAACAGCGGCACCCCGCCCAGGGCAGCGGCGAGCAGCAGCACGCCGGCGGCGATACTCAGTGCGGTTTCCGTCAGGCTCCTCCGCCGGTACGACCGGTGCCGGATCGGTCTCCCGTCACGCGCGGGGCCTCCGGGGTGCCGGCGCCGCCGGTGCGGACGGCGAACCAGCGCTCGTCACCGAGTGACCATGCCGACTCAGCCACAGCTCGGCCTCCTGTTCGGCGGCGCCGCCGGTGCGAATGAACGGGAGCCGGTCGCGACGTCCACCGTCCGCGCCGATGGGGTGGGTGGCGGTGCTTCGCCGGTGTCCAGCCGGCGCGCGGCGCCGAGCAGGAAGCGCAGTGTCATCACCGCGAAACCAAACGGCATCACCGCGGTCGCGGCCGCGCCTGCCGGGCCGGCGAACGCCAGTTCGGCGGCTACGAAGCGCGCCGCGGCGACGGTCAGCAGTGCCGTCACCACGGCTGCAACCAGGGCGGCGGCGGCGGCCACCCGACGGTTGGCGCGCGGCAGCAGCACCTGTTCGGCTACGTCGACCGCCAGGTGGCTGCCGCGGTGGGTGGCCAGCGAGGCGCCCAGGAACGCGATCCACAGCACGGCGCCGCGTACCGCGGTGTCTACCGCCGGCAGGGCTGCGGCGCCGACGTTGCGCAGCCCGATCTGCAGCAGCGACACAGCCAGGGAGCCGAGGATGAGCACCGCCAGCACGCCGGTCTCCAGATTGGCCAACACCCGGTCCCAGTGCGCGCAGCGGTGCAGCAGCGCGGACGGGCCGGCGGCGTGCTCGGCGTCGGCGGTCACGACGCGGACCCGGCCTCGGTGCGATGCGCAGCCAGGGCTGCCTCGACCCGGTCGAGGAGTGCCTCGGGGTAGAGGTCGGGGGCGAGGGCGCGGCGGGCGACAGCACCCTGACGGCGCAGCAGCGCGGTGGCACCGGGAGCTGGCGCCACCGGCTGGACGCCACGCCGCGCCAGGGCCGCCAGCGCCGCCTGGT
>CAYFXT010000183.1:0-6237 GCA_964346995.1 uncultured Spirochaetaceae bacterium | reverse complement strand
CAAACGGCTTCCACCCGATGATCTGACATGGTCGTTCGCCACTGCCACGTCGAACACGGTTTTGCAAGGATGATTGCGAATGTCGTATTATCCATGCTGATTTTCTTCGGTCCGTCCTGAACCGTTCATCTACTCACAGGATGCTGCATCGCAGTACCGGGAGGAGTTATGTAGTCCCGGATGGGCAGGCTGCCGCCGCCCCGCGTCCCTTGACGGTCGCCCCCGAACCGCAAGTGGCGGCTGGCGGCCGGCCGGCTTGCTCAGGATCAGAACTGTAGTACTGTGCGGCTCATGCGGCTCAATGTCGCCAGTTTCGGGCGTGGCCCGGGTCGGAGCTTGGCGGATATTGTCGGGCGGTGGGTCGACGTGCGTTGTTGTGCAAAGACTGATCCTCGCTGTTGGCCCGCGGCGGTGAAACGATGGAGGTGAAACGATGGAGGTGCGATTCAGTGAACCTAAGGTCTCCTATTCGAAACGCGGCAACCCGACTTATCGCGTCGAGTTGTGGCACGACGGACTCAATAAGCATCGCCTCATCAGGGGATCCGAGTCGGATGTCGTCCAACGCAAGGCTCGACTGCAAG
Organism: uncultured Spirochaetaceae bacterium; assembly: GCA_964346995.1. Lineage (GTDB taxonomy): Bacteria > Spirochaetota > Spirochaetia > SZUA-6 > Bin103 > Bin103. The sequence goes on along the minus strand of CAYFXT010000183.1, from coordinate 5,653 downwards.
CCGACGAATGGACCCGAAGATGGGATGCCGCTCAAGCGCGGGAGACCGCCCGGACCACAGCGGTGGAAAGGACTGCTGAGGCGCGAGCCAATCTTGACGCGCTGTCGGGCACGCTCGCACATACGCTATCGATTGACGACACTATCGACTGGGAGCAGCTCAAGGAAAAGAGTCACTTCGCGGAGAAACGACCGAGCCGACCGCCAAAACCGGTTCTTCCGCCTGAACCCAGGCCGGAAGATCGGCCGTTCCGGGTTGAAACTGGTTTCCTCGACCGACTCTTTCCCTCAAGACGCGAAGCAAGGGAGGCTCACGCTGCCAGTTTATTCGAGAGTGCACACAGCAAATGGGTTTACGAGACAAACAGGCTGAGGTACCAGTTCAAGAAGCGGCTGCAGCATCACAGCGACGAAGTTGCGGCGTGGGAGGCTCGCAAACGTGCCTTTGCCGACGCACAACGTGAAGCGAACGCGGCAATAGATCGGCAACGGGAGCGCTACGAAAACAGAGAACCGGCCGCAGTCGAGGAGTACCTCGACCTCGTGTTGTCCAGATCGGATTACCCAGACTGGATGCCCCAAGAGTTCGAGATCGAATACACCCCGGACACCGCCAACTTGCTTGTGTGTTACGCTCTTCCGTCGTTCGACACGCTCCCACGACTTCAGGAGATCGTTTATATACAGAGTCGCGATGAATTCAAGGAGAAAGAACTGCCCGATGCTCAGGCGAGACGGCTGTACGATTCGTTAGTGTACCAGATTGTGTTGAGGACCGTTCACGAGGTGTTCGAGTCTGACCAACTGCGAGCCGTGGCATCGGTCGTATTCAACGGTTACGTCACCGCAGTGGATCCGCGCACGGGGCTCAGCGCAACCACGTGCATTCTCTCTCTGCAGACCAGCCGCGAGGAATTCCTGAAGATCAACCTCTCGCAGGTCGATCCAAAGGAGTGCTTCAAGGCTCTGAAGGGTGTTGGCAGCTCCAAGCTGCACACGCTCACCGCCATTGCGCCGATTATGGAGTTACGTCGCGACGACGGGCGCTTCGTATCGGCTCGAGAAGTCGCGAATACGCTGGACGACTCAGTCAACCTTGCGACCATGGATTGGGAGGACTTCGAGCATCTGATTCGCGAGATATTCGAACAGGAGTTCGCAGGGGAGGTCAAGGTAACTCAAGCCAGTCGAGACGGCGGCGTGGATGCGGTAGCCTTCGATCCGGATCCCATCCGGGGCGGCAAGTTTGTCATTCAGGCGAAGCGCTACACCAACACGGTCGACGTGGCGGCCGTTCGAGATCTCTACGGAACGGTCATCAATGAAGGGGGCACTAAAGGTATTCTTGTGACTACATCCGACTATGGGCCGAATGCGTACCGCTTTGCTAAAGACAAACCGCTTGTTCTTATGAACGGCGCAAATCTGCTGCACTTACTTGAGAAGCACGGCCACAAGGCGCAGATCGACATCCGACAAGCCAAAGAGCGGCAATAGAGAAACACGCCGACGACCCGCGAGGATGGATCTGGGGCCGACCGCGTGGCGGAATCGTCCCCTGCTGGTCGACTCGTCTCGCCGAGGGCGGAAGCGTCGTGGTCCGGTTGACGGGACACGCTGGCGGCGACGAATATCGCTTTCCCGGAAGGATTCGGCGCGTGCCATCGTCACCGCTCGCAGTCATTGCCGATGGTGTAGATGAAGATCGTCTCGGTCGAGCAACTCGAAGGGGCTGGAAGTCGCGGAGGAAGCTGATAGCCGGGGGCGGTCGCGTTCCGGCAGGGCGTCGAAGCACGTGCCGGCCTGTCCGCGGGCACCCTGCTGGATCTCCCCGTCCCGCTCGGCGTGGGGCTGGATGTGCCACTGCGGAGCGCGGCCGAGCCCTCCACGTGGCGTCTGTTCCTGTCCCTGAACGTGCCGCTGCGCCTGTACACGACCCTGCTCGCCGACTGACGACCGGCTATCCCGAGCTGCTGGAGATTCCGCCCATGCCTGGCACAGCACGCCAAGTGCGTTGCCGGTCAATTCGCAACTCGGCCGGAATGTCGCTTGCGCCGCGCGCGGAGCGGCGGTAGGGTCGTCACCATCATGACCTGCTATGTGGCCGGATACGATACCGAGGCGATCTACCCGTGGTGGGAGATCGGCGACAGGCCCTATTCCGCATCGATCTATCGGGAGATGGTAAGCTACGAGGGAGCGCGCCTGGACGAGTGTCTGGACGGCGTGCGGGCCGTGGCCGAAGTGCACCTGCGGCACCAGGCTCCGGCCACCTTCTTCATCGTCGCCCAGCTCGCCCTGGCGGCGGGGTCGCGGCTGCGGACGATTCTCGATCATGAGCTGTTCGATCTGGAGTCGCACAGCTTTACGCACGACAACATGCTGGCGATCCGCGACGATGCCGCCGCCGTGCGCCGCGAGCTGGTGGACTCCAAGCGGGTGATCGAGGACCTGTTCGGGCGCGCGGTGATCGGCTTTACCGCGCCGGGCGGCTTCGCGCACGGCTTCCTGGGCGAGACGCGCCTGCTGGAGGCGCTGTGGGAGGCCGGCTACCGCTACGTCCGCACGCTGAGCTGGCAGCCGAACAACGTCGCGCCGGCGCCGCTGACGCAGCCGTTCTGGTTCAGCGACGACGGCTATCCCGAGCTGCTGGAGATTTCCGCCCATGCCTGGCACGACAACATCCTCACCGGCCAGCCGTCGCCGATGGCCTGGCCGCCGGCGCTGCCGTGGGGCTACCCGTCGCGGCTCCCCACCACCGGCCGCGAGGTGTACGAGGCTTATGCTCCCGGCATCGAGTACGCCCGCGACCAGGGGCTGCTGACCTACGACCCCTGCTTCCACCCCTGGTCGATCTACCGGGTGGACCGCACCGCCGGACAGATCGACCTGCTGCTGCAGCACGCTCGCCGCGCCGGTCTGACCCTGGCCTCGTGCGGCGACGTGTACCGCCGCCTGTCGGCAGAACCCCAGCTCGCCCACCCGGCACCGAAGCTCCCCGCCGCCGCCTCCGCGTAGTCGGCGCACGTCGAGGGATACTTACGTGACCTTACTCAGTCGGCTCCGGGAATATCGGTTTCCAGGCAGCCGCGCAATGAACCCAACGACCATGGGAGGAGGAACCAAAATGGTTGACTACAAGAAACTCGCACCGGCCTTCGTGAGTGCCGGTCTGCTGTTCCTGTCGGGGAGCCCGATGTTCGCCACGGGAGCGGAAGAGGGCGCCGTCGGCGAAGGGCTCAGCGGCAAGATGAGCATCCACCTCGGCAGCTACACGCCGGGTGTGGTACGCGGTGAAGGCCTGGAGAAGCTGGTCGAGGCGCAGGAGATCGTCGACGAGTATCAGCAGCTCCATCCCGGTGTCAGCATCGAGATTCTGACCGACCCGGTATCGGGTCTGGAGTGGGTGGTCACCCAGCTCAGCGGCGGCACCGCCCCTGACATCCTCAGCGTCAAGAACGAGTGGGCGTACCAGTACAAGGACAACAACTGGTTCGTCGACCTGATGCCCTACCTGCAGGAGCCCAACCTCTACGCCGACGGCAACGCCAAGTGGTGGGACCTGTTCTTCGAGTCCACCCTGCGGCCCAAGGTGCAGGCCAACGGCGCGCTGTACGGACTCTCCATCGACCTGGTCGCCACCGGCTGGGTGTACAACAAGTCGATATTCGACGAGCTCGGCCTCGAAGTGCCGACCAACTGGAAAGAGTTCACGGATATCCAGGAGACGATCAAGGAAGCCGGCTACATCCCGTTCCAGACGGCGCACGTCAACAATCATCTCGACTGGACCTTCGTGCTGCTGTTCGAGGCCACGGCTCTGGACGTCGTGGAGAAGGTCGACGCCGACGAGAGCGGGTTCAGCAACCATGAGGAGGTTGCCCGTGCGGTACGCAACGGCACCCTCGACCTGAACGATCCGCAGCAGCAGGAGTGGCTGCGCCTGCTCAAGGCGTGGGCTCCCAACTGGCAGGGTGACTGGGCCACCAAGACGGATGGCGGCGACTTCCGGCCGTGGATCACCGGGCGCGCCGCGATCGCCTGGGCCGGCACCTGGAACCTGCTGGCGCTGGTCAACGACCCGTTGCGCGACTTCGACTTCGGCACCTTCTGGTTCCCGCCGGTTACCACCGACAGCTCGCCTTACGGGACCGGCAAGGTCGTACGCGGCCTGGGCGGCGCCCACGCTACCCAGCTCGCCATCACCGCGACCGCGATCGAGGGCGGCAAGACCGATCTCGCGGTCGACTTCCTGCGCTTCCTCACCGTGCCCGAGCGGGCTATTCCGATGATCGAGGAGGCCAACGTGCTGATTCCCAACATCAAGGGCGAACGCAGCACCGACCTGCTGGACGGCATGATCTCCTCGATCACCACCGAAGCGGGGCCCGGCGAGCAGCTCGTGTTCTTCGGCTTCTACGACGTGCAGGCCGGCGACATCGGGCGCAGCATGGTGGCCGAGATCCTCGGCGGCAGCGTTTCCATCGAGGAGGGCGCCGCCGAGCTGCAGGAGATTCTGGAGGCGGGCGTCGATCGCATGGTCGCGGCCAACCCCGAGTGGGGCCTCAAGTAAGCCCCGCCTGATACCGATTCCACCGGGTTCGGCCACGCGCCGCGCCCGGTGGGGATCGGTCCCGAAACGACACGCTTGTCAGCGCTACGGGTGCCCGCGGCACCACCCGTACCCACCCGCAATTCCTTCCAGAACCTGCTGCGGCGCATCTACGCCAACAGGACGGTCTACCTGTTCCTGGCACCCTCGTTTCTGCTCATGCTGCTGTTCTCCTACTACCCGTTCCTGTCCGCCATCCAGCACTCGTTCACGCGCTGGACCGTGGGCGGCGTGTCCCGCTTCATCGGGCTGAACAACTTCATCGAGCTGGCCGGGGACGAAATCTTCCGGACCGCGCTCGCCAACCTGCTCAAGCTGTCCGCCTTCGCCATCGTGGTGAACGTCACCGCGCCGCTGTTCGCCGCCGAGCTGATCTTCAACCTGAAGTCGGCGCGGCTGCAGTACGTGTCGCGCGCCATGCTGGTGTTTCCGATGGTGGTGCCGTTCATCGTCATGGTCCTGGTCTGGGGGTGCATCTACGACGCCGAGGTGGGCATCATCAACCAGTTCCTGAGCCTCGTCGGGCTGGAGGGTCTGCGCCAGGCGTGGCTCGGCGATGCGCGTTTCGCGCTGCTCGCGATGATGTTCATCGGGTTCCCCTGGGTGGGCGGATTTTCTCTCCTCATCTATCTTTCGGGACTGCAGGCCATCTCTGGAGAAATCCTCGATTCCGCCCTGATCGACGGGGCCAACGTGTTCCGCAGATTCTGGTACATCGACCTGCCGATGGTGCTGGGGCAGGTCAAATTGATCCTGATCCTGAGCGTGATCAACTCCCTGCAGAGTTTCGGCGTGCAGCTCATTCTCACCGAGGGCGGTCCCGGCTTCGCCACCCTGGTGCCGGGGCTCTACATGTACAACATGGCCTTCTGGTACGCGCGCATGGGGTACGCTACCACCATCGGCTTCGTCCTGTTCATCCTGATCTTCGGGCTCACCTACCTGAACTTCAGAGGCATCAAGGTCGAGACCGAGTACGTCGCACGGCGTTAGAGGCTGTCGGATTGGGACGCAGCGGCACATACGACAGGGCTCCGTACGG
>CAYFXT010000182.1:0-6272 GCA_964346995.1 uncultured Spirochaetaceae bacterium | reverse complement strand
GGGGGACAAGCCGACCCGTACGTGAGCGCGCTCTACCACTTGGCAGGAATGCACCCGCACCCCTTGACCGTCCCGGCGTGGCGCTTACGATGGCAGGTGTGAGCACCGACGAGCAACGCGCCGCATTCCGGCGCGACGGTTATCTGATCGTCGAACGACACCTGCCGCCGCCGCGCGTGGCGGCGATTCGTGATGCCCTGGAAGCGCTGTACGCAAGCGAGGGAGCGCGCGCCGGCTGGGAACAGGCCGCAGTAGCGCCGTTCGTACGCCGCCTGTGCAACCTGTTCAGCAAGGGCGATCTGTTCGTGGAACTGGCTATCGACCCGTTGGTGCTGGAGTTTGCCGAACTGGTGATCGGCAGACCCGTCACCTGGCACGCCATGAACGCCCACGACCCGCTGCCCGGCCACCGGCACCCGTATCAGGCGATCCACGCCGATCGCCAGGGCTGGCTGGATACGCCGGCCTATTTCAACGTGCTGTGGGCGTTGGACGAGACCACTGACGAGAATGGCGCGACGCGGCTGGTGCCCGGCTCCCACCAGCGTCCCTTCCCTGCCACCGAACTGGATGATCCGTACGCGGAAGTGCCCGGCGAGGTACTGGCGACCTGCCCTGCGGGGTCGGCGATCCTGGTGCACGGCGACACTTGGCACGGCGCCCGCGCGAACTGCAGCACCGGTACGCGCCGTGTGCTGCACGTCGGCTACGCCCGTCCCGGGACGCGGACCCAGTACGAAATCGCCTCCACTCTGACCCCCGAGTTGCGCCGGCGGCTGGCACCGCTCTCCGACCGGTTGCTGCTGCCCTGACGCCGTGAGCCTCGCCACCCTGATCCTGGCCGGCGGCAGCGGCACGCGCCTGTGGCCGGCGTCGCGCGTTGCCACCCCCAAGCAGTACCTGAGCTTCGACGGCGGCCACAGCTACCTGCAGCAGGCGCTGCTACGCGCCCAGGCGGTAGGCTCCGACCCGATCGTGGTAGTGACCGCGGAGGATCAGGTGGACGCCGTGACCGCTCAAGCCACGGTATTGGAGCCGGCGGCGAGCGACGTGCGCTGCTACGTCCTCGGCGAGCCGGAGGCGCGCAATACCGCTCCCGCGGTAGCCCTGGGCGCCCTCTTCGTCGGCCAGGTCACCGGTCGGACGGCCGGCGACGGAGCGCTGCTGGTGCTGTCGTCGGACCACGCGATCGAGCCGCAGGAAGCGTTCGTCGGCGACGTGCGCGCAGCCCAGCGGCTGTCCCGGCACGGCTGGCTGACCACGTTCGGGATTCAGCCGACGCGACCGGAAACCGGCTACGGCTATCTGGAACTGGGCGCCGCACTGAGCGACGGCTATCGGGTCGTGGCGTTTCGCGAGAAGCCGGACCGCGAGGCCGCCACTCGCTTTCTGGCGGACGGCGGATTCCTGTGGAATGCCGGCATGTTCCTGTTCCCCCTGGAGCTGCTGCGCACCGAGTTGCAACGGCACGCGCCGGAGATCGCAACCGCACTGGCTCGCACCGGCGTTCCGGTGCCGGAAGCACGCTCCGGTCCCACCGTGGTGCCGCCCACCACCGAGCTGCGCGCCACGTACGGCCTGCTGGAGTCCATTTCCATCGACTACGCCCTCATGGAACGTAGCCGGCGCGTGGCAGCGGTGCGCGCCTCGTTTCGCTGGAGCGACGTGGGAAGCTGGGACGAACTGGCGCGGATCGCCGGCGGCGACGAGCCGGTGGCCGCTGCCGACGCACGCGGCAACGCGGTGTTCAGCGACCTGCCCGTGGCACTGGTGGGTGTGGACGACCTGATCGTGGTGGTCAAGAACGGGGCGGTGCTGGTGACCAGGAGGGGACGTACCCAGCTCGTACGCAACGCCGTGGAGACGCTGCGCGAACGGCGCCCGGATCTGCTCTGAGCCGGCTCGGTCACCCCGAGACCCATGATCTCGAGCGAGCCGCCACGGCCCACTACACCCAGGAGATACGTTCGATCTGCTGCGCCAGCGCGAGGTCCTTGGCGGTCACGCGGTTGCCCGCATCGTGGGTCGACAGCGTCACCCGCACCCTGCTGTAGACGTTCCACAGCTCGGGATGGTGGTTCACCGCCTCGGCGGCAAAGGCGATCCGCACGATGAACGAAATCGCTTCGCGGAAATGGGCGAAAGTGTAGGTCTTGGTAATCGCATCACCGGCGGTCTGCCACCCGGGCAGTTCCGCCAGCGCGGTTTCGACCTGGTGAGCGGTCAAGGGCTCAGCCATCGGTTGCTCCTCCTGTTGGCGCCGGCTCCCGGCGCGGCTCCTGGCCTTCTATCAGAATGCGGACGTCCCGGAGGCGCGGGAAGTTGAAGCGTATGGTGTCGTGCAGCGCCTGGATGCGCTCAGCTCCGGTGCTCGGCACCGGCGTGGCCGCCAGCCAAGCATGATACGACAGGTTGACGTACGCCACTTCACCGGTCACGTGGGCAGAGATGATTTCGACTTCGCGCGGCAGGAGACGGTGGGTGCGGTGGTCCGCCGGGCCCAGAATCGTCTCCTCGACGAGCATACGCACCGCGGCATCGGCCCGCGATCGATACGGCACGTAGCGCACCTCGTCACGCAGCACCACGGCGGTGTGGTCGGCGCCCTGATGCGGTACCTCGGGAAAGAACAACACGCGGCGTTCACGCCCGCTCACCGCGGGGTGGACCATCAGCGCGCTGTACCCGAGAACGACCAGCCATGCCACTGCCGCAACCGCAGTCACCAGCGAGCGGTAGCTTCCGGGACTCTCCTGACTTTGCAGGAGTGACTGTGCCAACTCATCCGGGGTTGCTCTCCTCATAGGCGGTCACGAACGCAGCTACCGCACTGTAGATGGCCTCGGCCAGCGTTCGCAAGTATCCGGGGTCGGACAGCAGCACCGCCTCCCGCATGTTGGTTGCGAAGCCGAGCTCGATCAGCACGGCCGGCATCTTCGCATTGCGTACCACGAACCACGACTCCTCGTGGACACCGCGGTTGATGCTGCGATCTCCCACGCGGTGCTGGAAGTGGTCGATGATGGTATAAGCGAGGAGCTGCGAGTCGCGGGTAAACTCCTCCTCCTGCACCGAATTGAGGATCGGAGCAAGTTCCGTGGCTCGGGCCGCCGAGCTGTCGGGCAGAACGTCACGGCGGTGGTTCTCCGGCAGGTGCCATACCTCGAAGCCGCGCGCCATCTTGCTGAGTGAAGCGTTGGCGTGAACGGAGATGAAGATCACCGCGGCGCCGGTCTCGGTGAGCAAGCTGTTGGCCAGCGCCGTACGCTGCTCCAGGGTCAGATAGCGATCGTCGTCGCGGCTCAGCACCACCTTCTTGTCCGGGAAGCCCTCGCTGAGCAGCCGGTGCAACACGAGGCTGGTCTCCAGCACTATGTCTTTCTCCAGCAGCGTCACCCGGCGTCCATCCATGAAGTGGGTGCCGACGGCGCCGGGATCCCTGCCGCCGTGGCCGGGATCGATCAGGATGGCGCCGATGCGGTGCACCGGTTGCTCCGTGGCCTCAGTCAGGACGCGGCGCAACTCTTCAGCTCCGGGAGCGGAAAGCTGCACCGCACCGGCGCGCCGCACGATGTCGCCGACGAACAGCGGAGTGGCACCGTCGATCAGCACCCACGGCGTGCCCACGCGCAGCGCTACCCTGCGATCGCGGGCGACGAGCACCCCCAACTGCCGCACCGGATTCCATTCCAACACCGCACCAAGCTCTTCGGCCAGTTGCAGGAGGTCCACCCCTTCGTCCGCCAAGCTGGTCACGGCGGGACCGGCCGCGAGGAGTTGGAGCAGCATCGCCGCAAGGAGGTGGCGCGTCCTCCGCAACAGGCGCACGGAGCCACCGCCGGCCGATCGATCCATCACTTCTGATTATCGTCTTCTCGCGGCAACCGCGTGAGAGTGCCGGGGGTGCAGCAGAAGAAGCCGTCATGGGACGAGCGGGAATGCACCCGAGCGCCGGTGTCCGGCGCTTGTGTGTCGGCGCCGACGGCCCGTATGCTGGAGCGAGATGAGATCGTGGCCGCAGGGTCCAACGGAGTCACCGCTCCGCAGCGCGCCGGGGGCCGCTCAGGTCAGCCACGAGCGGCGCCCGTTCACCGTCGGTGAGCTCACCCGGCGGGTGCGCCGAATCCTGCAAGACCGTTTCTACGACGTGGTGGTAGAGGGCGAGGTGAGCGGATTCCGACCCTCCAGCACCGGACACTTCTACTTCAACCTGATCGATCACGAGGCAACGCTGAATGTGGCGCTGTTCAAGAATCGCCACTATCTGCTCGGCTTCCTGCCGGCGGACGGTATGTTGGTACGTGTGCGCGGGTCGATCTCGGTGTACGGCAAGCGGGGCAGCTACCAGCTCATAGCGGAAACGATCGAGCGCGCCGGCGAAGGAAACCTGCTGGCGATCCTGGAGCGACGCAAGCGCTTGCTCGCCGCCAACGGGTGGTTCGCCGAGGAGCGCAAGCAGACACTGCCGCTGCTCCCACGTCGCGTGGCCCTGGTGACATCCCCGACCGGCGCCGCAGTGCGCGACGTACTGCGCGTCCTCGGGCGCCGCAACGCGGGCGTCGACTTGGTGATTCTACCGACTCCGGTGCAAGGCCCGGACGCTGCGGCCCGCATCGCGAACAGCATCCGCACCGCCGACCGCTGGCAGCTCGGCGACGTGATCATCGTGACCCGTGGCGGCGGCTCCCTGGAAGATCTCCTGGCCTTCTCCGACGTACGGGTGGTGCAAGCCATCGCCGAAGCTGCCACCCCGGTCATCTCCGCCGTCGGTCACGAGGTGGACTTCGCCTTGAGCGATCTGGCCGCCGACCACCGCGCCGCCACCCCATCTGCCGCCGCCGAAGTGGTAGCGGCATCACGCGTCGAGCTGCAGCGGCGGGTGGCCGCCATGCGCAGCGACCTTGGCATGGTCATGGAAGCACGGGCTCAGCGCCACCGAGCCCTGCTGGACCGGCTCGCGCCGGAGCAGTTGGCGCGCAGCATGCGTCTGCTCGCCCACCCGGTGCAGCAGCGTCTCGACGACTCGTGCACGCAATTGCAGCGCGCATTGACCGGCCACGCCGACAAGCTGCGTCACCGGCTGGAACTGGCCGCCCAAGGCGTCACCATGGCCTCGCCTCGGGCGGTGCTGGCGCGCGGCTTCGCGCTGGTTACCGCAGCGGCGGACGGCCGCTACGTGACCTCGGCCCAACAGGTGCTTCCGGCCGAACAGGTCCGCGTACAGTTCCACGACAGTGCACTGAACGCCACGGTCGACAACACCGAAACCACAAGGGATGCATGAGACGAAATGGCAACCTTCGAAGATCGTCTACAGCGGCTGGAGCAGATCGGCGAGGCTTTGCGCCGCGGCAACCAGCCGATCGACCAGGCGATGGAACTGTTCGAAGAGGGCGTGAAGCTGGCCAAGACCCTGGAGCGTGAACTAGGCAAGATCGAGCGCCGCATAGAGATCGTAGTCGACGATCCGGGCCAGGGCGAATCGCCGCCCACACTCGAACCGTTCGCTGACGACAGCACGGCGTCGGGGCGGCCGTAGAAGGCCCGACAAGAACACCGTGAAGGGATTTCTTCGCGGCGTCAGCGGAGGTGGTTGGGTAGCTCGACCAAGTCGCCTACTTCGATACCGGCGCGCTCGAAGGCGCCCCGATTCACCTCCAGGGCATAGCGAACCGGGAACCGCGACGGTACCGGCGCTTCCGAGTAGGGCACCATGTCCGCCATGTGCACGATCAACCCGCGCGCGTCGATGAACGCGATCGACAGCGGCAGCGGCGTATCGCGCATCCAGAACGAAACGTTCTGCTCCTCCTCGAACACGAACAGCATACCCTCGCGTTCGCCGAGCTGCTCGCGGAACATGAGTCCGTGTCGGCGCTGCTCCGGAGTCACCGCCAGCTCGACGTCGAATTTCGCTCCGCCGACCGTCAGCCTGACGTGTCCGGTGCCGGAACCGCATGCCACCGCCGCGACGCTCAGACCGGCCGAGAGCAGCAGTGCGAGCAGTCGGGTACGATTCGGCACGCGACACGTACTGCTATGCTGGTTTATGGTCACGCTGTCCTGACATGGGAAGATCATTCGTTCGTTACGCTGCCGCGTTGCTGGTCGCGCTCGCCGCCGTTACCGTTTCCGGCCAGCAGGCTGGCGATTCCTGCGGCCTGGTATACGACGTTACCGTCGCCGATCTGCGCCACTACTCCGACGCGGAGATCGTCCAGATGACTCCCGCGACGGTAACCCGGATCGTGGATGGAGATACGCTCTGGATA
>CAYFXT010000181.1:0-6355 GCA_964346995.1 uncultured Spirochaetaceae bacterium | reverse complement strand
CAGACCGGGCACTTCGGCGGGCCGCTGGCCTATACCCCGTACAATGTCGCGCTCCATCTGGCGGGTCCCGACGCCGGCGGGCTGCGCTACGACTACCGCCGTCCCAAGCACCCGTTCGCGGACCGCTTCCTGCTCGCCGGCGGGCACAACATTCCCACAGCGTACGCACTTTGGATGATCATGGGGGAGGCGTTGGCCCGCCGCCACGCGGCCACCGGGGACGATCGTTACTACGTGGATCCCAGGCTGGGGCTGCTGTCGATCGACTGTCTCGGATTCCGGCGCGGAGCTGGCGCCCTTGCCACCCTGCTCGCCGATCACGGACTGGCCAACGACCCGCGGTTCGCCCAGGCCAAGCTGCGCGGCATCCGCTCCCTGGCTGGTCACGCCGAAACCACCGACGTGACCAACGACGTGAACGGGGGCCCTTCCGGAATCGGCATCGGAACCTCCGCCGGCAAGGCCGCGTTCTGGGACTTCGTCGGTGCGCCATCCTCACTCAAGGTGATGGCCCTGGAAGGGGAGTTCGCCATGACCGCCGGCCATGCCCAGGAACTGAAGACCCAGGCGGTCGCCCAGCAGGTGGGCAAGCGGCTGCGCATTCTTCTGTCCTACAACAACGCCGGTATCGACGACCGGCTGCAGGGCGGCGTGGTGCCGGACGGCATGGACGGATACGACATAGCCGAACAATGGGCGTCCTACGGGTGGAACGTCCTCTCGCTCGACGACGGCAACTCCTACGACGAAATCCTCGCCGCGATGCGGGCCATGGAACAGTGGGATCCGGACGACCGGCGGCCGATGATCGTCGTCGGACGCACCATCAAGGGCTGGTGGCCGGCCGCGACCAACGGCACCATCCCCGGGTTCGGCGAGCAACTGGTCAGCTATCACAGCCATCCCTACGAGATGAAGATGAACGTGCCTTACTTCGTCGCGCTGGCCGAGACCTTCGAACGGCGCTTCGGGGTGACCTTCTCCGGCATCCGCGACGGCGTAGTCGATGATCCGCGCGAGCGGCTGATCCAGTTCAAGACCAACGTCGACGTGGTGATGTCGGCGCTCGACCGGGACGGCCTCGGCGAGTGGCTCGCCGACCGCCTGCTCGCGATTGCCGACAGCGTCCCCGACGAGCTGCCGCTACGCATCGACGCCACCCGCGATCCGTTCCAGGACGCGCGGCTTCAGGTAGCGGCGCTGCCATCGGAGCCGACGACGGTAACCGCCATCCACCCGATCAGCGGCGAGGAATCGGAGGTCACGGTCAACCTGTTCAAGAAGCCGGGCGAGGTGGCCGGCACGCGGCGTGCCATATCCGAAGTGATCAAGTGGATGAACTACGTCACCGGCAACCGCTTCATCACCGTGGCCGCCGACCTGTCCGGATCGATCAACGTCGAAAGCGGCTCGCTGACCGGACATTACGACCCGACGCGCAACCCCGCGGGTACCCGCTTCAAGGCCGCCATCCAGGAGGCATGCAACACGCTCACGGCAATCGGACTGGTGAGCCAGAGCGCGTCAGCCGATCCGGCCATGCATGGCGGTGTATGGGCGCTGAGCGGCAGCTATGGGGCATTCACGCCACTGATGTACCTGCCGGCTCGGGTGTGGAGCCAGCAGAATCAGGACAGCCCGTTCCGGGTCGGCGTGCTCAACATCCTGGCCGGCCACTCCGGACCGGAGACCGCCGCCGACGCGCGCACCCACTTCGGCATCTTCTCACCACAGGTGTGGCGCCTGTTCCCGCGGGGCCAGGCGATCGTGGTCAGCTTCTGGGACTACAACGACGTGGCTCCCGGCTACTTCGCCGCAGCCGAAATTGCCGCCCGCGAAGCGGAGACAGGCATCATCGTGATCGAAGTGGCGCGCCCCGATTTCCCGGTGGCGGACCGCTCGCGCTTCGCCGACAGCGACCGCGACGCCGCGGCCAAGGGATTCTACTTGATTCGCGACTTCGCTGCGGACCGGCCGCGACACGGCTACGTGGTGGCGCAGGGGTCGAGCTCCACCTTCAACCTCGTGCAGGCGATTCCACGGCTGGAGGAGGCGGGAATCAACGTGAAGATCATCGCCGCCGTGAGCGAGGAGTTGTTCGACCGCCAGCCGGACGCCTACCGCGACGCCGTGCTGCCCCCCGAGTCGCGCGCCGACCTGATGGTGGTGAGCACCGGCACACAGCGCATGTGGCCGCTACGCGACGTCGGCCCGCTGGTGAGCGAGTATTCCCTGACCTCCGACTGGCACCAACGCTGGCTGACCGGCGGCAGCGAAGCCGACGTGATCGCCGAAGCCCATCTGGACACCGACTCGATCGTGGCGGCCGTGCAGCGGTTCGCGACCGACCGGTCTCAGCGCATCGCCCGCCAGCGCAAACTGCTAGCCGCGCTCGATTCCGCATGAGTCGGCACGGTCACTCCGTGACACTCGAAGACGGTAAGGATCGATACGCCAGGCATCGACTGCCGACCGCCATATTCGGAGCAGGCAACCACCCCGACTTGACCCTCTGGAGCAGCACCCCATGAGCAACAGCATTCGTCTCCGTGTGCCGCGACGTATCTCCCGGTTGGGTACCGAAACCGCTTTCGCCGTGTCCGGCGATGCTGCCGCATGGGCCGCAGAAGGTCACCGCGTGTACCCGTTTCACCTCGGCGACATGAACATCCGTACCCCGCTGAACGTCATTCGCGCCGCCTACCAGGCGATGGTCGACGGGCGAACGTTCTACACGCCGGCCGGCGGGGTCCCACAGCTTCGCGAGGCGCTGGCGGAGTCACTGAGCGAAAACCGTGGCGTAAGCTACGATGCCGCCAATGTCTCCATCCAGCCGGGCGGCAAACCATGCATCGGCAAGTTCCTGATGGCGGTGATGGAGATCGGCGACGGCGTGCTCTATCCCAATCCCGGCTATCCGATCTACGAGTCGCAGGTCGACTTTCTGGGCGGCCGCGGCCAGCCCTACACGTACACGGTCGACGACGGGCGGTTCCGCATCGATCGCGACTCCATCCAGCGTGTCGTCGACGACACCACCCGCGTGCTGATCATCAACGCGCAGCACAACCCCACCGGCGCCGACGCCAGCGCGGAGGAGCTGGAGTGGCTCGCCGATCTGGCCCGCGAGCGCGACCTCTGGGTGCTGTCCGACGACCCGTACATCGACATCCGCTACGCCGGCGACAGCCACACCATCGTCGAGTTCGAGGGCATGGCCGAGCGTACGGTGATCGGCTACACCTTCTCCAAGAAGTTCGCCATGACCGGCGGGCGTCTGGGCGCCGCGGTAGGGCCGGAGCCGGTGATCGACATCATCACCAAGATCAACACCAACGACGAGTCATGCACCAACCAGTTCGTGCAGATGGCCGGCGTGGAAGCGCTGCGGGGCGGCCAGAGCGGCGCTGCGAACATCATCACCACATTGCAGGCGCGCCGCGACAAGATCGTGAAACTGCTCGACAGCATCGACGGAGTCGAGGTACCCGAATCCGATGCCACCTTCTACCTGTTCCCCGACGTCACCGACGTCTACCGCCGCCACGGCTACACGATCGGCAGCGACGAGGACACGCAGTCGTTTCGCATCGATACCATGCGGGAAACCGGCGTCTCGTTCTGTGCGCGTACCCACTTCGGACGGGCGCTTCCCGGCGAGGAGCGGGTGTACGTTCGCTTCGCCTACTCGGGGATCGACGAGAAGGACGCCGAAGAGGGGCTCAGGGCGCTCAAGAGCTACTGGGAGAGCTGATCGGAAACGAGCATGGGAGCATCCACGTTCTGTGGTAGCAGTGAGCAGACGCCGCCACGGGGACGAGCCGACCCCCATGTGAGCGCCCTGCGACTATGTGAGCGCCCTGCGCCTGGGGGCCGCTATCCCATGACCGCGCCCGACCCTCCGCGAGCCGACCGCATGTGAGCGCCCTGCCACTCGGCGGGAATGCAGCCACGAGCATCCGGCTGGTTGCCGCCTGAGTGCCAAGCGTACTATCTTGCCGCGTGCAGCACGCAACGAGAACCGAATTCCTGGAGCGCGACCAGCGCCACCTGATTCATCCCATCCACAGCCGCAGCGTTCACGCTACCGGCCACGTCTGGGTGCGCGGCCACGGCGCCGTGATCGAGGACGCCGACGGTACCGAGTACCTCGACGGCCTGTCCGGGCTATGGAACGTAGTCGCCGGTCACGGTCGCACCGAGCTGGCGGAGGCCGCCGCCCGGCAAATGGGCACCCTCGCCTACTGCTCCATCTATGCCGGCAGCTCCAACCCCGCCGCCATCGATCTGGCGGAACGGCTTGCCGGGATCACCTACCCCTCGATCAACCGCTTCTTCTTTACCTCGGGTGGCGGCGAGTCGAGCGAGACCTCGTTCAAGCTGGCCCGCTCCTACTGGAAGCTGCGCGGCAAGCCGCACAAGACCAAGGTGATCTCACGGCAGTTGGGCTACCACGGCGTGACGCTGGCGGCGATGAGCGCCACCGGCATCAGCAGCTACTGGCCGGCGTTCGAGCCACGCGTGCCGGGCTTCATCCACATCCCGTCGCCCTACCCCTACCGTTACGTCGCCCCGCCCGGTGTCAGCCAGGGGATGGCGGCCGCCGACGAACTGGAGCAGGCGATCCTGCGCGAGGGCGCCGACACCGTGGCGATGTTCCTGGCCGAGCCGGTGCAGGGCGCTGGCGGCGTGATTCCGCCGCAGGACGACTATTTTCCGCGCATCCGCGAGATCTGCGACCGCTACGACGTGCTGCTGGTAGCGGACGAGGTGATCACCGGCTTCGGGCGCACCGGCAAGCTGTTCGCCCTCGACCACTGGGGCGTGCAGCCGGACGTGATGCAGTTCGCCAAGGCGGTGACCTCAGGTTACTTCCCATTGGGCGGCGTGGGCATAGGCGACCAGATCGCCGAGGTGCTGGATGACGCCTCCGGTCCGTGGATGCACGCCTACACCTACAGCGCCCACCCGGTGGGCTGCGCCGTGGCGATGCGCACCATCGACATCATTCTCGACGAAGACTTCCCGGCGCAGGCGGCCGCCAAGGGTGCGCGCCTGCTCGACGGCCTTACGGCGGCGTTGGCGGACCACCCGCACGTCGGCGACGTGCGCGGCAAGGGCCTGATGTGCGCGGTGGAGATCGTGCAGGACAAGGCGACCAAGCAGGAATTCCCGGTCGCGGACAACGTGGGCGCCCGGGTGCACACCGCCACCCGGCAGCGCGGCCTGTTCAGCCGTGTGCGGGGCGACGTGTTCCTGCTGGCGCCGCCGGTAGTCACCACCGACGAGCAGCTCGACCGGATGGTCGAGATCCTGCGCGACGCGGTACACGAGGTACTGCCGGCATAGCCAAGGACTCTCGCCAAAACGATAGTCCACGATTGCGTAAGCGTGGGATAGTCCTGCGAGAGGCTCAAAGATACTTGACGTCCTCGATGTAGGCGTAGGCGGTGAGCGGCGCCGCGGCAAGCAGACCGCCGTCCACCGGCAGCACCACGCCCGAAATCCAGCGCGCTTCGTCGCTGGCCAGGAACACCGCCGCCCAGGCGATGTCCCACGCGGTGCCCTCGGTTCCGAGCGGACCGGCGCGGCGGCGCAGGTCGCGGGTGCGCTCCGGGAAGTGACCGGTGAACGCGGCGTGCAGGTGTCCGGGCGCGATACAGTTGGCGCGGATGCCTTCGCGACCGTGGTACACCGCGGTGGTCTTGGTCAGCATGTGCAGCGCTCCCTTGGCGATTCCGTACGGAACGTTCACCGCCATACCTGCCGTAATGCCGTCGATGGACGATACGTTGATGATCGATCCACCTCCGGTCGCCGCCATGTGCGGGATGGCGTGCTTGCTCGAGTAGATGGCGCTCTTGAGATTAACGTCGAGGCTGCGTTCCATGGTCGCCTCGTCCAGGCCGCTGACCGTACCGCCGGCGCCGGTGCCGCAGTTGTTGACCAGCACGTGCAGGACGCCATAGCGCTCGACCGCCGCCGCCACCATGGCCGCGCATTGCTCGCTCTTCGATACGTCGGCAGCGAACGCCACCGCTTCCCCGCCATCGGCGCGGATCGCCGTCACGGTGCGCTCCGCGTTCTCGGCGTGCAGGTCGGCGACCAGCACCCGTGCTCCTTCACGCGCCAGCGCTACCGACGTGGCGCGCCCGGTGCCCAGCTCGGTCCCTTCTCGCGATCCGCCGCCGGTGACGATGGCCACCTTGCCGGACAGCCGTCCGCTACCCATTGATCAGCTCCATGACCTCCGAGCATGACCGATTACGTTCGGTTCGGATAGCGTCGGGCACACTCATTCAGGGCGATCCCATGCCAACGGCCAGAGGAGCGCCCCCGACGCTGACCCGGGTGC
>CAYFXT010000180.1:0-6395 GCA_964346995.1 uncultured Spirochaetaceae bacterium | reverse complement strand
CCGCACCGCTAGCAGGAAGGCGGCGCGGTCCTGCGGCCACCTCGTCGGGGGCGTGACCGGCCCCAGGCGCGCGGCGCGTGCGCAACAACTTGCGGTACACCACGGGCTGCTAGCGCACGTTGGCGCCTCGCAGGCGGGGGTCGAGCAGGTCGCGCAGCGCGTCGCCGAACATGTTGAAGCTGAAGATGGCGATGGTCAGCAACAGGCCGGGCCACATCGCCAGCCACCACGCCGACTCCATGAACACGCGGCCCTCCCGGCTCAGCATGCTGCCCCAGTCGGGCGTACCCACGTCCAGGCCGAAGCCGAGAAAGCTGAGCCCGGCGACGGTGAGGATATTGTAGCCGATGCCGCCGGTGAAGCCGATGATCACCAGCGGCATCAGGTTCGGAACCACGTGTCGCAACAGGATGCGCGGGACCGGCGACCCCACCGCCCGCGCGGACTCGAAGTAGACGTTCTCCTTGATCGCGATGACGGCGCTGCGGATGGTACGCGACCCGCCGATGGCGCCCCAGATGCCGATCACCAGGATGAACTGCAGCAGTCCGCGCCCGAAGATCGTCAGCATGGTGAGCAACACCAACAGGTCGGGAATGGTCATCGCCGCGTCCACGAAGCGCTGGATGGACATGTCCAGCTTGCCGCCGATGAACCCCGACAGCGTCCCCAGGAACAGCGACGTAACCACCCCCAGCAGCGTCGCGCTCAACCCGACCAGCAACGACAGCCGCGAGCCCACGATCAGGCGGCTGAGCACGTCGCGGCCGATCTGGTCGGTGCCGAGCCAGTGCTCGGCGGACGGCGGCTGCAGACGATTGACCACGTTCCGTTCGTTGAAGTCGTAGGGTGCGATCTGCTCCGCGAACACGGCGACCAGAATCAGCAGCAGCACGACCACGGCGCCCCCGATCCCGAGACGCTTCCTGGCCAGCTTGCGCAGGAACAGCACGGCCGCGTCCCGGCGCGCGGGCACGTTCGAGACGTTGCGGCCGGTTGACTCTCTTGAAGTCGCCATGGCAGGCCCTACCGGTACCGGATGCGGGGGTCGAGATAGGGATAGACCAGGTCCACCATCAGGTTGACCCCGGTAATCGTGAGCGCGGCGACCAGGTTCAACGCGGACACGGTCGGATAGTCGCGCAACTGCAGCGCGTCGACGGCGAGGCGCCCCAATCCCGGAATATTGAACACGTTCTCGATGATCACCGCCCCTCCGACCAGCCGCGGCAGGTCCATCCCGATCGAGGTGGCGACCGGAATGAACGCGTTCTTGATCGCATGCCGCACCACCACCACCCGTTCCTTGAGTCCCTTCGCCCACGCGGTGCGGATGTAATCCTGGCGCAACACCTCCAGCATCATGGTGCGGGTCAGGCGCATCAGGCCGGCCGACCCAGCCGTGCCCAGAATCAGCGACGGAAACAAGAAGAAGTACAAGTTGCCGAGCGGATCGGCGCCGAACGACACGTGCTCGATCGGGGGCTGCCACCGGAACCAGATCGAGGGAAAGATGATGATCAGCATTGCCAGCCAGAAATTGGGCGCGGCCAGCCCGATCACGGCCGCGGTGCGGGCGGCGTAGTCGCCACCGGTGTCCTGGCGCACCGCCGAGTACACGCCAACCGGCAGCGCGATGACCAACTGTATCAGCAGCGCCAGGATGCCCAGCTCGGCGGTAATCGGCAGCCGGCGCGCGATCCGTTCCTCGATCAGGTAGCTGCCGCCGGTCAGCGGCTTCCCGAACGTGCCCTTGAAGATGAGGTTCCCGATCCAGACCGCGTACTGCTCGTGCACGGGCTTGTCCAATCCCAGGGCCTTCTCGAGTGCCTCGCGATCCACCAGGAAGGTTCCGCCGCCGGTGCGCATCGCCCGCTCCGCCATCATGTCGATCACGTCCCCCGGGATGAACCGCACCAGCAGGAGCACCAGCACGGTCACCAGGAACACCGTGGGGACAAGGAGGAGAACCCTCCGTATCAAGTATGCTGTCATGACTGGCGGAGCGCCTGAAGGCCGCGTCGCCCGAGGAACACCGCGGCAACGCGGCCTTACGACCTAGTTCAGGTAGTGATCCTTGAGATCCTGGTCGATCCAGAGCCGCCCGTAGAGCTCGACGTACTGGTGGCGGCCGAGCATGTTCTCGCCGTTCCAGCCCTGGATCCACGGCTGTACGATGTTCCACTGCGGCGGTTCCACCGCGGTGATGATCCACTGCTTCTCCAACAGGAACAGGTTCGCCTCGCCCCAAAGCTCGGCGTACTCGTCGAGCGAGGTGGCCGCGCGCATCTCCTCGATCATCGCGTTGTACTCGGGGTCGACAGTATTGGGTTGCCACTGGTTGGTGCCGTCGCCGTAGAACCGGCCCACCAAGTGCTCCTCGATCATCTGGCTGGTTCCTTCCGACATGCCGAGGTCGTACTGGACCGCTGCCATCCGGTCGGCGTAGATCGAGCCATCCTCGGGCTGCAACTCCAGCTCGACGCCGATATCCGCGTAATAGCCCTGCACCAGCTCCCAGTAGGTGGCGTCGAGCGTGCCGACGCCGCCGATGAGTGCGCCGATCGTCAACCGGGTCCCATCGGCGCCGCGCGGCAGACCCGCCTCGTCCAACAGCTCCTCCGCGTGCTCGGGGTTGTATTTGAAGTAGAACTGCAACTCTTCCGGCCACTCGTCGTACGGGGGTACCCAGATGTGCGCACTCATCGAGCGTGGCGTGGCGTTGCCCTGCCCGTCGTAGAGCGCGTCATTGATCTCATCCAGGTTGATCGCGAGCTGCAGCGCCCGCCGCACCCGAATGTCGTCCAAGGGTTCGTTCTCGACGTTGATCATGAACAGGTAGTCGCTGCGGAAGTTGTAGATCCCGTACTGCATGTCGGGATTGGTGCGCAGCAGCCCCTCCAGGTCGCCCGGGGTACGGATCGACGCACCGTGCTGGGAGAACCCGAGGTCGATCTGGCCGGTACGGAATGCCGCCAGACGGGTCCCTGGCTCCGGTATTACGAGCGCCTTCAACGCATCCGGGTAGGGAAGCTGATTCTCCGGATACTTCTCGTCGTGGCCCCAGTAGTTCGGGTTCCGCTCCCAGGCCAGGCTGCTGCCCTCCTGGACATCGGTCAGCATGAACGGGCCGGTCCCCCCCAGCGACTCCCAATCGGTCACGTTGCCTGCCTCGATCACCTCCGGCGCGTACATGGCAGTGATCTCGTGCCATAACAAGTCGTACAGGAACCACGCGTGCGGCTCCTGAAGCTTGAACACCACCGTATGATCGTCGGGCGCGGTGATCGAATCCCACACCATTTGGCCGAGCCGATCGATGAAGGGGCTGGCATCGCCGTCGCCGAGCCCGATGTAGCGGGTGTAGTTGTAGACCACGTCGTCGGCCACGAACTGACGCCCGTTCACCGGCTCTTTGTCTTGCCAGTAGACCTCGGGGCGCAGCTTGACGGTTACGGTGATGGGATCGGTTTGCTCCCAGCTCTCCGCAAGCTGGCCCCGCATGTACTCGATCGGACCGCAGAAGCAGTTGAGTGCCCAGGTGTCGCGGTCCACTGCCCAGTCCATCATCGCCAGCTTCTCGACGACGCCGGCGATGTGGGTGACGGCGGGGCCCCCGCTGTAGGTGTCCACCGCCAATGTGTGGGCGAAGTGTGCGATGGTCATCGTCCCACCGTACTGCGGCGCGGTGAACTGCTTACCGCTGCTCGGGTCGGTGACCATCTCCTTCTCGGACATCGCTTCGGATGCTTCTTCACCCTCGCCGGCGGCCCAAGCACCGGTCGCTATCACGGCGAACGCCGCGCACACGGCGAGGGCCTTTACGAGCCATCGAATAGTCATTTCTGCTCCCTCCTCTGATTGAGGTAGTGTCATGATGGCTGCCACCTGACGGGGTGACTGCGGCTCCAAAGACCAACCACCGTAAGGAAACAGTTGCGACGTATTTCCTGTTCCGCCCGCCTCGCGACGCCGCACGCGAATATAGCGGGTCCGTGTAAAGGGCCATGCTAAACCCGCGCAACGTGGCGGTCAAATGCGCGTCGCTGGCGGCGGACGGGAGCGCCCGAAGCGGTTTTCCTGGCTGACGCGATGCGCGGTCCGAGCGCTGTCCCCGGCTCCCAGCGAACCTTGCGAACCTGCAATCGGTGTCCACCGGACCGGGTATGTGGCACCATGGCAAGCGTTGTGACACGCTGCAGCCGCCTTCCGGGCCTCTGGGCAGCCCGTGGTGGAGCCCGGCGTCGCACCGAGAGCGCCGATCGAATGCAGCCGGTGTTTCGCCACGGGCTGGCAGGCCGCATCGCGCGCACCCTTGCCGCGCCGAGGGCCTTGCGTGCCGCCGTGGCCGTGGCCGGCCTGCTTGCCGCGGCAGCGGCCGGCGCCGAGGTGGTGCCGGTGGAGGTTGCGCACACCGCTTGGTCAGTTGCTCCGGCGTGCAGCGGAGGGTTCGTGCGCCACGACCTGCCCCACGCCACGCTGATGGCGGGCGACCCGCCGCAGATGTTCGACGGCAACGGCGCCGGCGTGGCGTTGGCGGACCTGGACGGCGACGGCCTGATCGACATCGCCCTGGCCGGGCTGCGCGCACCGGTCACGCTGCTGTGGAACCGCGGCGGGCTGCGCTTCGAGCGGGTCGAGTTGCCGGCGGAGGATACGCGCGCGATCAACGCGCTGGACCTGGACGGGGACGGCGCCATGGACCTGGTGGTGACCCGCTCCGGGCAGCGGCCGCAGTGGTGGCGCGGATTGGGCGAGCGCTCCTTCGCGGCGGTGCCCGAGGACGCGGACTTCATCGGCTGGTTTCCGATTTACGCCATGGCGTGGGCGGACCTGGACGGCGACCTCGACCTCGACCTGGTGGGGGCGTCGTACGACGCCGAGTTGGAGAAGCTGCGCATGCGCGAGGTGTATCTCAACTTCGCCGCCGGCACCGACACCAAGACGCCGCTCGACGGCGGCGTGTTCTACTACGAGAACACCGGCGACCGGCTGCGCTCCTTTCCGCTGGCGCGCCAGGCCGAGGCGCTGGCGATCGCGCTGCTCGACCTGGACCACGACGGCCGGCGCGATATCCTGATCGGCAACGACTACGACACCCCCGACTACGTCTACCTGAACACCGAGTTCGGCTGGCGGCTGGGGCAGCCGTTCGTACACACCACCTTCAACACCATGGGATACGCCGAGGGCGACGTCGACAACGACGGCACGGTCGAGCTGCTGGCCGCGGACATGCAGCCCTACCGGGAGGGCGCCGACGTGGACGCGGCGTGGGCGCCGATCTGGAACGGGCAGCGCCCGGAGCAGGGAGACGAGGTGCAGCTCGTGGCCAACGTGCTGCAGGTGCGCGCCGCTGACGGCAGCTACGTCAACCGGGCGCCGGAGCGCGGGCTGGAGGCCACCGGCTGGACCTGGTCGGTGCAGTTCGGCGACCTGGACCACGACGGCCTGCTCGACGTGTACGCCGTCAATGGCATGATCGGCATGGTGTTCCGTCATCTGCCCGACGCCGAGCTGGTGGAAGAGAACCAGGCGCTGCGCAACACCGGCGCCGGAGGCTTCGCGCCGGCGCCGGAGTGGGGGCTGGACGCCACCGAGGGTGGGCGCGGCATGGCGATGGCCGATCTCGACCTGGACGGCGACCTCGACCTGGTGGTGAACAACGTCGCCGCGCCGGCCCTCCTGTTCGAGAACCAAGTGTGCGGCGCCATCGCCGGCGGCCCCGGCGCCAGCGTCGAGGTCGACCTGCGCTGGCCCGGCTCCCCCAACCCGCGCGCGATCGGCGCCCGGCTGCAACTCGCGACCCCGTCCGCCACCTACCTGCGCGAGGTGCGGGTGGCCAGCGGCTACCTGTCCAGCGAGCCCGACCGCGCCCACTTTGGCCTCCCCGCCGACCACGGACCGCTCACGCTCACCGTAACCTGGCCCGACGGCGCGACCTCCACCGTCACCGGCATCCAGCCCGACCACCTGCTGACGATCGAGCGCCCCACCTGACCACCCCTTCCGATGCGGATTTGGCTGCGCCCGGCACGCGCGCCGCTGGTCTCCCGGGCGAGAATAGTGGTATAGGGGTGATATGGACGAGCCGGCAAGCAGGCGCGAACCGCAGGATCGGGCGGATTTCCAGGACCGGCTACGCGTTCTGGTCGCACGCTACCGGGCGGAGTGCCTGTGGGACCTCAAGGAAGATCCGGACCTGGAACAGGGGGCGGTGGCTCGCATGGTACTGCGCCGCATCGTGTCCTGCGGTGACCGCGCCGGATTCGTCGAAGCGCAGCGGCTCCTGCGATGGCTGTCACACACTTCCAGCGTTCCATCTGCCGGCTCATAGCCGACCACCGAAAGCGAACGGGAGTCAGTTACGTTGCCGGCGGCGTAGCCCTCAATCT
>CAYFXT010000179.1:0-6404 GCA_964346995.1 uncultured Spirochaetaceae bacterium | reverse complement strand
CAGCCGCATCCATGGCACGGTGCAGTGCCACCGAGATGTCGCCAAAGTGAGGCTCCATCGCCACCAGCTCGATGCGCTGGCCGAGGTCGGTCCGTATCACGGGTGCTCTCCTTGTACTCTGGAATCCGCGCAACGGTGCCCGGGAGCTTACGCGAAATGCGCTGGTTTGCCTATGCCGTTGTCGGTCGGTCCCGTTCGGGCCGCGGGGGAATGATCCGGGCCACCTCCAGTTCCAGATCGGGGAGGGAGGACGGCGCCAACGTCTCCCCCATCTCGACGCTCCGTGTCACCTGGTACCCGCCGGAGCCAGGTCCGGTGTACACGTCGATACAGTCGTGCACCAGATCGACCAGCCACACTTCGCGGATGCCTGCGGAGGCGTAGAACGGGATCTTGGTGCGCCGATCGAAGTTGAGCGAGGACTCGGCCACCTCCACCAGCAGCAGTACTTCGTCGGGGCCGGGGTGGCCGAGGGCGTAGCGGTCGGGCCGCGCCGCCATCAGCATCACATCGGGCTGCGGCTCCGAGAGATCGGACTCGACCATCGGGTTCTGCACCCGCACCTGCGCCCGTCCGGCGAGTCGAGCCGAGGCGTAGAACGCTTCCGTGAGCCAGTCTACGCAGGCGGCGTGACGCCTGCCGATCGGTGCCATGACGATGATCTCTCCATCCAGCAGCTCGGTGCGTTCTTCAGGGCCGAAGATTCCGGCTTCCCCCATGGCGTAGTATTCGTCACGGGTAAACCGCCGGCGTCGGTTGCGCGGAGTGGCTCGCAGTTCGGCCTGTCTCGCAACGGTGGTTCCAGTCGCGCCCATGAAACGAGGATACCACATCCTGGACCGGCCACGGATCTGCGGATCTGCCGTGTCAGGTCGCCAGCGTCGGCGTTGCGGTAGTATGGACCACACTGCGGGCCGCGGCCTTCCGGTCGCTCCGCCGCAGGAGGAGGGGCAATGCCGCAACTACACCGCCTGGCGCTGGCCGGGTGCGGCGGGATGGGGCGCCGTCATCTGCGCAGTTACCGGGTGCTCGCCGAGGCGGAGCCGGGCCGCGTGGAGCTGGCCGCGCTGATCGATCCGGAGTTGGAGCGTGCCGAGTTCGTGGCCGCCGAGGCGGAGCAACTGCTGGGGCGCCGGCCGCCGGCGTATCGCTCCCTGGAAGAGGCTGTCGCCGCGGTGCCGGAGCTGGCGGTAGTGGACATCGTGGCCGCCGTCGCAGCGCACCATGTCATTGCCCGGGCGGCCGCCGCGGCCGGTCTGCACGTGTTGTGCGAGAAACCGATGGCGCCGACCGTGGCGGCCTGCCGCGCCATGCAGCACGCCGCCGAGCGGGGCGGCACCGTGCTGTCGGTGGCGGAGAACTACCGCCGCGACCCGATCAGCCGCTTGGCGCGGGCGCTGGTCGAGGCCGGCGCCATCGGCAAGCTGCGTTCGCTGGTGGATCTCTCCGGCAGCGGCGGCAACCGCGGCCACGCCGGGACGTGGCGCTACCGCCGTAGCAACGGCGGTCCGATTCTCGAAGCGGGGGTCCACAACGCCGACATGCAACAGTACCTGGCGGGCGCGGCGACGCGGGTGAGCGGTCAGGTACGGCTCAACGAGGCGCAGCGGATCTACCGGGACATCCCGCTCAAGGCGTTCCACGACCACTACGCGCACACCAGCCCGGCGGTGGCGCCGGCCGACGCGCCCGATTTCTTGATGGCCACGGTGGAGCACAAGAGCGGCGCGCTCGGCCAGTGGCTCTACGACGACTCCCTCCACGGGCCGGGGCTGCGACGCTTCACCCTGTTCGGCAGCGAGGGGCAGATCGACCTGGCCGGCGTGCGCAACGGCAAGCCGCCGGGCGTGTTCCGCGACGACCACGACGGAGCCCTGCCCGATGCTGCCCTGCTGGAGATGGTTCCCGGCTTCGCGCTGGACGAACGCACGGCGCGCCTGTTCGGCGGCGAGCGGCTGGCGCGCTACGACCACGCGGGGCCGGGGCTCGGCGGCGGCGCGGACCTGAAGCTGCTGGCAGTCGAACTGGCCGAGCTGCTGGACGCCGTCGACGGCGGGCCGGCGGTGGAGGTGGGCCCGGAGGCAGGACTGTCGGCGGTGGCGCTGGTGCTCGCCTGCCACGAGTCGTCAGCCGCCGGTCGTCCGGTGACCCTGGCCGAGGTGATCGACGGCTCCCTGGACACCTATCAGCGCCCCGTGAACCAGATCCTCGGCGGGTAGCGTCAGCGCCATCAGGAGCAGATGCCGGAGGTGGAGCGGTGGGCGATCGAGCAGCGGGTGCCAGAGCCCGTCGGTGCCGTAAAGCTGGTCTCCGGATCGCTCGAACGGCGCATGAAGCCCACGATTGCGCAGCATGGGATGTCCTGCGTTACCAAGTTACCCGGTAGCCGGTTGACAGCGTCGCCTGGCGGGGTATCCTGCCTGGAACTGCACGTCCTCGAAGGAGGTAGAGACCTATGTCACAACGACTATGGATCGCGAGGTTACTGACTGTGGCGGTGATCGCCATGCTGGCCGGGCTGCCGGCGTTCGCCGGCGGTGAGGGTGAGGGTGCCGGAACCAGCACTACCGCCGGCACCGCGATGATGGGTGCCGGACCGCTGTCCACCGAAGGACGCTGGGCCACCCTGGCCGACTACGAAGCGGCCACCGGCACGCGCATCACGAGCTTCGGCGAGTCGCCGATGCTGGCCGCGATGGCGAGCGCGGGCGACCTGCCGCCGGTGGAGGAGCGCATCTCCGACGAACCACTGGTGGTGCAGCCGCTGGAGCGCATCGGCAAGCTGGGCGGACAGCTCAACGTGACCATGCGCTCGGATGACTTCTGGGGTCCGCAGTCCTACATGCACCTGGAAGAGCTGCTGGCCAAGGCGCGGCCCGGTCTGGTGGACGTGTTGCCCAACGTCGCCAAGGAAATGGAAGCGGCGAGCGATGCCCGCAGCTTCACGCTGTACCTGCGCTCGGGCATGAAGTGGTCGGATGGGGCCCCCTTCGGCGCTGACGACTTCGTGTTCTGGTATGAGGATATCCTGCACAACGAGGATCTCACCCCGCGCATTCGCAGTGTCTGGCGGCCCGGCGGCGAAGTCGTACGGCTGCGCAAAATCGACGATACGACCGTGCACTTCGAGTTCTCTTCCCCGGTCCCCGGGTTCGCGCACCTGCTCTCCGACCGCGCCGGTACCGGGACCCAGAAGACCGGGCCGTTCCAACCGCGCCACTACCTCGAGCAGTTCCACATCGCCCACAACGAGAAAGCCGGTGATCTGGCCAAGGAAGCGGGCTTCGAGGAGTGGTACCAGCTTTTCGGGGCCAAGCGCCGCTACAGTGATGACGCCTACGCCGAGGATCTGCCGGTGGTGGATCCCTGGTATGCCGACACCGTCGCCCTCGACCACGTGCTGATCACCCGTAACCCCTACTACTGGAAGATCGACACGGCCGGCAATCAGCTCCCCTACCTCGATCACGTGCTGGGGCAACTTGCCGGCAGCACCGAGCTGGTGGCCGCCAAGGCGATCAGCGGCGAGCAGGACGTGGGCGCCGGCATCTACGGCGGCAGCATGACCATCGACAAGTTCCCGGTGTTCATGCAGAACGCCGGCCGCAACGACTACCGGGTGTCGTTGGAGCGCACCGTCACCGATCCGTTCGCCACCGAGGTGACCATCCTGCTCAACCACACGGTGGAGGACCCGGTGCTGCGCGAGCTGTTCAACACCCCGAAGTTCAAGCACGCGCTGTCGCACGCCATCAATCGCGACGAGATCAACGACCTGGTGTTCCAGGGCGTGGGCGTCCCGCGCGGCGCGGCGATCCAGGCGCAGGCCGCATACGGCGCGCTCGACTACCAGGAAAACTACATCGAGTACGATCCGGAGCGCGCCGGGCAGCTCCTGGATGAGATCGGAATCGCGGTCGACGCCGACGGTGCGCGGCTGCGTCCCGACGGGACGCCGTTGGAGCTGATCATCACCATCGCCGGCAACCGCCGGGCCGCCATTCCGCCGACCATGGAGTTGGTAATCGATCACTGGGGAGCGATCGGCATCAAGGCCACCATCAACGACGCCGGACCCCGCTCCGGCTTGTGGGACCAGTTCCGCGCCAACGAGTCGCAGATTTCGGTGTGGGGTATCGACGAGAGCGAGTACTTCCTCACCGAGGTGGCCCCGCAGTGGTGGTCCGGTGGCTGGTTCTGGGCCCGCCTGTGGCACCTGTGGTACTCCACCGATGGCGAGGAGGGCGAGGAACCGTCGCCCGAGGCCAAGGCGTTCATCGACGCTTGGCGCACCATCCCGGTGACCGCGGATGATGCACAGCGGCAGCGCCTCGGCCACGACGCGCTGGCGAACCTGGGCGAGAACCTCTGGTTCATCGGCGTCATGGGGCCGGGACCCGACGTGCGGTTTGCCCGCAACAACCTCAAGAACATCGATCTGGACCGGCTGCCGCACCTGTACTACGCCTTCAGCGGCGCCTTCCAGTGGTACCTCGAGTAGGGTAGAATAGGAGGATCTTCGGACCGCTGACGGGCTGCGGTCTCGTGTGGACCGCAGCCCGGCCCGTTACATGCTTGAATACGTCCTGCGGCGGATAGCCGTGATGGTCCTGGTGTTGATCGCCGTCTCGGTGTGCGCGTTCGCCATCATTCAGCTCCCACCGGGCGACTTTCTCACCGATTACATCGCGGCGCTGCAGATGCGCGGGACCTCGGTCGATCAGGCGGAAATCGAGGCACTGCGGCATCAGTACGGCCTGGACCGCCCAATCTACGCCCAATACGTGCGCTGGATGAGCAAGATCGTACGCGGCGACATGGGCTGGTCGTTCTCCTACCGGCGCCCGGTGCGCGATCTGCTGCAGGAGCGGCTGCCGATGACCATTCTGATCTCGGTGCTGTCGCTGCTGTTCGTCTACATCGTCGCGGTGCCGATCGGCATCTACTCGGCCACCCATCAGTACTCGGTCGCCGACTACGGATTCACGGTGTTCGGCTTCGTCGGCCTGGCGACGCCCAACTTCCTGCTGGCGCTGGTGCTGATGATGCTGTTCTTCTACCTGTTCGACCTCAACATCGGCGGGCTGTTCTCCATCCAGTACGTCAACGCGCCGTGGAGCTTCGCCAAGTTCCTCGATCTGCTGGCGCACCTGCCGGTACCGATCATCGTGCTCGGTACCGCCGGCACCGCTGGCCTGATTCGCGTGCTGCGCGGGTCGTTGCTCGACGAGATCAGCAAGCAGTACGTCATCACCGCGCGCGCCAAGGGGCTGGAGGAACAGCGCCTGCTGTTCAAGTATCCGGTTCGGGTGGCGGTGAACCCGATCATCAGCACCGTCGGGTGGCTGCTGCCGGAGATCGTTTCGGGGGAGACCATCGTCGCCATCGTATTGGGGCTGCCCACCATCGGCCCCCTGGTGTTCACCTCGCTATTGTCGCAGGACATGTTCCTGGCCGGGAGCACCATCATGCTGCTCAGCTTCCTGACAGTGGTCGGAACCCTGATCTCCGATCTGCTGCTGGTGTGGGTCGATCCCCGCATCCGCTTCGAGGCGGTGCAGGCGTGAGCACGAGGTCTGCGGCGCCGGCCGGCCGGCGCGCTGCAGACGTGGCCGCCATCGAGTTGGAGGCGCGGCGCGAGCAGTACTTCGTAGCTACCCAGTGGCAGCTCATGTGGCGAAAGTTCAAACGCCATCACCTGGCGGTGGTGGGAGGCGCCGTGCTGGCGCTGTTCTACGTTACCGGCCTGTTCCCCGAGTTCTTCTCGCCGAGTGTTCCGTCAGAGCGCGTGCGGCAATTGGCGTATTCACCGCCGCAGCGTATTCGCTTCCTGCACGAGGGCCGGATCCGCGCGCCGTTCGTGTACGGGCATCGGCAAACCATCGATCCTCTGACGCTGCAGAAGCTGTACACCGTCGATCGGCAGCAGGTCACCCCGCTGCGCCTGCTGGTGCGCGGAGCCGAGTACCGGCTGTGGGGACTGATTCCCGGGCGCTTGCACCTGTTCGGTTCGCACGCCGGTCCGGTGTTGCTGCTGGGCGCGGACAGCTTCGGCCGCGACCTGCTCACCCGCAACCTCTACGCGGCGCGGGTGTCCCTCTCCGTGGGGCTGGTGGGCGTCGTGCTGAGTTTCCTGCTGGGCCTGATCCTGGGCGGTATTTCGGGCTACTACGGCGGCACCGTAGACAACATCATCCAACGCGTCATCGACTTCCTGATCTCGCTGCCGACCATCCCGGTGTGGATGGGGCTGGCGGCGGCGCTGCCGCCCGATTGGGGCTCCATCAAGATCTACTTCGCGGTAACCCTGATCCTGTCCATCGTCGGCTGGACCGGGTTGGCGCGGGTGGTGCGGGGCAAGCTGCAGGAGCTGCGCGCGGCCGACTTCGTGATGGCGGCGCGGG
>CAYFXT010000178.1:4726-6433 GCA_964346995.1 uncultured Spirochaetaceae bacterium | reverse complement strand
GGGTGCCAGAGCCGGTCGGTGCCGCAAAGTCGGTCCCCGGATCGCTCGAACGGCGGATGAAGCCCACGATTGCGCAGCGTGGGATCAGTGCTGGCGTGCACGGCAGGGTAGCAGGTGTCGCGGACGGGTTGGGCAGCAGCTACGGCTGCCCGGCCACCGGCCCCGCCGCTTGCGCGACCTGCCGGTGAATGCTGTCGAGCACGCCATTGACGAACCGGTACGAGTGGTCGCCGCCGAGCTCCCTTGCCGCCGCGACGGCCTCGTCGATGGTAACCTTGGCGGGAATGTCCCCCTCGAAGAGGAGGCAGTAGGCGCCAAGCCGCAACACCGACAAATCGACGCGTGCCACGCGGTCCATGTCCCAGTGCTCCAGGTGGCGCCGTATCTCGCGGTCGACGGCCGCGAGGTTTTCCATGCAGCCGGCGATGAGCAGCGATGCGAACTCGAAGGTTGCCGACGCCATGCGGCGCCGCCGTTCCTTGCCGATCCACGAATAGTCGAGGAGCTCCGCCAGAGGGGCGCGCGACATCTCGTATCGGTACAAGGTCTGTACCGCAATGATCCGTCCATCGTGACGCGATCCCACGACGTGCGCCTCCCCTACCAGTGCAGATTGGCGTCGAACACCCGTACCTCCGCGTTACCGCGCAACTCGTCCAGCGTCGCCAGCAGCGCACTCTGGTAGGCCTGCGTCTGCACGCTGTTCGCCAGGAGAATGCGTATCTGATCGCGGACGCGCTGGTCGGACATCGGATTGACCGGGTCGTCCAGCTCCAGGATCCGCGCCGGCACCTTGTCCATCACGCGGATGATGTGGAAGCCGACGTTGGAACGCAGTACACCGCTGGTTTCGTCCACGTCCATGGCGAATGGCGCCTCGAAGAACTCCCGGCCGAGCAGCCGGCTCGTGGCCTGGTCGTCGCGCCGCAGGTAGGTACCGAAGAACCCCCCGGAGTCGCGTGACTCGGTATCCTCGGAGTGCTCGCGGACCAGAAAGTCGAAGTCGGCTCCGTTCAGCAGCTCGCGATGGATGCGTTCTGCACGTTCACGCACCGCAAGGCGGCCCGATGCCTCGGGGACGTTGCGCGTATCGAGGAAGATGTGCTTGAACTGGACCATGTCCGGCTGTACGAAGACCGTCGTCTTGTTCGCTTCGTAGAACTCGACGACATCCTGCTCGGTGGGCAGGTCGACGCTGCGCAGCTCCTCGCCACGGACACGGGCAACGTAGCGCTGCTGGATGATCGCCTTGCGGAGCTGTTCCCGATATTCGTCCCACGACAGGCCGGTCTCGCTGACCAGACGTCGGTATTCGGCATCGGTCAGCGCTCGCCCCAGGTTCAAGCGCTGGCCCTCCTGTTCGCGGAGTTGCTCGATGCGGGTACTTACGTCGGCCTCGGTCACCACCACCCGGTCCCGTTCGGCGGCCTGATCGAACAGCGTCTCCCCGATCAGCAGGTCCAGGATGGCGGGGCGCTGCTCCACGGGGACCGGCCTGCCGGTGCGCAGTTCCAGCAGCTCGATCTGCGTGCGCAACTCGCGAACGCCGATCACCTCCTGCCGGTGGAGCTTTACGGTAGCGGCCGGACGATCGATCGCCTGCGCAAGGACGGCGCCAGGAATCAAGCTGGCCAGAACGAGAGCGAGCCAAGTGGTACGCGCTGCCACGGAACCTCCGACACGGAATATACCACGCGGCCCACTCCC
>CAYFXT010000178.1:0-4626 GCA_964346995.1 uncultured Spirochaetaceae bacterium | reverse complement strand
CCGGTCAGGTCGGCACGAACTCGTGGAACCCTATCTTCTCTTTGAGCTTCTTGACGCCGGCAAGCTTGGTGTCGAGCTCGAGCCCGCGGCGCAAATGATCGGCGGCACGATCGTTGTCGCCGTTGGTGGAGTAGATTTCGGCGATCTTCTTGTGAAAGAACGCCGATTCCTTACGCGAGATGTCGAGATCGATCAGATCCTGGATGTGGTCGATGACTTCGGCCGGGGACAGCAGCGACACCATTTTGAAGCAGGTCAGTGTGCGCAACCGTTCCACCACCTCGTCGATGAAGTGATGAAAGTAGGGTCGCTCACGCTCGTACAGGTACAGGCGCCGGTACAGTTCCGCGGAGCGCACCAGATCGCCGCGGCGCTCGAAGGCCTCGGCCAGGAGAAACGAGCAATCCATGAAGTCCTCATGGGGCATGTACTTGCGGAGATCGATGTGGGCCATGAGAAGCTGCTCGTAAATCTCCAACGCCTCCTCGTCGTGGGAGTTGAGCAGATCGTAGAAGATCAGCTTGGTCTGGCTGACGTAGTCGTTGCGCCGCTGCCTGAGGAATTCGCGATAATCGAAGGTGACGGTGCGAAACAGGCTGGCGTGCGTCCGGTCGTAGTTGACACGGCGTTTCGGATCGCTGAGCACCTCGTAGGCATCGATCAGCGAGCGCATGCGCTCGTCGGAGCCGGCTAGCGCTGTGTCGGGATGAAGTTCTTTCGCGCGGCGGCGGAACGAGCGTTTTATTTCGACCGCGCTGGCCTGCGGCGAAATCCCGAGGGTCTGGTAGTGGTTGGCAGACAAGGTACAACCCCTTTTCCGCTTCCGCGACGGGGACTGCCCTCCCTGACTGCCCGTCAGATAATCTGGCGGATAGTCCGCCAGCTATCGCAATCGAGTCAACTGACTGTAGGGTAGCGGCGCGCGGCGTGTCAACCGAAGGTTTTGCGGCGGGAGTGGCGGCGCGCCGGGGAGTTGTCGGGCGGCCCGTCCCGTGCTACCAAGAGACGACTGCTCAAGATGCTCGGATTTCTGGTCAAGAAGGCGTTCTTCGACACCTGGGACAACCTGTTTCGGGTGCTGCTGCTCAACATCGGATTCTATGCCCCGGTCGCTCTGCTCGTTTACGCTCCGGTGATCACCCCCGTGCTGCCGCTCACTCTGGCCTTGCAGGTCGTCGCTCTGGGGTGTTTCTGTGTGTACACCGGCGGGGCCAGTGCGGTGGCCAGCGCCATCGCCGACTACCAGTCGCCCGGTTTTGCCCGGTTCTGGGACGCGATTCGCGACACCTGGCTAACCACCCTCCTGTTTGCGCTGGCGAACGGCATCTACTTCGTGATCCTGCAGGTAGCGTTCCGGGTGTACGCCGTGGTGGAGCAGCCGGTGCTCGGCGTGATGGGTCAGGTGATCCTGCTCTGGGTGACCGTCGGTTGGGTTCTGGCGGCGCAGTTCTTCTTCCCGATCCAGTCACGCCTGGAGCGCAACCCGCGCAAGATGATCCGCAAGATGCTGCTGCTGTTCTTCGACAACACCGGCCTGATGCTGGTGCTCGCCGTGGGCGCCATAGCTACTCTGCTGGCATCGCTGTTCACCGGGGGTATCCTTCCGGGGCTGGGCGCGGTACTCGTATGGCACAACGTCGCTCTGAAGCTGCGTCTCTACAAGTACGACTACCTCGAGGGGCACCCGGACGCGGACCGCAAGGACATTCCCTGGGATGCCCTGCTGGTGGACGACCGCGACCGGGTCGGAAAGCGCACGCTGCGCGGCATGATCTTTCCCTGGAAGGAATAGCCCGCCCTTTCAGGAGTCTGTCGGATGGCGACACACTCCTGGAGCAGGCCGGTCTGGCCGCCCGCTTCACGGCCTTCGGGGCGGGCGCACCGGTAGGCGACGGTTTCGGAGGCGTCAGGAGATGTGCAGGCGGCGGCCCACCGCTTCCGCTTCCACCTCGGAGTTGAGCACTCCGGAATTCTTCAGGAACATCCCCTCCCCCTCCATCGCCTTCATCACCCGTTGCAGGGCGCGGTTGGAACTGATCGGCGTCCTGGACACGAACGCGTAGCAGCGCTTGCCGGAAATCATGCCGGCGTTCTTGAGGTAGCGGGTCATCACTTCCGGGATCTTCCCGGTAAAGGTAGTCAGCGCCTCCCCGCCTATGGCAACGTACTGATAGATGGTAAGCTTGCTGTTGACGTCGTGGCCGCCATCGATCACGTCCACTTGGTGGCCCTGTGCCTCGATGCCCTTCGCCAGCGCCTGCGCGAGAGCGAGCAGCCGTTTGCGATTCCTGCCTTCGAAGAAAACTACCGCAGTACGCATGTTCGAGGAGTCGGCACGGCCATTCCGTGATAGAGAAGACCATGGAGATCGATACGCAGGCATCGCCTGCCGGCTGGCATCCCGGAAACAGTGATCAGCACTTGATGCAGTATAGGGAGCGGCCAAAACCGCGGTCAACGGCCACTCCGGCGCCGTGCCTCATCCTCGTGCGGCGTGCTGCCGCACGGCTCGCCGTTGCACTGCTCGCCTCCGTACCGCTCGGTACCGGACTGCTCGCAAACTGTGCCAGACAACCTCTCCCTCCGGAACCGGCAGCGGTGATCGAAACGGCAGAGATTCCGGCGAGCGTGCTGCTCGCCGAACAGGCGCCTCCCTTCTATTCGCTGCAGCAATCTGCCGACGGACGGCACTGGATCGCGGTGTTCGCCGACGCCGCGGATCTCACCCTGCGCCTGGCACGCGGCTCGCTCGACGCCAGAGAGGCCCACGTGGACGAACTCTTCACCATCGATCGCATCGACATCGTGCCGGGTATCAACCCATACTTCGGCCGCCACGCCTACCTGCAACACGAAGGGATCGAGCACCTGTTCTACACCGATCAGGAACTCTCCGACGCGCGCGTCACCAAGTGGATCTATCGGCCGGTGGACAGTGCCGACCCCTGGACCGTCGATCTGCTGCCCGAACCGGTGCTGCCGGTGGCGGTGTTACCGGCTCCGGCGGCCGGTTCCGAGCATCCCGGATTCACCCTGTTCGGGATACGGAGCGATGCCGGGGAAAATCCCGTACTGGCGTACGAGGTGCGTCCCCACCTGCTACCGGAGGACTCCGCACCGATCTCCGGCGGTACGCCGACCGAACTGGTCGCCACGGCGGCCGACGCAGCGTCCGCGCCGGGACCGGCGCTGAACGCCTACCACTGCGCGGAACGGCACGGTCTGTCGATGGCCGCCGACACGGGGTTGTTCCTGTTCGAGGTCGTCGGGAATGGCGGGACCGCGCGCCGGATCACCCTGCCTCCGCGAACGGAACGGACGTCGTCCGCCCCACTGCCCTTGTCCGTCGGATGCCGCTCCATGGAGTTAGTGGTGGCATACGCCCGAGACGACCGCAAGGCGCTCGAGACCAGCCCCGACGCGGCGCGCGGCGCCCACGAAATCGTCGCCGCAGCGATTGGCGACGGTGGCGAGGTGAGCGTGGAGCGCAAGGTTACCCTGGCTCGCGACGTGCGTGCGCTGGCGGTATTCCCCGCTCCCCCTGCCGTGGATACCGGAGACAGCGCGGAAGGTGCCGCGCGACATGTCGAAGCATCCGCACCGCCGCTGATCGTGCTGTTCTCGGAGCTCGCGCTAGGAGACGGATCGGGAGAACCGGAGCATCGCCTGTCGCTGGTGGCGCCGGATGCCGAGGGGACGTATCGGAAGTCGACCCTCGCGCACGGCAGCGCGCCGGTGCAGGACGTGCGCGCGCTGCGCGTCGGCGGCAAACTCGCGGTCATGTTCCGGCGCGCGAATCAACTGCACCTGCTGCTGGCGGCACTGCCGGCGCCTGCCGCTGGCGCGG
The DNA here is from genome assembly GCA_964346995.1 of uncultured Spirochaetaceae bacterium. Classification (GTDB taxonomy): domain Bacteria; phylum Spirochaetota; class Spirochaetia; order SZUA-6; family Bin103; genus Bin103. Next base: position 779 of record CAYFXT010000178.1, on the reverse strand, counting down.
CGTCGCAAGGCGGCGGGAGCTGGTAACCCGCCCGGGAGATCAGTGCCGCTCGCGGGAGATCAACGGACCGTGCGTCCATGATGCCGGCGGGCGACCGCGAGGCGCACCGCCGAGTGGCGCAACGCTTGCCGTGCATGCCCCAGTTCCGGATCGGTCACGCCGCGTTCCATCAGCTCCACCGCCCGCCGGTGCGCCTCTTCCGCCAGCGCCAGATCGATTTCGTCGGCGTGCTCGGCGCGGTCCGCCAACACCACCACGTGGTCGGGTAGCACCTGCATCACGCCGCCGCCGATTGCCACGTACCGGTCCGCCTGCCCGTCGACCCGGATCACCAGCTCGCCGTGCTCCAGAGCGGTCAGCATCGGCTGGTGCCGGGGCAGAACGCCGACCATACCATCCGCACCCGGGGCGATCACCATGCTCACCGGTTCGTCGAACAACTGCCGTTCGATGGTAAGAATCTCGAGGCGCAGTCGCCCGCCGTCGGTACCGGCCCGAGCCTGTCCGCCGGCGGGAGATTCCCGTGCATCGACTTTGGTGGTCTCCGGCGTCACGGCGTCCTGCTCACGTCAGCTCGCGGCCGCCTCGGCCTGCTGCCCGGCGCGCTCGATCACCTCGTCGAGCGAGCCCGCCATGTAGAACAGTGGCTCGGGCACCTCGTCCACCTCGCCGTCCAGCAGGCGGCGGAAGCTGGACACCGTGTCGGTGATCGACACGTAGCGCCCTTCGCGTCCGGTGAACTGCTGCGCCACGAACATTGGCTGTGACAGGAACTGCTG
>CAYFXT010000177.1:0-6436 GCA_964346995.1 uncultured Spirochaetaceae bacterium | reverse complement strand
CTTCGCGCCCCTGAACAGCTGGCCGGACAACGGCAACCTGGACAAGGCGCGGCGCCTGCTCTGGCCGGTCAAGCGGAAATACGGCCGCAACCTCTCGTGGGCCGACCTGATCATCTTCGCCGGCAACTGCGCCCTGGAGTCGATGGGGTTCCAGACGTTCGGGTTCGGCTTCGGCCGCCCGGACGTCTGGGAGGCTGACGAGACGGACTGGGGGGCCGAGACGGAGTGGCTCGGGGACGAGCGCCACGACGACGACGGAGAACTCCAGGGACCGCTCGGCGCCGACCACATGGGTCTGATCTACGTGAACCCGGAGGGTCCGGGCGGCAACCCGGACCCCGCGGCCGCCGCACAGTACATTCGCAACACGTTCGCTCGCATGGCGATGAACGACGAGGAGACGGTCGCGCTGATCGCCGGTGGCCACACCTTCGGCAAGGCGCACGGCGCCGGCCCCGAGGACCACGTTGGCGCCGAACCGGAGGGCGCCGGCCTGGAGGAGCAGGGCCTGGGCTGGAAAAGCGGTCACGGCACCGGCAAGGCCGGCGACACGATCACCAGCGGCCTGGAAGGCGCCTGGACCACCCACCCCACGCGGTGGGACAACAACTTCATGGAGAACCTGCACCAGCACGAATGGGAGCTGACCAGGAGCCCCGCCGGCAAGTCGCAGTACACGCCCGTGAATGCACCCCAGGTGGCCACCGTACCGGATGCTCACGATCCCTCCAGGATGCACGCCCCCATGATGCTGACTACCGACCTCTCGCTGCGCGTGGACCCGGTCTACGCTCCGATTTCGAAGCGCTTCCTGGAGAACCCCGCGGACCTCGAGGGCGCCTTCGCCAAGGCGTGGTTCAAGCTGCTCCATCGCGATCTGGGGCCGCGCAGCCGGTACCTCGGACCGCTGGTCCCCGCAGAACCGCAGTTGTGGCAGGACCCGGTGCCCGACGTCGACCACGAGTTGATCGGCGAGCAGGACATCGCGCACCTCAAGGCCGAGGTCCTCGCCTCGGGTGTGTCCGTCTCCCGGTTGGGCTCGACCGCCTGGGCGTCGGCGGCATCGTTCCGCGGCACCGATAAACGCGGTGGTGCGAACGGAGCGCGCGTCCGCCTCGCGCCGCAGAGGGACTGGGAAGTGAACGACCCGGCCGAGCTGGCGAAGGTGCTGCAGACGCTGGAGGGGATACAGGAGGAGTTCAACGGCGCCCAGAGCGGTGGCAAGCTGGTCTCCCTTGCCGACCTGATCGTCCTGGCCGGGTGCGCGGCCGTCGAGCAGGCCGCACGCGCTGCCGGGCACGACGTGCAGGTCCCCTTTGCACCCGGACGTACGGACGCGTCGCAGGAGTGGACGGACGTGGAGTCGTTTGCCGTGCTCGAACCCGGCGCGGACGGGTTCCGCAACTACGTCAAGGGCGGCAACGGAGCGTCGGCGGCAGAAGAGCTGGTGGAGCGGGCATGTATGCTGACGCTGACCGCGCCCGAGATGACGGCGCTGATCGGCGGCATGCGCGTTCTGAACGCAAATACGGGGCAGTCCGCACACGGCGTCTTCACCGACCGGCCGGGAGCGCTGACCAACGACTTCTTCGTGAACCTGTTGGACATGAGCACCGAGTGGCAGGCGTCCTCATCCGATGGCGTGTTGGAGGGCCGCGACGTGGGCGGCGGTGACGTCAAATGGACCGCCACCGAGGTGGACCTGGTGTTCGGTTCAAACTCCGAGCTGCGCGCTGTCGCGGAAGTCTACGGGTGCGACGACGGCCGGGAGGCGTTCGTGCGCGACTTCGTGGCCGCCTGGAACAAGGTGATGAACCTCGACCGCTACGACCTCGCCTGATCGGGGGTGATCGTAGCGGCCCATGTCTTACGGTGATGTCCGCGACCACGATCACCACCATCGAAGATCTCGTCCGTCTGCTGGATGCGAAGCCCGAGTGGCTGGAGGCGTTGCGCGCGCGGTTGCTGACCCGCGAACTACTGGCGCTGCCGCAACAGCTCGCCGAGTTCGTTGCGACCACGAACCGGCGGTTCGAAGAGATCGACCGGCGGTTCCAAGCGGTGGACCGCCGGCTCGATCAACTCACCAGGGACATCGCCCCGATCAAGGCTGCCCACGCGCGAAATGCCGCGCTACGGGAGACGGATCTGATGGCGGAGCAGTGCGGACAGACGTTCATCCGCACGCTCGCCGACGCCGAAATCAGCGCCCTCGTGCGGTCGGCCGATACGTCAGACCTGCCGTTCAATGAGCTGCGCAGCTTTCGTCGCGCCGACCTGATTGCCGAAACACGCGACCGTTCGGGGGAGTCTTGTTACCTCGCGGCGGAGATTTCGTTCACCACCAACGGCCGGGACACCCGTCGCGCAATGCGTAACGCGGAACTGCTGGAGCGGTTCACCGGACGGCGGGCACATCCGGTGGTAGCCGGGATACGGTGCGACGACCGCATTCAGGGCTGCATCGCAGCGGGCGACGTCGCCTGGTATCAACTGGACCCGCACGCCCTCGAAGTGGATTGATCGACAGACCGACGAGCCGGTCGACCATCACGACCACCATCGGCTCCCGCTCCTGTCGCTACCCTGTGCGCCACGCACGACGATGCGTAATCCGCCGCGGTTCAGCCGCTGTCACTCCGGCCACGGAACGATCGCTCCGCGTTCGGAACAGGCCCTTTCGTAGTCGCTCTCCTGCGTGAGCAGGGCACCGGCGGCGCGCGCCCGTTCCGCCGCCGGACGGCTGAGCAGCAGGACTTCCAGGGCCAGGGTGTTGCGGATGCGTACCACTACCGCGTCGCGCGCAGTGGCCCCGCAGGTATGGATGGCCCAGCGCAGCGCCTCGGCGTCGTCGGCGGCCACCAGCGGCATGCGGCCACGCTCCAGGAAGGTGCTGGTGAGCACGTTGGCGTTGGTTACCTCGTGATCCACCTGTTGCCGGAAGCGACGCGTAGTGACGTCGGCCAGACCGATGCCCAGCGCGTTGCCGTGTGACGCCGCGGTCAGACCCAGTACGACGATGCGGCGCACCCGCGGCGATTCGGGATCGGCGACGCCGGCGATGCCGATGCGGCCGACCACGTTGGTGTCCATACCGGTGCCGCTGATCTCCTTGCCGATCTCATCCAGCACCAGCACGTCGATCTCCTCCATCGGCAGGGAGACCATGTTGCGGCGGGCAAGCGCCAGGCACTCTGCCTCGCACGCCGGAATGTCGGCGGCGCGCGCCGCGCGCACGGCGGTGGTCTGTTCGCGGCCATCCTCCACCAGCGCCACGCCGCCGAGCAGTTTGCCGGACGCCAGCACCACGTCGAACGCCGGCCGGATCAGGTGCGCCAGACCGTGCACGCCGTGGAAGTGGATCGCTTCGGCACCGAGACGCTTGCCGAGCCCGATCACCGCCATCTTGATCAGGCCGCTCTCCACCGGTCCGTGGAAGTCGGTGTGCGGCTTGACCCGGTTGACCACCAGCACGGCGTCCGCGTCGTGGGCGTGGCGATCCATGAACACCCGCACCGGCGGATCACCGGCACGACCCAACTCCACCGCCTCCATGGTGGCGCGCACCGGCACCCCCATCGACTCCGGCGTGATCCCCCAGCCGGCCAGCACGTCGCGCTGCCCGGCGGCGGTGGCGCCGCCGTGGCTACCCATGGCCGGCACGATGAACGGCTGCGCACCGTGGCCGTGCAGCCAGTCGACGATGCGCCGCGCCACCAGAGCGTAGTTGGCCACCCCGCGGCTGCCCAGCCCGACCGCGATACGCCTTCCGGCCAGCTCGACGGCGCCGAACGTATCGGCCAGAGCCTGCTCCACCGCCGCGCCTGCGTCCGCCAGCGCAGCGCTCGGCAGTGGGCGGCGAAACCGCGCCAAGCGCGGCAATTGCTTCTCCATCAGCTTCCCTCCGGGCCGCCGATCACCCGTACCTCCCGTTCCAGACGCACGGCGAAACGCTCCATCACCGCGTTCTCCACGGCCGTGGCGGCGGCGAGCAACTCGGCACCGGTGGCGCCGCCGTGGTTGACCAGCACCAGGGCGTGGCGTTCGGCCACGCCGGCGCGTCCGAAGCGACGGCCACGCAGACCGCACGCTTCGATCAACTGCGCCGCCGGCACCTTGTAGCCACCGTCGGCAGCCACCCCGGCAATCCCGGGGCAGCGCTCCCGTACCGGTGCGAAACGGTCGGGAGCGAGCACCGGATTCTTGAAGAAGGAGCCGGCGTTGGGCAACGTGCCGGGATCGGGCAGCTTGCGGCGGCGCAGGCGGACGATCGCGCGGCTCACGTCGGCGACCGTCGGCTCGGACACCGCCATTCGTGCCAGTTCCTCCCGCACTCCAGCGTACTCCAGATGCAACCGCGGGCGCTTGTGCAGGCGCAAACGCACCTGCGTGATCAGCATCCGGTCACGCAGGTGATGCTTGAACACGCTGTCGCGGTAGCCGAACGTGCACGCGGCGGCGTCCATCGTACGCGCCTCGCCGCCGGCCAGCGGCACCGCCTGCAGGTCGACGAACACATCGGAGAGTTGCGCGCCGTAGGCGCCGATGTTCTGGATCGGCGCGGCTCCGACAGAGCCGGGAATCAAGCTGAGGTTCTCGATACCACCCAAGCCGCACGCCACGGTGAAGGACACCAGCCGATGCCAGTTGTGACCGGCGGCCGCCGTGACCGTGACCGACTCCGCATCCTCCTGCACCGCAACGTCGGCCGCTTGCGGCACGATCACGGCACCGGGGAAGTCGCCGGCGAACAGAACGTTGCTGCCGCCGCCGAGCACCATGCGCGGCAGGCCGTCGAAGCGCGGATCGGCGAGCAGTTCGGCCAACTCCCGCGCCAAGTCGTGCGATGTGGCGCCTCCGACACGTACCAGATAGCGTGCCGTGGCCGCCACGCGTAGCGTGTTGCAGGCCGCCAGCGCGGCGTTCGCCTCGACCCGCATCGCAGCCCCGGAGCGCGGCGCCCGCTACTGCGCGGCGCCGTTCATGCGCGCGAGCACCTTGTACAGGCCGTGGGTGCCCAGATCCTCCAGGCCGTCGGCGATGGCGGCGACATAGAACTGATGCGCCAGCGCCAGCCCCGGCAGCGCAAGGTTCATGGCCCGGGCCTCGGCCAGCGCAATGCCCATGTCCTTGACGAAGTGCTTGATGAAAAAGCCGGGGTCGAAGTTGCCCTGCACGATGCGGCGGCCCAGGTTGTTGATCGACCAGCACGCCGCGGCGCCCTTGCCGATCACGTCGATGATCGCGTCCTGGTCGAGCCCCGCCCGCTGGCCGTACAGCAGCGACTCCACCACTCCGATCATGGTCGAAGCGATCAGAATCTGGTTGCTCATCTTGGTGTGCTGGCCCGCGCCGGCGGGACCCATCAGGGCGATGTTCTCGCCCATGATCTCGAACAACGGTCTGGCGCGGTCGAAGTCCACCTGCTCGCCGCCCACCATGATCGCCAGCGTGCCGCCACGCGCCCCGACGTCGCCGCCGGAGACCGGGGCGTCGAGAACGGCGCAGTCGCGCTCGGCCGCCGCGCCGGCGATGCGCTTCGCCAGCGCGGGCTCGGAAGTGGTCATGTCGATCAGTAGTGCGCCCGGTTCGGCGCTGGCGACGATCCCGCCGGCGCCGAGGAATACTTGCTCCACATCGCCGGGGTAGCCGACGATGGCGAACACCACGTCGGAGCGTGCGGCCACCGCGCCCGGATCATCGCACCAGACGGCGCCAGCGGCCTCCAGGTCGGCGGCCCGCTCACGCGTGCGCGTGTACACCGCCACCTCGTAGCCGGCCTCGAGAATATGCATGCACATGGAGTTCCCCATCACCCCCGTGCCGACCCATCCGATCCTGCGATCCGCCATGCTGAATTACCTCATTACCTCGTTTTCCTGCACGTTGTTGCGGCATGCGGATGCAGCCGCCACGCCGACTCTGCTGCCCGGAGTATCCTGACGCCCGCTACCGCGGTCAAGCGCGCGGCGCTCGGCCGGGCACACCTCGGCCACCCGTGTCATCGACGGGCGCACACGCTCCGGTAGCGCTGGATACTGGTGCCCGCGTGCTCGAACCCGTCGGGCGACGGGGTAAGATCAAACGTGGCCCGACGTAGACCGCCCATCGGCTTGCAGACCTTTCGCGAGTTGCGTGAAGAGGCATGTTATTACGAGGGCTTCTACGCAAGCGTGGTGTACTCCTACTTCGCGGGGTTGGGGTGTGGTGGAGGAGTCGAGCAACCACGGGCGGCTGGACTTGACGGTGCGGGCCGCCGGGAACATACATCCGTTGGAGTTCAAGGTGGTAGAGATGGCGCCGCCGGGGTCGGCTTTGGCGCAGGTGCGGAAGCGGAATTACGCGGGGAAGTACCGGGGCGAGGCGAGCCGATCCACCTGATCGGGGTGGAGTTCAGCCGCGAGACGCGCAACGTGACGGCGTTCGAGGTGGCCGA
>CAYFXT010000176.1:0-6456 GCA_964346995.1 uncultured Spirochaetaceae bacterium | reverse complement strand
TTGTCCGCCACCATATTGCACGGCCGTGCCTTGTCAAGCCCGCGAACTGACCCGCCAAGTGGCAAGTGCGCTCACACGCGGGTCGGCTCGTCCCCATGGCGGCGTCTGTTCGTACTGCTACCACAGAACGGGGAATGCACCCGACTGACCCACTGACCCAACTGGCCTGCTCCGATTCCTGTCGACCCTCCGTCGGACCCCTCGGCAGGTGCGTGGGCGGACGTCACTGCGCAGAACTGCGCAGACCGCCTGCGGTGGACGCTGGCAGCGATGCAGGCATGATACAGTAGCTGCACATGGTACGTACCGAATTCCGGCTGGTGTCATGAAGCTGGTCGCCGACATTCACCTCCACTCCCACTACTCGCGCGCCACCAGCAGCGACCTTACGCTCGAGCATCTGTGGAAGTGGGCGCAGATCAAGGGCGTGCAGGTAGTGGCCACCGGCGACATCGCCCATCCCGGCTGGCTCGCCGAGTTGCGCGACAAGCTGGAGCCGGCCGAGGAGGGGCTGTTCCGACTCAAGCCGGAACACACCGCAGCCGCAGCCGAGGAGGTACCGGCGTCGTGCCGCGGCACCGTGCGCTTTCTGATCGGCGGCGAGATCAGCAACATCTACAAGAAGTACGACCGCACCCGAAAGGTGCACAACATCGTGTTCTCACCCTCGGCGGACGCCACCGCCCGGCTTCAAACGGCGCTGGAGAAAATCGGTAACATCCGTTCCGACGGTCGCCCGATCCTGGGCCTGGACAGCCGCGACCTGTTGGAGATCGTGCTGGAGATCGACGACCGCTGCCACCTGATCCCGGCGCACATCTGGACCCCATGGTTCTCGATTCTCGGTTCCAAGTCCGGCTTCGACTCGGTGCAGGAGTGCTATGCCGACCTGACGCCGCACATCTTCGCGGTCGAGACCGGGCTGTCGTCCGATCCGCCGATGAACTGGCGCGTGTCCTGGCTGGACGATTACACGCTGATTTCCAGTTCCGACGCCCACTCGCCGCAGAAGCTGGCCCGCGAGGCGACCTGCTTCGACACCGAGCTGAGCTACGACGCCCTGTTCGACGCGCTACGCAGCGGCAACCGGCGCCACTACGGTGGCACCATCGAGTTCTTCCCCGAGGAGGGCAAGTACCACCTGGATGGCCACCGCAAGTGTGGCGTTCGCTGGGAGCCGGTGACCACGCGCGCCCACGACGGACGCTGCTCTGCCTGCGGCAAGCCGGTGACGGTGGGCGTATACCACCGTATGGAGGTACTCGCCGACCGCCCGTGCGGCGCCCGACCGCGGTGCGCCGGCCCCTTCGCCAGCCTGATCCCGCTGCCGGAGGCGCTCTCCGAAATCTTCGGTGTCGGCCCCAACAGCAAACGGGTGCAGGGCGAGTATTGGCGCCTGGTAGAGCGGTTGGGGCCGGAGCTGACCATCCTGCGAGAGGTACCGCTGGAAGAGATCGCAGCCGCCGGGGACGCGGTGCTCGCGGAGGGCATCCGCCGCATGCGCGCCGGCGAAGTGCGCGCACAGAGTGGCTACGACGGTGAGTACGGCGTGATCCGTATGTTCGATGGCGCAGCGGACCGTTCGTCGGTGGTGCAGATCGGCATGTTCGACGAGTTGCCGGACGATTCCGAACCGCGCCGGACTCCTGCCGCTGACGCGATCCTCGATAGTGACGCTGCGACTCGAGAACCAGCGGCAGTCGACGGGCCCGCCACCGCGGTACGCGATGGCGGTGCCGAGATTCCGGCGGCGGTCGAGCCCGCGCAGCGGTACGCAGATTCCGGTGGCGGGCCACCGGCGCAGCAAAACGCGTGCGCACGGCAGCGAGCCGCACCCGGTCCCGGGCAGCAGCCGGAGCAACGTGCTGCGCCGGAGATTACCGACCGCGACTCACTGCGAGTGGAAGCCGCGGGGAATCACGGCTCCAGGCCGACGGATGGAGCGCCGGTGCAGCGCGGCCTCGGACGTCGCTCCGCTACGACTGCCGACGCCGTGCCGGAGTCCGCCGCGGCGACGCTCGACCAGGGGGCGAAGTCCTCTGCCACGCGCGGGTCCGCGTGGCTCACCGGGCTCAACCCGGCGCAGCGGTCCGCTGCCACTCACACCGCCGGCCCGCTGGCGATCGTCGCCGGCCCCGGTACCGGCAAGACCCGCACCCTCACCGTGCGCATCGCCCACATGGTGGACACGCTGGCGGTAGACCCGGCGTCGATCCTGGTGCTCACCTTCACCCACAAGGCGGCCGACGAACTGCGGGAACGCCTCGGAGAACTGCTGGACGCCGAACAGGTAGAACAGATCACCGCCGGTACCTTCCATCAACTGGGTGCGCGCCTGCTGGAGGAATTCGGCACGCGCGCGGGCATTCCGCAGCCATTCGCGATCTTCGACGACGGCGACCGCAGGCTGCTGCTGCGGCACAGCTTCCCCGATCTTTCCGCGGCCGAGGTACGTACGGCGCTGGCGGCGATATCGGCGAGCAAGAACGGCGCTCCGCCGGCGCCGGAGGAGGCGGCCCGGAACGCGACGCCCGCCGCCAGCGCGGGTACGCTACCCGACCCGGCCAAGCGGCACGATACTGCCGCGGCGCCCCGCTCCGAGTCGCTGCCTGTCTCTTCGATACTGCCCGAACCGTTACCCGGCACGGGCTCGCTGCCGGATCTGGCGACGCTGCGCGCCCGCTACGACAGCGCTCTCGCCGCAGCCGGCGCCCTCGACCTCGACGACCTCGTCGCCCGCGCCGTGCAGCTCCTCGACACCGACCCGGCCGTGCGGCGGACGCTGCAGGCGCGCTACCAGTGGATATCGGTGGACGAATACCAGGACGTCAACGCCGCCCAGTATCGCCTGCTGCGGTTGCTCGCCGGCGGCGGCGCCAACCTGTGCACGATCGGCGACCCCGACCAGGCGATCTACGGCTTCCGCGGCGCCGATCACCGCTACTTCCTCTCCTTCCGCGACGACTTCCCCGGCGCCGAGAGCCTCCACCTCGATCGCAACTACCGCTCCGCGCAGGCGATTCTCACCGCAGCCGGGCAGGTGATCGCACGCAATCCCCACCACCAGGCGACGGATCTGATCGCGGACCTCGCGGCGCACGTCAAACTCGAAGTGCATCGTGCTCTCACCGACAGGGCGGAAGCGGAATACGTCGTGCACCAAGTGGAGCGGATGATCGGCGGCACCAGCTATTTCTCGCTCGACTCGGGCCGGGTGGACGACGACAGCCTGCCGGAAACCGGAACCTTCGCCGACTTCGCCGTCCTCTACCGCCTCAACGCCCAGGCGAAGCTGTTGGAGGAGGCGTTCGACCGCTCCGGCATCCCCTACCAGACCGCCGGCGGCTCGCCACTGGCGGAGCAACCGCCGGTGCGAGAGATCCTGGCCCTGCTGTGGCTGGCCGAAGTACCCGGCAGCCGGCTGCATTGGCGCCGCGTGCTGCTGGCCGACACCGGGGCGGCGAGCGAGGGAGAAGTGGCGCGGTTCCTGGCCGATCTCTCAGCCGCGGGAGCCAGCGGCGAGCCGCAGGCTCTGATGAGCTCTGGCGTGGCTACCGATGCCGGCACGGCTGCCGGTTCGTCGCACCACCGCCCGGCGCGGGCGCTGAACCTGGTGCGCGAGCTGGCGGCAACCGGGGGCGCGGCGGTGGCGGAGCGGGTGCGGGCCGCAACCGAAGGATGGGCCGCACTGCGCGGGCGCGCGTACGACGACGGCGAACTGGAGCGGCTCGCCGGCCTGCAACGTCGCGCGGACGCACCTCACGCCGGCATGCGCCAGTTCCTGACCTCCGCCGCGCTGCAGAGCGAGACCGATCGGTACGACGAACGCGCCGACCGGGTCGCGCTGATGAGCCTGCACGCCGCCAAGGGGCTGGAGTTTCCGGTAGTGTTCATCGTCGGCTGTGAGGAGGGTCTGCTGCCGTACCGCCCGCCACACCGCGTCGCCGACCCGGCGGAGGAACGCCGGCTGTTCTACGTTGGTATGACCCGCGCACAGCACCGTCTGATCCTGACCCACGCCGCCCGCCGCCTGCTGTTCGGCCAGCGTATGGAAAACCGCATCTCCGGTTTCATCACCGACATAGAGGCCGCGCTGCGCGAAGCGAGCCACTCCTCGCGCCGCCGACGCCAACCGCAGGCGGAGGACCTGCAACTGCCACTGTTCTAAGCTTCGAACCTCCGCGTAGCGACCGGCGCGAACGAAAGCAGCAGCGAAGCGCCGCAGTAGTAACGGGTAACGCTACCGGATGCCCCTGGATGCCCGCGCCGGGTGACAACACGCCCGCCGCACGGTAGGATCGAGACGGGAGCGTAAGCGTTGGAGACGTGTACGTGAGCGCAGAACTGATAGGAATCATCGCAGCAGCGGTTGCCCTGGGCACAAGAAGTGCACAGCGAGATCGGCAGCCTGCGTAGCGAGCTGCGCGACACCCGTGGCGAACTGCTCGACGAGATGCGCGCCGGCTTCAAGGAACTGACTGCGCGGGTGGTCAACATAGGCGACCGCCTGTCCAAGGTCGAAGGCGTGATCGAAGGAATGTTCTGGAGTGCCCGCAATCAGCCACCCGACAAGCCGCGCGCAGGGGCGGCGTAGCCCTGTCGTTCATGATCAGCTTCAGTTGCATCGTTCAGGAGAAAGCGGTCGGCCCGCAGAAGTGGCCGGAGCTGAGATCTCGGCTGGCGGACATTGCCACGGCGGTGCTCGGCGGATCGGCGGAGGATGTGGCGGTGGAATTCACCGTGATTCCGCACGGGTTCGGCTTTCGCGGCGGCGAGATCTCCACCACGTCGCTGGTCAGGGGGATGATCGCGCCGGGTTGCGCGCAGGAGGTGCGCGTCGACCTGATGCAGCGGATCTGCGACGTGTGGTGCGAGGTGACCGGCTGCACCGTGGAAGAGTTGGTGGTGTCAGCGCGCGACCGGCCCGCGCCGACCCGTACAAGCACCCATAACGGAGGTTGAGAAGATGCCCTACTACCGTTGCGTCGTCCCGAAGGACGCGCTCCCGTTCGGACGGCGAAAGCGAGTCGCTGAAGCATTCACGGATATCCACTGCCGGCTGACCGGGGCGCCGAGGAACTTCGTCCACGTAGCGTTCTACGATAGCGATGCGGACGAGTTCGCCGAGCCCTACTACATCGACGGCGGCAACCGCGCCGGGCGCCCGGCCGAGCTCAAGGAGCGACTGCTCGGCGAGCTCATGCGCGCATTCCGCGACATCACCGGCGTAGCGGCCGGCCAGTTGGGCGGGCGCATCACCGAGGGGCCGGCGTCCTGGTCGATGGAGGGTGGCCACGTCCTGCCCGAGCCGGGCGAAGAGGGCCCGGAGTGGTACAGGCACGGGGCGCCTGAGCACGCCGAGCATGGCGACGAGACGCACGCCCCGAACGCGGAGCACCGCTGACCGAGATCGAATACCATCCGAGGCGCACCCCGCCGGGGCACCGGTCGCGTCCGCTCCCTTGCGCCGCGGCAGGGCGGCGGGCGCCATTGCAGGTAGCGGTTACCGGTGGCACCGGTTTCATCGGCTCCCATCTGCTGGCGGCGCTGGCGGCCCGCGGCGACACGGTTCGCTGCCTGCTGCGGCCCACCAGCAACCGCGCCGGACTGCCGGCGGCGGTCGAGCCGGTGCTCGCCGACCACCTGGCCGATCGCGCCGCCCTGGAACGACTGCTGCGCGGCGCCGACGCGGTGGTGCATCTGGCCGGCCTGACCCGCTCCTGGACGCCGCAAGCGCTGTACGAAGTGAACCGCGACGGCACCGCTGCGCTGTGCGCGGCCGCAGCGCAGGTCTGCCCCGCTCTGCAGCAGTGCATCCTGGTCAGCAGTCAGGCGGCGGTGGGTCCTTCCTCTCGACGCCGCCCGCGCCGGGAGGACGATCCGCCCGCTCCGGTCACCGCCTACGGTCGCAGCAAACTGGCCGCCGAGAGCGTACGCTTCCATTATTCCCGGCTGCCGGTGACCGTCATCCGCCCGCCGACGGTGTACGGTCCGGGCGACCGCGACGTCTTCGCCTACTTCCGCCTGGTGCGTTCCGGCTTGCGGCCCGAGCTGGTGCCCGCCAGCCGACTGAGCATGGTGTACGTAGGCAACCTGGTCGATGCCCTGTTGCTCGCCCTCGATCGGCCGCAGCGCTCCGGCCAGCGCGTGTACCACGTCGCCGACGGTGGTGTACTTACCATGAGCACCGTGGCGCAGTGGATCGCCGCCGCCTACGGACGGCACACTTGGCGCGTACCGGTGCCGCGGGCAGCGCTCGGCGTAGCGGGCCTGCCCCTGGCCGCCGCCGGCCGGTTGCTGCGCCGCGACCTGCTGCTCAGCCGCGACAAACTGCGAGAGATTGCGCAACCGGCGTGGCTACTGGCCACCGGCCGCGTCGCCGCGCAGCTCGGCTACCTCCCACGGCTCGCCACCCCTGAGGCGGTCACCATCACCGCGCAGTGGTACCTCGAACAC
>CAYFXT010000175.1:0-6542 GCA_964346995.1 uncultured Spirochaetaceae bacterium | reverse complement strand
CGGGGCGCCGCCGGGCGAATATGTTCATCCCGATGTCGGCACCGGTCTGCGACGAGACTTCCTCGATGATGTCCGAGATGTCCTTCAGCAGTTGGCGTACCGTGCTGCCCGACTCGCTGCGCACCTCGAACTGCAGGGCGGCGCGGGTGGCGATCGTGCTCGCCGAGGTGCCGCCGTCGATGCGCCCGAGGACGATGGCGGTGCGCGGACGGTCGGGCGTGGGAATCCCCAGCATCCGGCTGATGATGTCGTTGAGGGTGGAGTGGCGCCGCCGGCCCCGAACCGGGTCCAGTCGTACTCCTCCGGCACCTCGCAGGCGATCTCGCCGCGGATCATGCCGATCGAGGTATAACTGAGCCGGCCGAGCTCGACTCCCTCCACGCAGAGCCCGAACTGCAGCGGCAGCTTGGCATGGTCGAGGAAGAAGCGGACGCCCTCCAGGTTGGCGCGACCGAGGCCGCGGCTGCACGCCAGCGCGAGCACGGTGGAGCGCAGCGTCAATCCGAGCCGCTCCAGCACCGTGGGCAGCGTCGCCACCACCGCCAGCCCAAGGCGTTGTCCGCCACCGAGGGCCCGATCACCCGTTCCGGCTGTACGTTACCGTGTGATCGACGGTGGCGGCCACCGGGGTGTCGATGTGCGCTACCAGCAGAATGTTGCGGTCCGGCGCGTCCTCGCTGCCGGGCAGCACGCCGGCCACGTTGCCCACCTCATCCATGGAGCAGTCGGAATACCCCAGCTCAGTGAACCGCTCCTGCACGAACGCGGAACGCGCGTCCTCGTCGAAGGTAGGCGCCGGGATCTCGGCGATCATCGCCAGGTTGGCGAGCAGCACGTCCTGCAGTCCGCGCAGGGCTTCCGGCAGGTCGCCGGTCCGCTTCACGATGCTCTCGAACCCGGTGATTGCGGTATCGCTCACGCGGCCCGCAGTGTAACCGCTCGGAGGCACCATGGCCATAGGCTGTTTGCGCTCTCATCCCGCGAGTTGCGCAACCTGTTGCCGGGATCGGTACGCGACCGGCGGCGGGTGATCGGCCACCTGCCTCGCAGCGCCTCGGGCGGCGCCGCAGACGACGATATGGAACGCTACGATACGGTTACGTAGGTTCCCTGGATGCAGGTTACCCCGTCGGGCTCCTGGCCGTAGTAGCAGCAAAACAGCTCGCCGGGAGCGTATTCGATGGTCGTCGGGTAGCCGAGATCGGCGTTCGGCAGGTCGGCGCGGATCACGATTTCGCGGTCGATGTTCCAGGTGCGGCCGCCGTCGTCCGACCGGCAGGAGCGGATCCCGAACGGCGCGCGGCGCCGTCCGTAGGTGCACAGCAGACCGCCATCCCGCAGGTTGAGCAGATGGCCCGGCCCGCCGTACATCGGTGTGACCTCGGGCGAGCTCCAGGTGGCTCCACCGTCCTCCGATCGGCATCCCTGCAGGTAACCGCCCTGCGCTGCGGTGCGCAGGATGCAGTAGATCTCCCCGGCGGCGACCTCCGCCAGATCGGGTTCGCCATACACATCGTCCGGAGAGGGAACCGCCAGCCGTGGCGGATCCCAACTCCGCCCGCCGGTGCTGGAGGGCAGCAGATAGGTGTCGCCCTTCGGCAGCGGTGGGTGATGCTCGGTGACCGCGTACGCCACCCGTCCATCCCGCAACTCCACCACGCCGGTGCGCGTATAGCCGTCGCGGTACGGTGAGCAATCGATCTTCGCCGTTTCGTCGAAGGTGTGGCCGCCATCGAAGCTGAGATGGGCGTAGAGCCCATGGTAGCCGCGCGCCCACGGGCGCTGCGACCGCTCCCAATCGGCATCGGTGAAGTCCTCGGTCCAGCCGCCGTGGGCACGTCCCGGCAGCGACAGGTAGATCGGCTCGCCCGCGGCCCGGCGCCGCTTCGCCAGGCCCAACGGATACCAGCCGAATCGGAACTGCGTTAGGACCACCGTGCCACCGCCGAGTTGCGCTATGCCGGGGCACTCCACGCCACACCAATCGAAGTCGGGGGCGAAGTAGGGCTCCGTCCAGGTGGCTCCCTGATCCGACGAGCGCGCCAGCAGATTGCGGAACAGAGGATCTCCCGGCGGATGCTCAATCGGTTCCCGGCGCCGCGAGTTGGCGAACACGGCGAGCCAGTCGCCGTTGTCGAGCACCGCGATCGACGGATGCGAGTTGTAGGCGAAGCCGTCCTTGTGAATGATGACGGTCCGGCCGATGGTATGCGGCATGCTCAAGCTCCTCAAACCAGGAGGGGAACGAGACACCACGTCCCCCTCCCTTCGATCCTCAAATGATACCGCCGACAGGCGACGGTACCGGGGCGACAGGGCTCCGTGCGCATAGGCGGGGCTGGCCAAGAGCGTCGCCGGCGACGCTCTTTCGGCGCTAGTGCCCCATCTCCTCTTTCAACTTCAGGTCCAGCCACCAGTTGTGGGCGTCCGGAGTGTGAATATGGTACCACACCTCGCCGTGAATGTTCTTCACCCACGGCCACCAGAACGTCCGCCACGAAGGGAACGCGAAGGGCACCGCGGCCACGTCGTCCTGCTGGCGCAGGTTGGCCTCGGCGAGCATCTGGATGCGCTTGGCGTCATCCTGCTCGCGCATCGCGTTCAGCATCCGCTCGTCGAAGTACTCCGACCGGTAGTAGCCCGCGTTGCGTGGTCCCGCTGAGCCGTAGTAGGTATGGGCGAACAGGATCGGGGTGTGGGTCACCATTACCCAGGCCACGGCGTCGTGCTCCATATGCGCCGGCGGGCGCACCTCCTTGTTCACCGCGGTGGCGTCCTTCACGGTGATGTTCACCGTAACGCCCAGCTCCTTCCACTGGTCCGCCACCATCTCCGCGATGTCGTCGTTCTGGTACACGTTCATGGCCAGTATGTCGATCTCGAATCCATCCGGATAACCGGCGTCGGCGAGCATCTTCTTCGCCAGCTCCGGATCGTAAGTGTACAGCATCCGGGTCGATTCCGGCATGTCTTCGAGGGCTACCCAGCCTTCCCAGCCGCGCGCGAAGGGATGCATGATGTAATCCGCCCAAGGCTCCATCAACATGCCGTTCACGGCGTGCCGGTCGCTGCCGATCATCAGCGCCCGTCTGACGTCCCGGTTGTCGAACGGCGGCTTGCTGGTATCGAACGCGATGACGTTGGCAAGACCCGCCCCCGAGGAGCGCGACTGCAACTGTGGGAAGGCCCGCTCCAATGCCGGCACGTGCGGCGGCGTGACCCGCAGGTAGGCGTCCGCCGTCGCCGTTTGCAGGGCGGCCACCGCTGTGGTCTCATCCTTGATCATCGGCATGACGTACTCGTCGACAAACGGCGTGCGGTACTCCTTGCCGTCAATCGTCGCCGTCTGCCAGTAATCGGGATTGCCGCCGAGGATGAGGTGCGATCCGGGGACGTACTCCTTGACCCAGAATGGGCCGGTCCCCACCATATTCTCCCAGGTGAGCTTGTCCGGCTCGCTGGCCGCGTAGCTCTCCGGAGCGAAGAGCTGGCCGCCGCCGCCCTGCAGGATGCCGTCCCAATCGGCGTGAAAGTAGTTGGTCTCGATCACCAGGGTGTCTTCGTCGACGGCGTGGACGTGATCCACCTCAGGTTTCTTGACCCAGTCGATGCCACGGATGTAGCCGCCGGCCCCGGATGCCTCGTCGAACACGCGGCGGTAGTGGAAGACGATGTCCTCGGCGGTAACTTCGCGCGCTTCCATGACGTCGTTGATGCTCTTCCCCGACCACATGATGCCGTCGCGGACGTGCAGAATGAGGTTGTCCGAAGTCACTTCCCAGCTCTCGGCCACGCCGCCGGTCTTGTAGGGCAGGGGCAGTCCCGCGTCGTCGGTGAAGGGAAATTCGCCGCTTCCGCGGATGCCGTACTTATGGACATCACCGACCTGAATCCGCTCGCCGATCATGTTCTTGATGGCCGTCGAGCCGGACCCGTACGCTGGATCCGGTACGCCGAGGGCGTCGGTGAGGAAATTGAGGACCGTGATCGTGCCCCCGTATTGGGGCTCGGATGACGCGGACGCGGTCGTCTCCGTGGCGGTTTCCTGCTCACTGGCGGCTGACAGCGGCAGCGCCACGACGACCAAGGCCGCCACCAGAACGTAAAGAATCTTCTGTTGCATTGCTCTCCTCGCAACCGTGATGCGGTGATGCATCACCTCTTCCCTTGTAGTCGAGTTTCGGAGTCTGTCCGAAACGCTGCACAACCGGTACTGCTGGTAATCTTCGCGCTCCTCACACCTCCTTTTGCGGCTCCGTCTTTGCGCCACGCGCCGCGCGGCTGCCGGCGAGCTTGTCGCGCAGTGAACTGGTCAACGCTCCGCCGCGTCCCATGATGCCGTAGCGGCCCGCGCCGCCGCGCAGCCGGGGATCGAGCAGGTCGCGCAGTGCATCGCCGAAGATGTTGGTGCCGAACACCACCACCGCCAGCGCCACCCCCGGCCACAGCACCATCCAGGGCGCCGACATCATGTAGGGCCGCGCCTTGCCGCCCAACATCGCCCCCCAGCTCGGCTCCGGAGGCGGAATACCGAATCCCAGAAAGCTCAAGCTCGCTTCGCTCAGAATCACGCCCGGAATCTGCAGGGTGAACAGAATGATGATCGGCGCCATGATGTTGGGCAGCAGATGGCGGACGAACATGGTGCCCCTCGTGCAGCCGATGGCGTGCGCGGCCGCCACGTACGCGTTCTCCTTGATGCCGATGACCGCGCTTCGGATGATGCGCGAGCTAGAGATGCCGCCGAGCACGCCGAGGGTCACGATCACCGACCACATGCCCGGTCCGATCATGGAGATGATCACGAGCAGCAGCACCAGACCCGGCAACGCCATCACCGCATCCACCACCCGCTGGGTCATGAGGTCGAACGGCCCGCCGATGTAGCCGCTGAGCACTCCTATGATCACGGCAATGGCGACGGTGATGGCGGACGATGTCAGCCCCACCACCACCGAGACTCGGGCGCCGAAGATGATCCGACTCAGCATGTCGCGGCCGAGGTGGTCGGTGCCGAGCCAGTACTGCGCGGACGGGGGCACGAGAAAGTTCAGCTTGTCCGTGTCGTTCATCCCGTACGGCGCCAGCACGTCGGCAAACAGACCGGTAACGAGCAGCACCAGGGTGATCACCCCGCCGACCGCTCCGAACGGTTTTTCTTTGACCAGCCGGCGCAGGAGCTGGATGAAATCGATCGATCGGGCTGGTGCCGCGCCGGCGCCGCCGGTGTCGAGGGAGGCCGCGGGGTCGCTCATCTCAGGTTCCCGTCCTACTCATATTGAATCCTCGGATCCAGATAGGCGTAGGTCAGGTCCACCAGCAGATTGATGATGATCAGTCCGAACGCGAAGAACAGCATGGCGCCGCTGAGCATCGGATAGTCGCGGGTGGTGGTAGAGTCCACGATCAGCGACCCCATGCCAGGCAGCACGAAGATGGTCTCGATGATCACCGTGCCGCCGATCAGCAGCGGGAGCTGGAGGCCGACGGTAGTCACCACCGGTATCAGGGCGTTCTTGAGGGCATGGCCGACGATAACCGCCCGTTCCCGAAGCCCCTTGGCCCAGGCCGTGCGGATGTAGTCCTGCCGCAGCACCTCCAGCATCATGGTGCGCGACATGCGCATGGTCAGGCCCGACATACTCATTCCGAGGACGGTGGCGGGCACCACGTAGGCGCGCAGATGGCGCAGCGGATCCTCGAAGAACGGCTTCTTCATCACCGGCGGCATGTAACCCCACCACAGGGCGGGGAAGATGATCACCATGGTCGCGATCCAGAAACTGGGCACGGCGATGAAGGTCATGGCGATGCTGCGCCCGATGTAGTCGCCGATGGTGTCCTGCCGCAGCGCGGAGTAGATACCGATCGGCAGCGCGATGAGCTGCGATATGAGCAACGCCAGGAGGCCCAGCTCCAGGGTGGAGGGAAGGCGCCGCGCGATCTCCTGGTTGACGGTGTACGGGCGCCAGTAGGAGCCGCCCAGGTTGCCCTGCAGCAGGCCGTCGATGCGCCCGCCGGCCTGGGGCAGGACTCCCATCCAGCGCCCATACTGCTGCAGTACCGGCACGTCGAGCCCGAGCATGCGCTCAATCTCCTCCCGCACCAGGTCGATTTCCTGACCCTGCTGCGAAAGCCGGAGCGCCATGGCGTCCACGGCATCGCCGGGCACCAGCCGAATCAGGATGAACACGATGACCGTGACGATGAACAGGGTGGGTACGGTAAGCAGCAGCCGCCGTGCCACGTAGGTCAGCATGCCGCTCGCAGGATGCGTTCAGGTGCCGCGCCGCCCGCGGGCGTCTCACATGCCGATGTCCGTGCACCCGGCGGCGGGTCTGAGAGAGAACGACGTAGCAACACGAAACGCCTGACGGTCACGAGAGTGCGGTAACCCTCCTGGGTTGTCTACGTTAGGCTGCCCGTACCGGGGTGTCAAGGATGCGCAGCTACGTCCAGCAATTCTCGATGAGCGGCAGTAGCGGTCCGAGATAGGCAGTCTGGGGGTAGCCACGGCCCAGTGGCGGCAGGTGGGGCACACT
>CAYFXT010000174.1:0-6558 GCA_964346995.1 uncultured Spirochaetaceae bacterium | reverse complement strand
CGCGACGGCGTGCGGTGCATGCCGGTCGACCGCTTTCTGAGCGAGCTTGTTCCGGCGCGGGAACTGCCCCGCTGACGAGGGAGTAAACATGGCCGATCGACCGTCCCTGCCCGATGAGACTGGCCGATACGTCTATGCGCAGAATGCACACCTCCCCGGGTTGAACGCCCGCAGGATCGGGGAAAGAATGTCGGGACCATGGCACGGCCCAACATCATCTATCTGCACTCGCACGACACCGGGCGCTACATCCAGCCCTACGGCTACGGCGTACGCTCGCCCAACCTGCAGCGGCTCGCCGAACAGGGCATGCTGTTCCGGCAGGCGCACAACGCCGCGCCTACCTGCTCGCCAAGCCGCGCCGCACTGCTGACCGGCATGTGCCCGCACAGCGCTGGCCAGTTCGGACTGGTCAACCGCGGCTTCGACCTGCGCGACCCCAGCCGCCACTTGGTGCATACGCTCCGCGCGGCCGGCTATCGCAGCACCCTCGCCGGCGTTCAGCACGTGCGCCGCGATCCGCGCACCATAGGCTACGACCAGATCCTCAAGACCGCCTCACGCAAGGCGCGCGATGTGGCGCCGGCCACGGCCGAGTTTCTCACCGGCACCCACGGGCAGCCGTTCTTTCTGACCGTCGGGTTCAGCGAGACGCACCGTGCGTTCCCGCCGCCGGCGCCGGCCGACGCCGCCCGCTACGTGCGTCCGCCGGCGCCGTTTCCCGACACCCCGCAGACACGCGCCGACATGGCCGCCTATCAGGCCAGTCTCACCGCTCTCGACCACGGCATCGGCACGGTGCTCGGCGCGCTGGACGAAGCCGGTCTGGCCGACGACACCCTGGTGATCTGCACCACCGACCACGGTTTGCCGTTCCCGCGCATGAAGTGCAACCTGACCGACCACGGCACCGGCGTGATGCTGATCCTGCGCGGCCCCGGCGGGTTCGCAGGCGGCCGGGTGAGCGACGCGCTGGTATCGCACATCGACCTGTTCCCCACCCTGTGCGAGCTGCTGGAGATCGCGCCGCCGGCGTGGCTCGAAGGGCGCTCACTGCTGCCGCTGGTGCGCGACGAGACGGAGGAGATCAACGACGCAGTGTTCGCCGAGGTCAACTACCACGGCCAGTACGAGCCGCAGCGCATGATCCGCACCAGACGGTGGAAGTACATCCGCCGCTACACGGAACGCGCCATTCCTTCGCTCGCCAACTGCGACAACAGTATCAGCAAGGACCTGATGCTGCGCCACGGCTGGGCCAAGCTGCCGATGGCGGAGGAGCAGCTCTACGATTTGGTGTTCGACCCGAATGAGGCGGCCAACCTGGCCGGCGAGCCCCGCCACGCGGCGACCCTCGCCGACCTGCGTGAACGGCTGGCGCGCTGGATGGAAGCCACCGACGACCCGATTCTACGCGGACCGATTCCCAAGCCGGACGATGCGGGCATCAGCCCGCCCGACGACATCGACCCGATGGCGGTTTGGGAGTACACGCCGCGCATTCCCACGTACGGATGATACCGATATAGCGATCCTGCCCGGTCCGCTCGCCGTCATCGCGCCTGGCCCGCCGGCCTCCCCCTATCACGAGTCGGTCGCTTCCGACAGACTTGCAGGGCCCAGGGCGAGCAGCTCGTGCAGCCGCGACGCCGGATTGGCGACCAGACTCCGGCGCGGGCCATATTCCACCATGCATCCCCGTTCCAGAATCAGGATGTCGTCGACATGCTCCACCGACCGCGGGCGGTGCGCGATCACCACACCGGTGCGGCCGGCCAGCAGGGCGTGCAGCGCCTGTTCGACCTCGCGCTCGGTGGCCGGATCGAGGCGCGCCACCGCCTCGTCGAGGACCACAATGTCCGGGTCGCGCAGCAACGCGCGCACCAGCGCCAGCCGTTGCGCCTCCCCCGCCGACAGGCCCGGTTGTGCGCTGTTGAGGGTCGTATCCAGCCCGTCCGGCTGTGCCGCCAGCCACGGCAGCAGATGCAGCCGTTCCAGTGCGGCGAGGATCCGACGGTCGCCGACGGCGTCGTCGAACAGCGCAAGATTGTCGCGGATCGTGCCGCCGAAGAACTGCACCTCCTGCGTTACCACGGCGACGCGCGCACGCACCGCCGCCCGCGAGAAGGTGCGCAGGTCGACGCCGTCCACCGTGATGCGGCCGGCGGTCGGGTCGTAGAGCCGCGCCAGCAGGCGCATGATGGTGGTCTTGCCGCAGCCGGTGCGGCCGAGTATGCCGAGCGTGCGGCCGGCAGCGATGGTAAGGGACAGGTTGTTCAGCACCAGCTCGTCCGCCGGCCCGTCGGCCGCCGCGTCGCGGTGCGGATAGCGGAAGCTGACCCGCTCCAGGGTGATGCTCACGGGGCGACGCGGAAACCGGTCACGCGGCCCGTCGACGAGTGCGCTGCGGGTAGTGAACAGTCGCTGAATGCGCACCAGATTGCCGCCCGCCTTCTGCAGTTCCTCCATCTGGTGGGCCAGATCCTCGAACGGCCAGAACAGCAGGTTGATGTAGCTGAACAGCAGGTACACGGTGCCGATCGTCATCTCGCCACGCAACGCCAGCGCTCCACCCCACGCCATCACCACGCCGGTGCCGATTCCCATCACCACATTCACCACCGGCCACACCAGGGTGCCGAGGCTGTACGCGCGCTTGGCGTGGAACACCTGTGCCGAGATCAGCGCGGCCATCTGCCGCATGGCGTGCACCAACCCGCCGAGCGCCTTGATGTCCTCCAGCGCCGCCAGCCGCTCCTCCACGAAACCGGTGAGGTTGGCGGCCGCTTCGCGCAACCGATCGTGGTACGGCACGCCGAAGCTGCGCAGCTTCAGCAGCACCACCGTCACGGCGGTGGCGAAGGTCAGCAGCGCCAGGCAGAGCCGCCAATCCTCGATCAGTAGCGCGACCAGTATGCCGGTGAGCAGCAGCGCGCCGGCAACCAGACGCAACGAGAACTGCGAAAAGAAGGTTGCGAGCTGATTGGTATCGCCGTCGATGCGCTCCTGCATCGCACCCGGCGGGAGACGGCCGACGAAGCTCACATCCAGATCGATGCTGTGGCGCAGCAGGTCGGTGCGCAGCCGGTTGGTCGCGCTCCAGGCCACGCTCTCGCTGCAGTAGGCGCTCAGGCCGCGGGTGAGCTGGCGCACCGCCGCCACGGCGACGAACAGCACGGCGACTCGCGCCAGCGCCGCGGGCGCACCTCCGGCGAGCAGCTCGTCGACGATGGCACGCAGCAACTGCGGGGCGTAGACGCCCGCCGCGGTGTGCGCCAGGAGCAGCGCGGCGAGCAGCGCCACCTGGCCGCGGCAGTGGGCCAGATAGCGGACCAGATAGCCCCGGTAGAGGGCAAAGGAGGAGCGCACCACCACTTCAGCCCGTCAGCGCGCGCTGTCCCGCGCCGGCGGCATGCCAGATGTGGCGCATCTCCGCCGACTCGGCGAGCAACCGATCCAGCGTGCCGGCGGCCTCGATGCGACCTCGGCGCAGCACCACGATCCGGTCGGCGCGGCGCAGGACGCGCTGCCGGTGCGAGACCACCAGACAGGTAGGCCGCCCGGCGGACGCTCCGCTCAGCACGCGGTTCCACAACAGCCGTTCGGTGCGCTGGTCGAGCGCGCTCGACAGGTCGTCGATCATCAGCAGATCGGCGCCGGCCGCCAACATGCGCGCGGTCGCCAGCCGCTGCACCTGGCCGCCGGAGAGCCGTACGCCGCGCGGTCCGACGCACGTATCCAGCCCCGCGCTCATGGTCGCCAGATCGGGGTCCAGCACGGCGTCGTGTACCGCTGCGGTGAGCGCCGCCTCTGTCCGCGGAGCTCCGAGGGTAATGTTGTTGGCGATCGAGTCGCTGAACAGTCGCGGCACCTGCGGGGTGTAGGCGACCCGCGGCGGGGTCATGAAGCGGTCCGGTCGTGCCACCACCACGCCGTTCCAGCGCAGCGTCCCCTGATGCAGAGGCAGCAGGCCGAGCAGGACTTTCAGCAGCGTCGTCTTGCCGGCGCCGACGCGGCCGGTAACCACGGTGAACGAGCCGCGCTCCAGGGTCAGGTCGATGCCGTGAATCCCGCCGTTGCCGTGCGGGTGGCGATACCAGGCCGCGCGCACTTCCAGGCACTGCAGAGGCGCGACGGCGGCAGGCGCGGGGGCGGTGGCGCGCTGCAGCAGGGCGAGCGGCTGGTGACGAGCCAGCTCGGCGCCGATGCTCCCCTCGGGCGCCGCCGCCAGCAGCCGGCCGACCGACACCTTGGCGCGCTTGATGTTGACTAGCATGCCGCTCAGCCAGTTGGCGTAGTCGGCGACTCGTTCCAGGTAGGTCACGAACAGCACGAAGGCGCCGACCGTAAAGGTCTCGCCACGTGGGAAGAAGCCGAGGTACGCGAGCAGCAGCGCCGTGCACAGCACCGCGGTGCCGTCGGAGATTCCCTCCAGAACCTGGGCCAGCACCTTCTCGCGCAGCGCCGCCCGGCGGCGCACCCGATTCAGTTCCTCCAGGCGACGCGTCACGCCCGCCCGGTCCGTGGCCAGCTTGAAGGTGGCGAACGAACTGAACACCTCGCCGATGAATTCGGCCACGTCGGCTCCCGCGGCGCGCGCGGCGCTGCGCAGCGCCGCGCCCCGGGCGCGGGCCCGTTCCGCCGCGCACGCCGCCACCCCGCTCGGCCCCGCGCCCAAAGCGGGGCTCAGCCCGTCGACGGTACCCATGATGATGAGCGCCGCCGCGGCAAAGCCGACGACGCCGAGGCCGTCGACCAGCTCCTCTACCGCCAGACAGGCGGCCTCGGCATCGTCACGCACCCGGCTCACGGTCTCGCTGGAGCTGCGCGGCGTCGCCAGGGCGGCCGGGTTGCCGCTGATGAGGCGGACCAGATTGCGGCGCACCAGCCCCGTGGTACGCGTCCACAGGTCCCCCCACAGCCATGTGGCGCCGACCCCGACCAGGCCGCGCGTCACCCCGACCGAAGCCAGCAGGAGCAGGATCAGCCCCGGCGTGATCGCCAGTGGCGCAGCGCCGGCCAGTCCGTCGTAGTAGACCTTGATCAGGTACCCGGGCAGCAGCGGCGCCATGTGCGCGAAGGTCCATGCCAGCAGGTTGGCGAGGAACAGTCCCGGGCGGTAGCTCAGCAGGCCACGCAGCAAGCGCACCATGCCGCCGGGGACGGAAGTAGCTGCCGAGGTAGGCCAGGCCATGGAAGGCGGCAACTTACGCACTCCCTGCAGGTGCGGCAACCGGGACGCAACCGCCGCCCAGGATGATCCCATGCTACCGGACCGGGCAACGAAAAACGCCGACTCGGTTATCGAACCCCGTTTCGTGGGCAAGGATCCGTCTGGCCTCGGTCAGCTTGCGAGTGACAGCCCACGATTTCGTAGCATGGGGGTAGTCCTGATTCGCTTTCCGCTTTCGAGGTCAGTTGACACTGCGCCGAGGCATTGGCAGGCTTGGCTTTTCCATGGGACGTGTTACACGAGCAGGTGATTCCCGGATACCGGTCGCGCCGACACGGGTACTGCGGCTGCTCGCCTGCACCATCCTGGGCGTAGCGGCGGTCGCCGCCGGTGCGGAGGCGGAGCCGCACTCGGTGGCGCGGCTCTGGAACGAAGCGCTGCTGAATGCGATTCGTAACGACTTTGCCCGCCCTCCGATCCACGCCCGCAACCTGTATCATGTGGCGGCCGCCATGTGGGACGCCTGGGCGGTGTACGACGACGTCGCCGAGCCGGTGTTTCTCAAGGAGCGCCACCACGCCGAAGACGTCGAAGCCGCGCGCCACGAGGCGATCAGCTACGCCGCCTACCGCGTGCTCTACCGCCGCTACCAGATCTCCCCCGGCGCCTACGAGTCACTGCCGAGCTTCGACGATCTGCTGATCGAGCTTGGCTACGACTATCGCATGACCGACCGCGAGGGCGACCACCCGGCCGCGGTCGGCAATCGCATCGCCAAGCTGATCCTGGATCACGGTTACGACGACGGCGCCGACGAGCTCGGTTCCTACGCGTTCGAGTTTGCCTACCGGTCGGCCAACCCACCACTGGTGGTGGCCAATTCCGGTACCGGGGAACTGCTCGATCCCAACCGCTGGCAGCCGCTGTCGCTGCGTCTGTTCGTGGATCAGGCGGGCCGGGTGCAGCCGGGCCGGGTGCAGCGCTTCATCGGCTCACATTGGGGCTCGGTGTTGCCGTTCGCTCTGCCCCTGCCGAGCGCCGGGACGGTGCCATCCGACGGCGTGTTCCATGACCCGGGACCGCCACCCTATCTCGGCGGCGTCGGCAGTGACGAATATCAGCAGGGCTTTGCCGAGGTGCTGCGCTATGCGGCCACGGTGGACCCGGACGACGGGGTGATGATCGACATCTCGCCGGGCGCACGCGGTAACAACAGCCTGGGCGCGAACGACGGCAACGGGCATCCCGTGAACCCGGTCACCGGACAGCCGTACGCGCCCAACCTGGTCAAGCGCGGTGACTGGTCGCGGGTGATCGCCGAGGTCTGGGCCGACGGTCCCGATTCGGAGACGACGCCGGGGCACTGGAACACGCTGGCCAACTCC
>CAYFXT010000173.1:0-6570 GCA_964346995.1 uncultured Spirochaetaceae bacterium | reverse complement strand
CCGTAGTGCTGCTCAAGGGCCTGCAGGTTACCCGCTGGCGGGCTGGCTGACAAGGGTTGCCGGCCCCCCCAGCGGGCGAGCCGCATCCAGTTGACCGCGTCGGCGGACGGCAGGGATACTCCGGTCAGCAACGCCGGCCGTGGTGGCGACCGCCACCCTGCGGCACGCGACGAGGGAGAGGGTGCGGTGCGGGTCGAGACGGACGCTCCGCTGACCGCCTGCAACACGCTGCGCGTAGCGGCCACCGCGCGCTACTTGGTGCGCGTGGACGATGGCCCGCCCGACCGCGGCGCGCGGGAGCTGGCCGATCTGTTCGGTGAACCGCGCTTCGACCGCCTGCCGCGCATGGTGCTGGGCGGCGGCAGCAATGTTCTGTTCGCCGACGACTATCCCGGCGTCGTGATCATGCCGCGCTCAGGCGGCATCACCGTGCAGGAAGGCCGGGGATCGGTGATCGTGACGGCCGCCGCCGGTCACGACTGGCACGGGCTGGTCGGCTACACGGTAGGGCGAGGTTGGGGCGGCATCGAGAACCTCAGCCTGATCCCGGGATCGGTGGGCGCTGCGCCGATCCAGAACATCGGCGCCTACGGCGCGCAACTCTCCGACGTGTTCTTCGACCTGCAGGCGGTGCCGCTGGACGGCGGCGAGCCGCGCACCATGGACGGCGCCGCGTGCGCGTTCGGCTACCGGGACAGCGTCTTCAAGCACGGCCTGCGCGACCGGCTGCTGATCACGCAGGTGCGCCTGCGCCTGCGCACGCGGCCGGAGTTGAACCTGGAGTATACCGGGGTGCGCGAGGAGCTGGCGCAGATGGGGGTTGCGGATCCCACGGTCGCCGACGTGAGCCGGGCGATCGTCCGCTTGCGGCGCCGCAAGCTGCCCGATCCGGAAACTGAGCCCAACGCCGGCTCGTTCTTCAAGAATCCCGTGCTCCCGGCAGATCGGTACGAGCGGGTCCGGGAGCGCTACCCGCAGATCGCGGGGGTGTCGGCCGGCGGGGGTTACAAGGTGCCGGCGGCGCAGTTGATCGAGGCGTGCGGTCTGCGCGGCCGCCGCTTCGGGCGCGCCGGCGTGGCCGAGCGGCACGCTCTGGTGCTGGTCAATCATGGCGGCGCCAGCGGCAGCGAGCTCTTGGCGGCGGCGGTGGCGGTCGAGGACGCGGTGATGGAGCGGTTCGAGGTACGGCTGGAACGCGAGGTACGGGTGATCGGCGGCGAGGAGGGAGAATGAGCGTGCCGGCGCAGGCCGTGAGGCTGGGCCGGGGCGACTGCGGCCGCTTCGAGAGCGCCGTTCGCAAGGAGTGGTTGGTAACCAACGGCCTGGGTGGGTTCGCCTCCGGGACCGTGGCCGGACTCAACACGCGCCGCTATCATGGCCTGCTCGTGGCCGCGCTCATGCCACCGCAGCAGCGCACCCTCGCCGTGGCCAAGATCGATACCCGGGCCTGCTACGACGGGACCGCTTATCCCCTCTTCACCAACGAGTTCGGCGCCGGCACCGTCGACCCGCACGGCTACCGCTGCATCGAGTCGTTCCATCTCGACCACCTGATCCCGGTCTGGACTTGGGCGTTGGCCGACGCGCGCCTGCAGCAGCGCATCTGGATGGACCACGGGCACAACACCGTTCGTCTGAGCTTCACGCTGGCGCGTGCCACCGCACCCGTCTCCCTGACCGCCACCCCGCTGGTTACCTGGCGCGATTTTCACAGCCATACGCGTGATGGCGGTGAGGTGGGGACCGATCCGATTTCCGGCGGGGTCGCCGTGCATGGGGGCGCCGGTGCGCCGCCCTGCAGGATCGTCGCCGACCGCGGGGCGTTCCGCCCGCATCCGGAGTGGTACTGGGATTTCAGATACCGCATGGAGGCGGAGCGCGGTCTGGACGCAGCCGAGGATCTGTTTTCGCCGGGATCGTTTACCTGCGCGCTCCGGCCGGGGGAGGCGGTGACGTTTTCCTGCTCACTGGAGGATGTCGCTGCAGACGGCGGCCGGGAGTCGCTGGAGCGGGAGCGCGCGCGGCAGGCCGAGCTGCTGCGAGCGCTCCCGGCCGAGGAACCGGCGTGGGTCCGGCACCTGGCGCTGGCCGCCGACCAGTTCGTGGTGCGGCGTTCGCTTCCGGACGGGGCCGACCCAAACGGTACGGCGGCGGGAAGAACGGTCATCGCCGGCTATCCCTGGTTCGGCGATTGGGGGCGCGACACCATGATCGCCCTGCCGGGGCTGACCTTGACCACCGGCCGGGCCGCGATTGCCGCCGACATTCTGCGCACCTTTCGGCGCTACCTCGACGGGGGCATGCTCCCCAACCGGTTTCCTGACGAAGTCGATCGCGGCGCGGGGGCGGAGTACAACACCGTGGACGCTACCCTCTGGTACTTCCATGCCGTCCATCAGTACCTGTTGCACACCGGCGACCTTGGGCTCGTCGAAGAGCTGTTTCCCTCGCTGGTGGAGATCGTCGACTGGCACCGGGGCGGGGCGCGCCACGCCATTCGCGTCGACGCGGACGACGGTCTGCTCTACGCCGGCGAGCCGGGGGTGCAGCTCACCTGGATGGACGCCAAGGTGGGCGACTGGGTGGTCACGCCGCGCATCGGCAAACCGGTCGAGGTCAACGCCCTGTGGCACAACGCCCTGCGCGTGCTTGCCGACCTGGCCCAGCGGCTCGGGGCGGCGGAAGCCGGCGCCCGCTACCGGGCCGCGGCCGAGCAGGCCGCCGACAGCTTCCGGCGGCGGTTCTGGTACGCTGCCGGCGGCCACCTCCACGACGTGATCGACGGCCCGGAGGGCGGGCCGGACCACCGGCTCAGGCCCAATCAGATCTTCGCGGTGTCGCTGCCGTTCCCGCTGCTGGCAGACGCCCAGGCCAAGGCCGTGGTCGACGCCTGCTCCCGCCGGCTGTGGACTTCGTACGGTCTGCGCAGCCTGGCGCCGGCCGATCCGGCCTACGTCGGCCGCTACGGCGGCGGTCCGGCCGAGCGCGACGCGGTTTACCATCAGGGCACCGTGTGGGGCTGGCTGCTCGGGCCATTCGCCACCGCCCACTACCGCGTGTACCGGGACCCGGCGGCGACCCGCGGGATCCTCGCCCCGCTGAAGGACCACCTGGCCGACGCCGGCCTGGGATCCATCAGCGAGGTCTTCGACGGCGACCCGCCCCACCTCCCGGGCGGCTGTGTCGCGCAGGCCTGGAGCGTGGCCGAGGTGCTGCGCGCCTGGAGACAACTCCCGGCGGCCGGACCGCCAGCCGCAGGGCGGGCAGGGAAGTGACACGCCGTTTCCTCACCGGCCTGCTGATCGGCCTCGTCGTTGCCGTGCTGGAAGTGCTCCTGATGGCGCTCGGCCCGATCGCGACGCCTGGCGGGATCGTCAGGAACGGTTCCGGAGGAGCGATGCGGCTGCTCGTGGCAGGTGCATCGCTGGGCGCCGCCTACGCGCTGCTGTTCCGTCCCACGCCCGGCAGTCACCCGGAGAACGTCATGGGCGGCGTCGTGATCGGGGTGGTGACGTGGGTGGTCTTCGCCCTCAGCGTCTTCCCCATCCTCGACGCGAACGCTCCGAGGTGGCACGTGGACACGGCGGCCCGCATGGTCCCGGAACTGATCGCCTACGTGCTGCACGGCAGTCTGACCGGGCTCCTCTACGGCGTGGCGTGCGCACGCCTGCGTCTGGCGCCGGAGGCAACGCCCTCGTCGGAGCCGGCTGCGAAGACGAACGTCGTCATCGTCGGGGGTGGCTACGCGGGCGTAAGCGCAGCCGAGTCCCTCGACAAGGCGTTTGCCGACGATCCCGGCGTGGACGTATGGCTGGTCAGCAAGACCAACTATCTCGTGCATACGCCCATGCTGTCGGAGGTGTCGTCGAGCGCCGTCAATCCACAGCACATCAGTCCGCCCTTGCGCACCTTCTTTCGGCGGGTGCACGTGGTGCAGGGCGAGGTCGCGAGCGTCGATTGGGCACGGGGTCGTGTCGATCTGAGTCCCGGCGTACGTTCGCCGCACGGAAGCCTTGCATTCGACCACCTGTTGATCACGACGGGATGCGTCCCCAGCTTCTTCGGCAACCGGGACATCGAGGCCAACACGCTCACCTTCAAGTCGTTGCAGGACAGCATCCGACTCCGCAACCGGATCATCGACCGGTTCGAGCGGGCCGACTTCGAGCGGGAGCCTGCGACGAAACGTCAGTTGCTGACGTTCGTGGTCGTCGGGGGTGGCTTTGCCGGCGTCGAGCTGATCGGCGGCCTCAACGACTTCGGCCGCGGCATGCTGCCCTACTATCCCAACATCGCGCCGCACGACGTGCGGTTCGTGCTGGTCCATCCCGGCGACGTCATCTTGCCCGAGTTGAGCGAGTCCCTGGGGCGGTTCGCGCAGGAAAAGATGGCCGCGCGCGGCGTCGAGTTCATCCCCAACAGGAGGGTCACCGGAGCGAAGCCGGGGATGATCATCATCGGTGACGAGAGCCTTGCAGCCGACACGGTGGTGTGGACGGCGGGCAATCAGGCGAATCCGATCGTGCGTGCACTCGGCGTCGAGCTGACGCGGCGGGATCAGATTCCTGTCTCGTCCGACTTGCGATCAGCCGAGAACCCCGCCTTGTGGGCGGCGGGCGACTGCGCCCGGATCCCCGTCCCCAACGACGCGGGCTCCTTCTACCCGCCGACGGCCCAGCACGCCTTTCGCGAGGGGAAGCTCCTGGGCCGCAACGTTGCGGCCGCGATCCGCGGCACGCCGCTGCAGCCGTTCGACTTCAAGACACTGGGCAGCCTGGCGGCGCTGGGGCACCAGTTGGCGGTGGCCGAAGTGCTGGGTCATCGCTTCTCCGGGTTCCTGGCATGGATCATGTGGCGCGCCATCTACCTGTCGAAGCTCCCCAACCTGGAGAAGCGGCTGCGCGTCCTGCTGGACTGGGTTCTGGATGTGTTCTTCCCGCCTGACATCGTTCAGACCATGAGCTTCGACGCGGAGTCGGAACGGGACGTGCGGCCATGACGCGCAATCGTCTGCTGGCCGGGACGATCGCCGGGGTGTTGGGCGGCGGCGTCTCGGGTCTGTTGGCAGCACCTGCCACCGGCTGGCCGGTCCACCTGCCGATGAGCGGCGTCCTGGGCCTGCTCTTCGGTCTTTGGTTCGGCGTGCGGGTGCGAACCGCCGGATCGGCGCTCATGTGGGGACAGGCGTACGGCATCCTGTGGTGGCTGCTGGGTCCGCTGACGCTGGTGCCGCTCGTGGCGGGCCGCGGTCTGCAGTGGACGGTGCCGGCGCTACAGGACAGCTTTCCGCACCTCCTGGCGCATATGATCGGCTTTGGAGCGGTGCTGGGCCTGGCGATGTACGGCCTCGGCCGCCTGCTCCCGTTCATCCCCGCCGCCGATCCGCCGCCGACGGAGCCGAGGGCTCCCGAGCTGGTGCCGCCGCTCGTGCAGGCGCTCGTCGTGGGCGGCGTGGGCGGACTGCTCGGCGCATGGGTGTTCCTGTGGGGCATCGAAACTGCCGGGTTCTTTCCCCTCGTCGCCGGTATGGTGGGCATGCGCTCGCCCGCGGCGGGTGGCCTGCTGCACTATTTCATCGGCCTGGTCATCGCCATGACCTTCGCCCTCCTGTTCCATCGCAACGCAGGCGGCGCGGGCTCCGCTCTCATCCGGGGCATGGGGTACGGCGTGCTCTGGTGGATTCTCGGCCCGCTGACGCTGCTGCCGCTGCTCACCCGCAGTCCGGTTCTTTGGACCGTGGAAGCGGCGCGGGCGAACGTTTCGTCGCTGGTGGCGCATCTCCTCTACGGGGCCGTCGTCGGTTGGGTCTATGCGGTCGTCAATCGGCTGTGGATGGTCCTGTTCGTGGACTCGGATCCGCTCAGCCGCACGCGTGAGGGTGCCGGTACGCGTAGCGTCCGCGGTCTCCTGATCGGGCAGGCCGGCGGTATTCTGGGCGGGATACTCTTCACCTTCGTCATGTACGGCGTCGGCGCGCTGCCCAGCGTGGCCAGCCTGATCGGGTCCCGTTCGCCCCTTGTCGGCGTGCTGGTGCACTTCGCCATCTCGATCCTCATCGGCAGCAGCTTCGGGTTGCTGTTTCAGCGCCAGGCGTACAGCCCCGGAGCAGGGATGAGTTGGGGAATGTCATATGGCGTGCTGTGGTGGCTGCTCGGGGCGCTGACGCTGTTCCCGGCACTGTTGCGGCAACCTGTCGACTGGTCGTTGGCGGCGGTTTCGGCCAACTACGCCTCCCTGATCGGGCACCTGTTCTACGGTGTCGGCCTGGGGCTGATGCTGCAATACCTGGTCTCCCGCTACGACTCGGCACGGCAACCCGACCGGCAACGCGATGCGGGTACGCCCGAAGCCCTGTGGGCCAGCACCGTGCTGGTGCTGGTCATCCTGCCGCTCGTGTTGGCTGGATAGAAGCCCGGCCCCAATGGAGAAGCGGCAACCGGAACGTGTCCGATTGCCGCTTGCTCGGGGAGTCGGCCTTCGCGCGCACCTCGTGCGGTCGGAGGTCGTTGCGATCAGAGGTCGTAGCGGTCGAGGTTCATCACCTTGTTCCAGGCGGCCACGAAGTCGCGC
>CAYFXT010000172.1:0-6664 GCA_964346995.1 uncultured Spirochaetaceae bacterium | reverse complement strand
GCGGCGGCGGAGCGGCTCGCGGCTGCCGGTGGCGAGTCGGTCGCCGTGCGCGCGGTGGTGCGCCTCGAAAACCAGGATGCCGATGAACTTCGGCAGCAGGACGAGGTCGGCCTCCATGCCCTTGGTGGCCATGACCTGAGCCTGGGCGGCGCCCGCACCCAGGATCAGGGCGAGGCCGATGCGGGAATCAGTCGCATGATTTATGGCGCGAGCCTCGTATTGCTCCGATCAGGAAGTCAAGATTGACGCCCGATTGGAGAGCCTGGGCGCTACCGGGACTCGGGTGCGACCATTGAGCCGGACGCCGCCATCCGGTAGGGTTCGGCTCATGACATCGGCTCGCGTCTCGACCAGCTCGAGCGTCTCCGGCGGGGACGCGCCGTCGTTCGCGGGATCGGTGGCGCTGGAAAACGGCGATCGGCTCACGCGCGGCGAGTTCGAACGGCGCTACTCGGCCCGCCCGGACATCAAGAAAGCCGAGCTGATCGAGGGAGTTGTCCACATGCCGTCACCCGTGCGCGCCGACAGCCACGCCGAGCCGGCGGGATTGATCATCACCTGGCTCGGAACCTACCGAGCCTTCACCCCGGGTGTGTCGATGCTGCCTGACGCCACCGTGCGCCTGGACCGCGACAATGAGCCGCAACCGGACGCCCTGCTCCGTATCGATGCCGAACGGGGCGGCCTGTCGCGTGTGAGCGCGGACGACTACGTAGAAGGGCCGCCGGAGCTGATTGTCGAGGTGGCGGCCAGTAGTGTCGCGCGGGATTTGCACGACAAGCTGAACGCCTACCGGCGCAACGGCGTGTTGGAGTACATCGTCTGGCGGGTGCATGATCGGGCGATCGACTGGTTCGTACTGGTCGACGACGAGTATCGACCGCTACCCACGGATGCGGGCAGCCTGCGGGAAAGCCGCGTCTTCCCCGGCCTGCTGCTGGACGTGGCTGCGTTGCTCGACGGCGATCTCGCCGGCGTGCTGTCGGCGCTGCGGGAAGGGTTGGACACGCCGGAGCATGCCGATTTCGTTGCGCGTCGGAGGCGGACGTAATCGGGCGAGGGCTGCACCCTCGATGGTGCCGGTTGTAGCGTTCCGCAACCCGCGATCCCGTCCTGTCCGGTTTCGCCTCGATCTCGGCAAGGTTTGGTAGCCGCGGTCGGCTGGTTGCGGTTCGGACTGTGGCGTCAGAACTTGCAGGTAACTTCCGGGCCGGTGTCGATGGCGAAGGCGGTGGCATCGAAGCAGCGACGCAGCAGGTCGAAGCGCAGCTCGGCATGGCTCCCCTCGTTCCACAGGTTGCGATGCTCGTCCGGGTCCTCCTGCAGGTCGAACAGCTCACCGACCGGGTGGCCGTGGTAGACCGCCAGCTTGTAGCGACGGTCGCGGATCATGGTCGCGCGTGAATCGGACCAGCCGCTCAGGTTGCGCTTCAGGCTGCGCAGCGCCGCGTAGTACTCGCATCTCACTTCGGCCCGGTGTTCGGAAGCCGCGCCGCGCAGCAGCGGCAGCAGCGAGCGGCCCGCCATGTGGTCCGGCACCGGCAGGCCGGCGGCGTCCAGCAGCGTCGGGGCGAGGTCGGTCAGCTCGACCAGCGCGTCGGTGGTGGCGCCGGCGGCAATGTGCCCCGGCCAGCGCAGGATCAGCGGAACGTGCACCAGCCCCTCGTAGAAACGGCACCCCTTCAGCAGCAGGCCGTGGTCGCCGAGCATCTCGCCGTGATCGCTGGTGAAGATCACCAGTGTGTCGTCGGCCTGCCCGGTACGCTCCAGCGCGTCGAGCATACGCCCCACATTGTGGTCGATCAGTTCGATCATGGCGTAGTAGGCGGCGATCTTGCCGCGCGCGTCGAAGCTCTCCGGGGTGCGCGCCGCACTCTGAAAATCCACCCCTTCGAGCAGTTCCTGCGCTGCCAGGTCGCTCGGCTGGAAGGCCGGCGCGGGCATGGCGTTGCGGTCGTAGCGGGCCAGATAGTCCGCCGGTGGATCGAACGCCGCGTGCGGGTCGAAGATGTTGACGCTCATCAGCCACGGCTGGCTCCACGAGATCTCCATGAATTCGATCGCCTTGTCGGCGCAGAAGGTGGTCTGATGCAGCTCGGCCGGCATGTAGCCCAGCTCCGAGTAGGTCTGACCGAGGTGCGCCCCGCGTTCGGCCACCCAGTCCCGGTACGCGTGCCCGGCGGGCCACTGGTCGCGCGGATCGTGGCTCCAATGGAACACCGAATAGCCGTCGTCGCGCGGGCGCGGCTCGATGCGCCCGTGGGCGCCGGCCAGATGCAGCTTGCCGGTCAGCCCGCAGCAGTAGCCGGCATCGGCGAGCATCCTGGTGACCAGCGGCGCCGCCTCCGCCCAGCGGCGGTTGCCGTTGCTGCAGCCGTGTACGGTGCTGGCGTAGCAGCCGGTCAGGAAGCTGGCGCGGCTGGGCGTGCAGATCGGCGCCTGGCAGAACGCGTTGGTGCACGCTGTCCCCTGCGCGACCAGACGGTCCATGTTGGGCGTATCGATGGCGCGGTTACCGAGCGCGCGGATGGTATCCCAGCGCTGTTGATCGGTGCAGATCCACAACACGTTGGGAGGCTTCGAAGGTGATGGTTCGGCCATTTGCACGCTACTGTATGTGCGTCCGCGTACGCCGGTCAAAGCCGCGCGGGTAGCTCCGCGGGAGTGCACCCGGCGGACTGGCGGAACCTTGCGATTCTCCAGGGCGGGGCGGGTCTGCTACACTCTGCGCGCCGAGCCGATCTTGATCACCACCTATCAGAAACGACGCAGGCTGTTCTGGGGCCTGCTGTTGCTGCTGTCCGCCTGCTACGCCGTCTACTCCTATACCGATCTGGTATTGGGGCCTCCACGCGAGGCGAATTCCAGTTCACCCCCCGGCGAGTGGAGCATGTACCGCCACGACGCCGGCCGCTCCGGCGCCGCGAACGGGAATGGCGCCGCGCCGCGCGGGGTGTTGAAGTGGGAATTCGCGACCGGCGCGGCAATCCACTCCTCGCCGGCGGTCGCGGATGGCACGGTGTACGTGGGCTCGCAGGATTCCCGGCTCTACGCCCTCGATGCGGGAACCGGCCGGGAGATCTGGTCGTTCACCGCCGGGGCATGGATCGACTCGTCGCCGGCAGTGGCCGGTGGGGTGGTGTACTTCGGCTCCAACGACGGCAACCTGTACGCCCTGGACGCCGCCACCGGCGCCGAGCGGTGGCGGTTCCAGACCCGCCTGAGCATCAGGTCGTCGCCGGCGGTGGCCGGCGGAGTAGTGTACTTCGGCACCGACAACTACACCGTACATGCCGTGGACGCCGCCACCGGCACGCAGCGCTGGATCTTCGACGCCGACGGCCGCGTCGATTCCTCGCCGGTGGTTGTCGACGGCATCGTCTACGTCGGCTGCTCCACCCGCTACCTGTACGGGTTGCATGCAGGCGACGGCCGCCTGCGCTTCGACTACAAGGTGTTCTCGCCGGTGCTGTCAGCTCCGGCGGTCCGGGACGGGACGGTGTACGTAATGAACGCGAGCGGCGAGCTGTACGCGATCGACGGCGCCGCCCGCACGTGGCCGCTGGAACACCGCCTGCGCCCCTACTGGGTTCAGTTGTGGGCGTTCGGCCTGCCGGTGCCGCGGCCCAAGCCGCCCTCCGGGTTTCTCTGGAAGTACCGGCTCGGCGGTGCCAGCCGAGCTTCGCCTGTGGTCACCCCCGACACCGCTTACATCGCCACCGGCGACGGCTTGGCTGCCCTCGATCTGGCCCGACGAGAGCCACGCTGGCGGTACAGTGCCGCCCGCTTCGTGAAATCGTCTCCCGCGCTTGCCGGCGACACGCTGATCGCCGCCTCCGACGACGGCACGCTGCACGCGCTCGACGCCGCCCGCGGCGATCTGCGCTGGCAGTTTCGCGCCGGCGACATCGTCACCTCCGCGCCGGCGGTCGCGGGCGGCGTCGTGTTCGTCGGCTCCCACGACGGCAAGCTGTACGCCATCGAGTGATGCGGACCGGCGCCGTGATACGGAGCGGCGGTCACCCATGAAGCGCCGGTGTTGCCGCCCTGCTGGCACGGGCTGCATTCCCGTTCTGTGGTAGCAGTACAAGCAGACGCCGCCACGGGGACGAGCCGACCCGTGTGTGAGCGCACTTGCCACTTGACGGAATGCACCCGTGGAGGCTGAGGGCTGGCCCGTCGGATCTGGCGCTGCGCGTGCTATAGTGGTGCCGCCATGAGCCCACTGCGCCGCTGCTGCGCGCTGACGTTCGATCTGTTCGGGACCGTACTGGACCTTGAGGGCAGCCTCACGCCCGTGCTGGAGTCGCTGTTGCGTGGCCGGGTTGCCGGCACGGCAGCGGCGTTCTGGCAACAGCTCCGCTACCGGCAGCGCGTCGAGCAGTATCAGGACAGCCTGATGATGCTCGGCCATGGCGGTTACCTGGAGACGGTGCGGCGCGCGTTCAGTTACGTGGCGCGCGCCGCCGGCTTCACCCCCACCGCCGCCGACTTCGAGACCTACCTGGCCGCCTGGGAGCAACTGAACCCGTTTCCCGAGTGCCGGGGCGCGCTGGAGCGGCTGCGCGGGCGCTATCACCTGGTGGCGCTTTCCAATGGCGACGCGCCCTATCTGGAGCGGTTGATCGCAGCCCGCATCCGCGTCGCGTTCGACGCCGTGATCTCGGTCGACGCGGCCGGCGCCTTCAAGCCGCATCCGGCGGTATACCGCGTGGCCGCACGCGAGCTGCGCCTGGAGCCCGGGGAGCTGGCGATGGTGTCCGCCAACAGCTTCGACGTACTGGGAGCGCGCACCTGCGGGTTGCGCGGCATCTACGTCGACCGCTACCGGCTGCCCTACGAAGAGACCGCGCCACAGTACCGGCCCGACACCACCGTGCACGACTTCGACGAGCTCGTCGCCCTGCTGCTCGATTGAATCTCCGCCACGCGCCGCTCGGGCCGCGTTGCCGCGTCCGGTCCGGCCCACCACATCGCACCGGACGTCCCGCCGGCTGTGACGCATCGAAGACCGCAGTCCGTGCAAGCCGAAAGCTCGGCGGCAGGCCGATGGCCGGGTTCGGGATCCGCCGCCGCTGTGTCTCTGCGCAGTGATCGGCGGCGCTGACCGGTCCACGGTGCCCACTCGTGTGCGCCGCAGGGGCACCCGATCCGTTGCGTCGGTCCTGCGGCGGTTCACCGGGCTTCCCGCAGGGCTCCCGGTAACTATCCCACGCTGCACGTTCGTCGGTTGTCATTCGCTGTTCGAGCGATCCGGGACCGATTTCACGGCACCAACGGGCTCTGGCACCCGCGTCGGTGTCGGGGTTGCTCCTGTCGCCGTTACCCGGAATCGCGCGGACCGGCTCCCTCCCGGCGCCCCGCGGGTGCTATGCTATGAGCAGGAGATTTCGTGAAAGCATCTGAACTGCTGGTGCGCTGCCTGGAGAATGAACAGGTAGCGTTCATGTTCGGCATCCCCGGCGAGGAGAACATCGACGTGATGGATGCCCTCCTCGATTCCTCGATCCGCTTCATCGGCGTGCGCCACGAGCAGGGCGGGGCGTTCATGGCCGATGTCTACGGCCGGCTCAGCGCGCGCGCCGGCGTTTGCCTGGCGACGCTCGGCCCCGGCGCCACCAACCTGCTCACCGGGGTGGCCGATGCCAACATGGACGGCGGCCCGGTGGTGGCGATCACCGGCCAGGCGTCCCTCGACCGCATGCACAAGGAGTCGCACCAGCACATCGACGTGGTGGAGACCTTCCGCCCGGTCACCAAGTGGAACGCCCAGATCAAGACGGCGCGCATCATCCCGGAGATCGTGCGCAAGGCATTCAAGGTGGCGCAGACCGAGAAGCCGGGCGCCACCCACGTCGACTTTCCCGAGGATGTTGCCGGCGAAGAGGTGGCCGCCGCGCCGCTGTTGCCGCAATCGCCGCCGCGCCCCGAACCCCCGGAGGCGCAGATCACCACTGCCGCCGAGATCATCTCCGCGGCCCGGTCGCCGATCATCCTGGCCGGCAACGGCGTGGTGCGCCAGGCCGCCTCCGCCGCGCTGACACAGTTTGCCGAGCGGATGAACATCCCGGTTGCGGAGACCTTCATGGGCAAGGGAGTGCTGCGCGACGACCACGACCTGTCGCTGCTCACCTGCGGGCTGCAGTCGCGCGATTACGTGTCGTGCGGCTTCGACCGCGCCGACGTGGTGATTGCCGTCGGCTACGACCTGGTCGAGTACGCGCCGGAACGCTGGAACCCCGATTGTGACAAGAAGATCGTGCACATCGACCAGCTTCCGGCGGAGGTGGATGAGCACTACATCGTCAGCGTCGGCGTGCTCGGCGACATCGCGCTCTCCCTGGAACGGATCGCGGCCCGCGCGCAACCGGCGCCGGCCAACACGTACGCCAGCGGGCTGCGCAGCATCATCGTCCGCGAGCGTGACGAGTATCGCGCAGACGCCGCGTTTCCCATGAAGCCGCAGCGGGTGCTGAACGACCTGCGCGCAGTGCTCGGGGCGGACGACATCCTGGTCTCCGACGTGGGTGCCCACAAGATGTGGATCGCGCGCCTGTATCCCTGTTTCCACCCCAACACGGGCATCATCTCCAACGGCTTCGCTTCGATGGGGATCGGCGTGCCGGGCGCCATTGCCGCCAAGCTGCTCTATCCCGAACGCAAC
>CAYFXT010000171.1:0-6773 GCA_964346995.1 uncultured Spirochaetaceae bacterium | reverse complement strand
TGATGGCCATTGCCAGGACGATGATGCCGAAACCTACCCGCGTGCTTCGCCGTTGTCGGCGAAACATGCCGAAACCTACCCCCCCCCCTCCCGGCTAGTCAATTGAGGTGGTCCCGAAAACTGGACAGGCAGTTGAAAACTGCGACGACTGGATGGAGTACTACAACGAGGTGCGCACTCGGCGCTGGCCGGTCGCACGCCGGGCGAAGCGTACACAGTGAGGTGGTCCGGAACACGATAAGGAGGTAGCATAGCCGATATGGACATCAGGCGGCGTGAGCGGGGCGCCTGAACCGCTCATTCACCGATGGCCGACGGCCCGAGCCAAGGAGTGGGTCTCCTCGTTCCTT
This sequence comes from uncultured Spirochaetaceae bacterium, assembly GCA_964346995.1. Taxonomy (GTDB): domain Bacteria; phylum Spirochaetota; class Spirochaetia; order SZUA-6; family Bin103; genus Bin103. The sequence continues at coordinate 6,423 of CAYFXT010000171.1, read as the reverse complement.
ACAGAAGCGCGTCAGGATCGGAACGTAATCGCTGTAGTAGCCATTGGCTCTGCGGTACGATCGAGGGTGCCATCCGACGATCTTGACCTGTTTGTCCTGTGCCGTGACAGAACCCTCTTGAAAGCACGAGCGCCCATCGAGATCGATGTGCGTACTGCGAACGTCGATAACGTCGAACAGGATATTCAAGCTGGACGGGATTTAACGATCTGGGCCGTACGCTATGGGCAACCCCTGCTGGATCGAGATGGAAACTGGCGACGTATCGTTGATCGCTGGATGGATGAATTGCCTCTCCCTGACCCATCGATCTCCATGGAGCGCGCCCGGAAGGCACAAGAACGAATCCAGGACTTACATGATATAGGCGACGAGGATGCAGCCCGCGAGTTTACCATCTCTTATCTGACGCACCGTTCGTGGGCGCGTCTGGCGCAAGCGGGAGTGCACCCGCAGTCCCGTCCCGAGCTGCCACGGCAGCTTCGGGCGGTCGGCGAAGTTGATCTTGCCGCCACCCTCGAGCAAGCTCTGTCGGAACGGCACTTCGTTCGTGACTGAACCAGAGCTCCTCAACCGGTCCGCCGCGCTTCCAATAGCGACGACGGCGCCGCGCCCCTGTCTCGCGCGCCAGATCCCATCACCCGTGCGGCAGAAACGACATCAGCACTTCCCAATCCTCGTCCGGGTGCATTCCCTCAGTGTGGTAGCGTCAGGCAGCCTCGAGCTCGGTCTGCCGATCGGCAGCGGGGCAGTGGAGAGCGCGTGTAAAACGTCGTCGCCAGCGATTGGAGGTAAGCTGATGGAGAAGGCGCCCGCCTCCGGATTCGCGCTCCTGCGGTGCCGGCAGGTCCGAGCATTCCGGAGAGACGTTTACCGGCGCGGTCCGGTTGCATGCGACGGAGGGGCGACAGGAGAGGAATGACAATGGCTGACGGGGACGCGCCGGCGGGTCTGGAGGATCTGCAGCGGGACGGATTCCTGCTGGTGCCCGGTGCACTCGACGCGGGAACGGTCGCGGAGTGGAAGCGGACGCTGTACGACCTGCACCGCCGCGGGATGAACGAGATCGACAACAGCGTCGGCAACGTGGCGTTCGAGAGTCTGTTGCGGCTGGAGCCGGAGCGCGTGGCCTGATCGGCCATCCCAGTGTCGCCCCCTACCTCAAGGCGATGCTCGGCAGGCAGTGCCAGCTCCGGTCGCTGCGCGCGCACCTCAACCCGCGCGCCTACCGCCAGGAGTGGCACATGGATTTCTCCGACTACCACTACCAGGAGCGCAATGCCCAGGCGGCGCGTCCGCTGCGCGCGCTGTGCATGAACACCACCTTCTACCTCACCGACAACACCCCGGAGCGCGGCCGGCTGACGTTTCTGAGGAACTACGTCGACCGCCTGCTGCCGGACGAGCTGCTGCCGCACATCCACTACACCGACGACCGCAGCAACCCGTTCCAGGCGTGGTGCGACGCGCAGCCGCAGGAGCATCTGTACCCGCGCGCCGGCGACGCCATCGTGTTCTTCGCCCACATCCCCCACCAGAGCGTCAAGTTCGGCGACGACCCCGAGGACGACGTCCGCGCCAATCTGGTGCTGCACTTTCAGCAGAACGCGATGTATCCGGGCATCAAGTTCGTCAGCTCGCCCGACTTCACGCTGAGCACGCTCGGCTACGCCGGCACCTTCCCATTCGCGCAGGCGTAGCTGCTCTGGCTACCGGTTCCCGAACGAGAGTACGAACTGGGCGAGCAACTGGCCGTCGAACAGGCCGCCGACCGCGGCGGACAGGTTGACTACCCCGAGAATGACCGACAGGCCCCCGCCGTACTGAAAGCCGGCGTCGACCAGGGCGACGCCGCCGCGCAGATGGACAACCTCGAGCCCCCGATACTCGGTGCCGATACCGACGTGGTACTGCGGATCGAGCGCGATGCCATCCCCGAACCGGTAGTGGAAATCGCCGGACACCGTCAGTTCATCCAGTGCGTCGTACGCTCCGCCGACCCGTAGCGAGGGCCGGAACGTCAGGTCTTCGACCAGTTCCTTCGTGCGTGCGGGTGCGGCGGCGTCATATGGCCTCTCCTCGTACTCCAGTTCGGTGGAACCTGGCTTGACGGAGGCCGTTATCGGGCGGTAGACAAGCTTCGACTCATCCCACGCGAACGTATTGAATACGTTGCGGACCGAAGCGCCCACCGACCACCGGTCCCAGGCGACCATGACCCCCAGGTCCAATCCCAAGCCGCCCCCGCCGTGTACGTAGTGGGTCCAGTCGTCCTCGTCCGTTTGCGTGTGGACGAGCGTTCCGCTGACGTCGATCGACTTGCGGTCTTGCGAGTCGCCGGACTCTTGGCTCGTGCCGATCGGGACGTCGTGTCTGACTTCTCCGGAAACTTCGCCGACCGCCATGGCGTGGCCCATGGTATAGGTCGCCGTGACGCCCACGGCCAGATGGTCGACGTGCTCCTCCAGGAGGAAAATGGGGAACGCGACGCTGACCCCGGCGCTGGTCCCCGCATAGCCGGTGACCGAGCCTTCGTCGAGCACCAGGGTTTTCGCTTTGCCGGTGCGGCCGGCGTTGCCGAACAGCGCGGCCTCGACCACGTCGGGGGGCAGGTGTCCGCTCACCGCCGCCACCGAGGAGAGCTGAAAGCCGAAGTTCCCGAACGTCAGGGCGAGCTCGGACAGGTCGACGCCGGCCGCAATCCGCTGCCCCTCCGCATCGTCGACGTTGTCCATCCACCGCTTCTTGGTGGCCGGGTCCATCTCCTCGTTTTCGAATTCCTTCACGTCCGCCAGGGTGATCGGAACCACCCCGACGGAGGCCCGCACCGGAGCGATCGTCAGACTGAAGTCGGAATCCGGCATCGCGAGCCCGGCCGGATTGACGCTGATGGCGCCGAAGCCGCGGACGGTTGCCGTATCGTTGCCCGCCAGCCCCAGAGAGCGGGCGCTCGCGTTGGCGAGTTGCGCCCACGCCGGCGAGCCGGGCAGCAGCATCCCTGCGGCGGCGCAGGCCATCACCACGACCGCGCACCGGAATCTTCGCCTGCCGCTCCTCGACGACCGCATCCCGGCCCGAACCACAAGACCGATTCGCACCGCTTGAGCGCCACCGGCGCATCGCTTTTGTAGCACGGTGTCGACGTTCTCGCTCATCGTCAGATCTCTATCCGGGAGGACACGTCGACCGTGATGGTGATCGTCATCACCTTGGTCGGGTCGAGGGTTACCTCACCGTCGGAGGACGCCGTGCCGGAGAACTTGTAGGCGATTCCCTCGTTCAAGAGCGACTGCAGTTGTTCACCCGAGTAGTGGATCTCCGTCTTGGACGTAGCTTCCGGCTTGATCGTGATCGATTTGGTACGCTCGCCCAGGGTAATGCGTCCGTCGACCGTGATCGGGAACGGGTTGTCGACGGTCACGATGACCGTAGCCTCCTCCACGGTCTCCGTGATCTCGGAGAAGCCGGCGACGTCGAAATCGCCGGCGGTCCCCTCGCCTTTCACATCTTGGTTCTTCAAGAGCACCCTGGCCGAAACCGCCGTGAGCGACTGCAGACTGACCGTCGCCGTAAGGGTGCCGCTCGGATCGCCACTCGGCGTAGCTTCGAACCGGAGGGCGATGCCGCCGCTCACGGTGATGCTCTCTTCGCCGAAGTCCCAGCTTTGAGAGATGCTGCCCCCGGGGGCGAGCTCCTCTTCCAGCGCGAACGTCAGCAGCTCGGTGTCGTCTTCCGTGCTGCGGGCGGTGACCTTCAGCTCGCCCGCACGTAGCGGACCGTCCAGGCCCGATTCGAGCGAGGCGACGACGGTCCCGCTGGAGAACGTTACCGATTGCACCTCAACCGACTCCACCTCATCCGGAAGGTCCCAGATCACCGTCGCGGTCGAATCCGCCAAGTCTTCGATGGTCCACCTGCACTGAATGCTCTCGACGTCCACGGTAATCGTCCCGTCGCCTGAAGACACGACCGGATCTTCGTTCGTGGACGTGCAGGAGCCGCTCGCGGACGAGTGGGTAGAGGCGTTCGTGGAGGCGCTCAGCAGGCCTCTTCCCGAGGTGAGGGCCGAAGCCCCCGGGTCACTGGTGCTGCCAGCGTCCGGAGACTTGAGAGACACGGCATCCCCGGCAAGCAGATCGTCGACGCCAAGCGTGGATTCCGCCACCGGGACCTGCCACTGCTGTTGCAAGATCGGGGCGGCGGTAGGAACGGCAATGCCGCATCCCCCGAGCACGCCACCGGCCGCCGCGGCCAGCAGCAGGAGTCCGACGGAGCCGCGCCACCGTGTCCGCCGCCTGTCACACTTCATGGACGCGAACGATATACGATGGAAAGAGATGCTGCAAGTTACCGGTCACTTGGGGGGGCGACCCCATTCTGGGCACGCTCATGCAGCCGCGAGCAGTTCGGCAGGTTGGGGTGGGCCAGGTAGTGAATGCTGGTGGTCGCGGTCAAAGCGCGCACTCATGATCCCTCCGGGTGCATTTTCGCCATGTGGTAGATCGCTTCAGGCGGGGCAGACGCGCCCGGTTATAGCGTCTGCTCCCTCAGCTACCACGTTACGAGAATGCACCCGTTGCGCAACTCCATCTTGACAAGCTCAACGATGTGAGCGACTAATTCCTTATCCATGTTTGACCTCCCAGTCGTAGCCATCGTGCTATTGACTGGGAGGTCTTTTCTATCCCTGCCCAAAACGGGGTCGCACCTGTTGCGTTGCGCGCCCGCAGCCGAGGTTCGATGCACGATAGGTGGCACGGAGTGTGGGTAGGGAGGCGTTCCGTTCCGAGCGTGTCCCTGGTGCGGAACGACAGAACGATGGAACGACGGTCAGCGGAGAAGGGATAGGCGGATAACGATGATGGTCATGTCGGAAGGTGCCAACCGGTGGGGCTGCGGACCGCGAGGCCACGTTGTTGGAGAGTTTCCAGGGCGGCCCCGAGGCGCGCGTTGTTGACGCGCAGGCGTTGCCGCAGGGTGGTTCTGGAGACGGGCTGATCGGCGTCGCGGAGCGCGGCACGCACCGCCTCGGCAAGCGGCGGCGGCGCTGCGGAAACGCTGTCGACGAGCAGCGAGAGGGGCTGGTCAAGGGCCACCCGAGAGACGCAGCAGGAGGGGATCGGGAGCGGGAGCACAGCGATGCTTGCAGGCGGTCGTCGGCCCTGCGCACGAGATAGCAGGCGGAATCGGTCCAGGCGTGCAGGTCGGAGGAACCGCGCAGAGACTGGCCGGGATTGCGCCGCGAGCGCTTGGCCATGTGGTGGACGAGGACCACAGCGAGTTGATAGCGGCGGTTGATGGCACGCAGAAAGGCGAGCAGAGAAGAGATGTCCGAGGTCGAACTGGTCGGCCGGCTCGACCCGGAATCGCCTCCGGCGTGGTCACCGGTGGCGAGGTGAAATGAGGCTGATGGCCTGACCGAGTCGAGCGTACGGATGCACCGCGTGCGGGTGCGCTTCTACCAGGAGCTGGGCGATTTCCTGGCTCCGCACCGGCGCGGGCGAGAGTTCGAGGTGATGGTGAACGACGGCACCACGACCAAGGCGCTGGTGGAGCACTGTGGCGTGCCGCACGGCGAGGTCGACCTGCTGCTGGTAGACGGCGAGTCGGTCGACTTCGCCTGCAAGCTGAGCGACGGCCACCGCGTGAGTGTCTATCCGGTGTTCGAGAGCTTCGACATTTCCGCGCTCACACGGGTGCGCCCGGCGCCGTTGCGGGCAGTGCGCTTTCTGGTCGATGCCAACCTGGCCAAGCTGGCCTCCCTGCTGCGCATGTGCGGGCTGGACGCCACCGACGCTGCCATGCTGCCGGGAGGCGGCGACGAAGCGGTCACTCGCCGTGTATTCGGCGCTCACGGCGCCGACGGGACCGATCTGCGTGTCGAACGTAGCTTCTCCGGCGACGAGGACGCCCGCCTGGTGGCGGCGGCGCGCCGCGAGCAGCGCATCATCCTGACCCGCGACCGCCGTCTGTTGGAGCGCAGGGCGGTGACCCATGGCTGCTTCGTGCGCTCCCAGGATCCGGAGCAGCAACTGCTGTTCGTACTGCGGCGCTTCGATCTGGCTGCCGCCGTGCGTCCGTTCTCTCGCTGCATGCGCTGCAACGAGCCGCTGCAACCGGTCCCCAAGGCTTCGGTTCTGCACCGCCTGCCGCCGATGGTGCGCGTCGAGCAGCGGTCGTTCTCCCGCTGTCCCCGCTGCCGGCGCATCTACTGGCCCGGCAGCCACTGGCAGCGCATGCGCCGCCGCCTCGACACCCTGCTCACCGCCGTCGGATGATTCACAATCCCCGGAGCCGCGCGTAGACGGGCTCGGGTGGCGCCGGGGCGTGGCAGCTACCGGTCGTCGCCCTCGCCCTGCAGGGGTGCCCGCATCCTGGCGGCGGGCCAGCTTGCGCAGGTTCTCCTCCGCCACCACCTGCAGG
>CAYFXT010000170.1:0-6811 GCA_964346995.1 uncultured Spirochaetaceae bacterium | reverse complement strand
GTGCTCCCGCGGGTACTGGTCGTATGGCCAGTGCGGCGGACACCACGACACGAACAGCGCGAACGGATCGTCGGGCCGTGCCTCGCGGTGGCGTTCCATGAAGCGGATCGCGAGATCGGTTTCGCCGGTGGGTCCCCAATCCGGGTGCGTATGCGGTCCGCTCTCGTTCTCGAAGTAGGTGGTGCCGTAGTAATTGCCCGGTATGTTGTTGGCGGCCAGATAATCGAGGCCGTAGCGCTTCGCCTCGGTGAACGGGCCGTGCCCCAGGTGCCACTTGCCGACGTGGGCGGTGGCGTAGCCGTGCGCGCGCAGGGTGCCGGGCAGGGTGGGGATGCCGGTGTGCAGGCGGTACTCGTTGTCGATCACCCCGTTCTGCCACGCGTAGCGACCCGATATCAGGATCGCCCGATAGGGCGAGCACAGCGGGTGATTGGAGAACACCCCGTCGCACACCATGCCTTCGCCGGCCATGGCGTCGATGTGCGGCGTCCGGACGATGCCGTTGCCGTCGGCGCCGAGGGCGCTGTAGCGCTGTTGATCGCTGAATACGAACAAGAGGTTGGGATTGCGTGCCATGTCAGTGGCGCCAGCTTACCCTCGAAGCGCATCCGCGGCCAGCAGGTCGAGCAAGCCACGGTGCGACTCCTGACCAGTGCGATCAGGCGCCGGGTGCGTCCGAGGCCGCGAGGCGGCGCTCGTTGCCAACGCGCAGCGTTACGCCGTCGCGGTCGAGCCGCTCCAGCAATGGAATGATGACCCGGCGATTGGCACCGACCGCCGTGCGCAGGGCGCTGGTCGTGGCGCTGCGGTGGCGGCGCAGGTACGTAACGATGGCATCACGCGCCTGCTCGTAGGAGTCCGCGGGAAGCACCACGTCCTGTTCGAGCTGCACGACCTCGCCGGAACCGACCAGATATTCGAGCACGACTTGACCGGCTCGGTCGGTGGCAAGTCGATTTCGGCTCGGCGGTGACAGGGGCGCCGCAGCGAGGGTGGCGCGCATCGCTTCGGCCGCGCGCGCGAGGTGCTCCGGCAGCGCCGCCGCATGTCCGGGCGGGCGGATCAGTGCTCCCGACCGCCTGTAGCCGCGCTCGGTCAGGGCGGCGACCACCGCGTCGCGCAGGGCAGCTGCCGTGCGGCGGGGGAGGGCGCCGGGTTGCGCCGCCACGGTGTGCAGCGCGGTGACTCGAACCCCCGCTCGTTCGGGGTGATCGCGCAGCTCGGCCTCGACGGCCTTCGCGGCGGCTGCCACTTGGCGCACGAACCAGTCGGCGTCGGCGGCGAACCGGCCGAACCGCCGCAGCCGCCCGTTCGCGGCGAGGTCGGTCGCCACGCGCTCGAGCTCGCCGGGTGACGCGGGAATCAGCCGGGCCAGTTCCGCCAGAACCACCACGCCGTCGGCGGCCGCGCGCGCGCGGAGGATTGCCGCGACGTCCCCTGCGGCATCGCCGACGGCTTGCAACTGCGCGCGTTGCACGTGGTCGCGCAGCGGACGGCGCGGCACCGGATCGAGCACCACGCCGCCGGCCAGCGTGTGGCGCTGTGACCAGTCGCGAAGCACGAACCGGTCACCGATCAGCAACGCGCGCGCCTCGTCCAGGTGAATGCGCGCCAGAGCGGACGCGCCGGGTGCCAGTCCGGCGCGCGCGCGACTCGCCTCGAGGCGCACGGTAGCGGCGATGTTGGCGGTGCCGTGGTGCACGCGCACCCGGAGCCCGGAGCGCAGCGGCGGGGTGGTGCGGCCGGCGCCGACCCTCGGGCTACGGATAATCCGTGCATCCAGGTATGCGCTCGTCGTCACGCTGTCCGGAGCGGTAATCAGATCGCCACGACGCGGCGGTCGCACCGCACGCGCGGAGCCGGACGCTGCGAGATTGAGGGCTACGCGAGTGGCGGGGCCGGCGTGGTCAGCAGACCGGTGGAAACTTTCCATGGTGCGAATGCGGGCGCGTCCCCCACCGGGCCAGGCTTCCACCTCCTGGCCACGCTGCAGGGTACCGCCGGAGAGGGTCCCGGTTACCACCGTTCCGGCGCCGGCGACCGCGAAGGCGCGGTCCACCGCAAGGCGCGGCCGGCCGGCCGGGGCCTCAGGAGCCAAGGCCTGCAACTGCGTGCTGATCGCCCGGCGCAGCGCGTCGATGCCGGTGCCATCGACCACCGAAACCGGCACGATGGGACAGTCCGCGAAGGCGCTCCCGGCGACCGCGGAGCGGATTTGGGCCACGCGCGGTGCCGGGTCCGGGAGCAGGTCCGCCTTGGTGAGGACGATCACACCGGAGCGCGCGCCGAGGTACTCGACGATCTGCAGGTGCTCCTCGGTCTGCGGCATCCAGCCCTCGTTGGCCGCCACCACGAGCAGGGCAATGTCCACGGCGGCCACGCCGGCGACCATGTTCTTGACGAAGTCCTCATGCCCGGGCACGTCGACGATTCCGACCATCATGGTGAGGCCGCGGTCGGGCATCGGCAGCACGGCATGCGCGAAGCCGAGCTCGATGGTGATGCCGCGCCGCTTCTCCTCCGCCAGCCGGTCGGGGTCGGTGCCGGTAAGGACCTCTACCAGCGAACTCTTGCCATGGTCGACGTGACCGGCGGTAGCGGCGATGTAGTGGTACGTCGTCACGGCTGAGCGGCGCTGTCCTCATGGGGCGGTGGTTCGGGGCATAGTGACGGCTCATGGCGTACCCCGGCCGTTGCCGCTGAGGTCAGCTCTGTCGCGGCCATGGCAAGCGCCGCCGTCAACGCGCCGTCCTCGTGCGGCGGGACGGCGCGCAGGTCGAGCACCACCCGGTCGCGGTGGATGTGGCCGATCACCGGCGGGGTGGCGCGGCGCAGGGCGGCGACGAACACATCCGCGCTTCCGCCGGGCAGCGCGATGGCAACGCCGGCAGAAGGCAGGGTGGCGGTGGGCAGGGTGCCGCCGCCGAGGCGGCTGCTGCAGCCGGCGGCATCCGCCTGCAGGGTGGCCGGCAGGCGCCGCACGATGGCCGCCGCCCGGGCCTGCAACGCAGACACCGGTGTGTGCAGCATCGCCTGCAGCGGAACTGCGCCGGAGTCGCTCAGGTGCAGGTCCACCGTCTGCTGCAGCAGGGCCAGCGCTACCTTGTCGAGGCGCAGCGCGCGGAACAAGGGATGCGCCTTCAGGCGCCTGATCCACGCCGCCTCGCCGGCAATTACGCCTGCCTGTGGGCCGCCGAGGAGCTTGTCGCCGCTGAAGCACACCAGCGTGGCCCCGCCGGCCAGCACCTCCTGCGGCCGCGGCTCGCGTGGCAGCCCGGCGACGCCGTCGGTGGGAGTTACGGCGCCGCTGCCGAGATCGGCGATCAGCGGCACGTCGACGGCCGCGGCCACGTCACGCAACTCACCGAGCCGGGGCACCGCCACGAATCCCTCCATCACGAAGTTGCTGCGGTGCACCGACAGCAGGGCGGCGGTGCCTTCGCCGCAAGCGGCGGCAAAGTCGGCACGCGTGGTCTGATTGGTGGTGCCCACCTCCCGCAGCCGTGCCCCGGCCGCGGCGAGAATGTCGGGAATGCGGAACCCGCCGCCGATCTGGATCAACTCGCCGCGCGATACGATCACCTCACGGCAAGCTGGATCGGCGGTTACGGCGCTGGTTGCCAGCAGCAGGGCAGCGGCGCAGTTATTCACCACTGTGGCGGCCGCGGTCTCGCACAGGGCGGCCAGACCGCGTTCCACGTAGTGCCCCCGGCTGCCGCGCGCCCCGGAGATCATATCCAGCTCGAGATTGCTGTAGCCACCGGTAGCTACCGCAAGCGCGGCGGACGCGCCGCCCAGCGGAGCGCGGCCCAGGTTGGTGTGCAGCAGAACGCCAGTGGCGTTGATCACCGGACGCAGGCGCGCGGCAGCCAGACGCACCGCCGCACTGCGCACCCGCGCCTCGATCGCCGCCCGCGGTGGGACCGGGTCGGCACTCCTGATCAGGTCGAGCTCACGACGTACCAGATCGACACACAAGCGGTGCGCAAGCCCGAGATCGGACAGAGCGTCGACCAACCGGTCGACGGGAGGAATCGACACGAACGGGTTGCTCGGGGCGTGTCGTGCTTGCCGGACACTGCGGTTGCCCGCGTGCGTCGGACCGCCACCTGCGCTGCTCATCGCAACGTCGATCCTGCCACATCCGTGGCTGCATTGGCAGGGATCATCAGGCGCCTACTGGTTCGTGACAGGCTGGTGATGGTGCCCGTTGCGCCAGACGCGGCGCTGGAGGCGGACGGCTCGGGGTGCCTGGCGGCGGCAAGCGCCGCCGCGGTCGGTCGGTGACCTCGACTGACTCATGGCTCCTTCGTTACCACAATCGGTACGGACCGGGGGCTCATCATGCGACCCACCACCGCGTCCAGAGCCCCGTGGGCGGCCAGTACGGCGCGCACCGCTGCTATACGTTTGGCCTTGACGCACAGCAGCAGTCCGCCGCTGGTCTGCGCATCGGCGAGGATGGTGCGGGTCGTCTCGGGACACGCGCCCCAGTCGATTGCGGCCTCGGCGGCAGCCAGGTTGTCAGCGGTGCCGCCGGCGACGCAGCCGTCCGCGATCAGCTCCGGCAGCGCGGCATCGAGCACCGGAACGCGGTCGTACCACAACTCCGCGCAGCAGTCGCTGGCCGTGCACAGATCGGCGAGGTGTCCGGTCAGCCCGAAGCCGGTGACGTCGGTCGCGGCGGCCACCCCGGCTGCGGCAAGAGCCGGCCCGGCACGATTGAGTTGCGCCATGGCCGCGACCGCCCGCTCCACTGCGCGCGCCGGCGCGGCGCCCCGTTTCAGCGCCGTGGCGATGATGCCGGTTCCGAGCGGCTTGGTCAGCATCAGCAGATCACCTGGCCGCGCAGCATCCTTGGTGAGCAGCCTGTCCGGATGTACCAGTCCAGTCACCGCCATGCCGTAGATCGGTTCCGGATTGCGTACGGTGTGGCCGCCGATCACCGCACACCCGGCGCGCTGCGCCGTATCGACGCCGCCGCGCAGAATCTCCGCCACCACCGCGTCGGGCACCTTGTCCGGGGGATAGCCGAGGACATTGAGGGCCGACAGCGGCCGCCCGCCCATCGCGTACACGTCGGACAGGGCGTTGGCGGCGGCGATGCGCCCGTAGGTGTAGCCGTCGTCCACTACCGGGGTGAAGAAATCCGCCGTCTGCACCAGCGCCCGTTCGGCGTCGAGCTGGTACACTCCGGCATCGTCGCCGGCGGCCGCACCGATCAGCACGTTGGGGTGGTCGACCGCGGGAAGCTGGCCCAGGACCTGGGCCAGTGCCTGTTGGCTGAGCTTGGCCGCTCACCCGGCGCACGACGACAGCGCCGTGAGTCGAAAGATCTCCTCGCGAGTCAGCTCGATCACCCCCTTCGTCGCAGGCTGGCCGGAGAGGGTAGGAATCGAACCCACCTCGCCCTGCATCGGCAGGGTCGACAACGGTTTTGAAGACCGCGGGGACCACCAGGCACCCATCACTCTCCCGAAGCGAAGCGCCGCTTCATACTGGTAAGGGTAACTGAACCGGCCAAGACCGCATACCGGGAGCGCCGCGCGGGGTGCATTCCGCCAAGTAGTAGGTGTGCTCGCACGCGGGTCGGCTCGTCCCGGTGGCGGCGCCGGTTTGATGCTCAGTTTTCGGTGGTCACCGGATTGCGCCTGGACTACGGTTGGCGCATGACTGGGGCTATGCCGCCGCGCGACGAGATGCTCGCGGCGTTTACCGGACGGGACGACAGCTACGACGGTTTGTTCGTGGCTGCGGTGCGTACCACCGGCATCTTCTGCCGCTCCTCCTGCCCGGCCCGTAAGCCGGACCCGCGCAACGTGGAGTTCTTCACAACAGCCGGCGGGGCGCTGGCCGCCGGCTACCGCCCCTGCCTGCGCTGCCGACCGCTCGATCCCGGCGGCGCGGCGCCGGCATGGCTGGCCACGCTGCTCGCCGACCTGGAGCGCGACCCGCGGCGCCGCTGGACCGACGCCGATCTGACCGCCGCCGGATTGCACCCGCAGGCAGTGCGCCGCTGGTTCCGGCGTCGCTTCGGGATGACGTTTCATGGCTACGCCCGTGCCCGTCGGCTGGCAGCAGCGGTCGGGAACCTGCAACGGGGTGCGCCGGTGACCGACGCCGCCTTCGACCACGGCTACGAATCGCTGAGCGGGTTCAGCGAGGCGATCCGCAATCTGATCGGTACATCGCCCGGCGCGGCGGGCGGCTCCATGCTGCTGGCGCTGGCTCCCATGGACACGCCGTTGGGCGTGATGATGCTGGGCTCCGCCAGCGGCAAGCTGTGTCTGGCCGAGTTTGCCGATCCGGAGCGCCTTGCAGCGCAGCTCCGCCGTGTATGCCGGCGTCTGAATGCCATCCCCGTGCCGGGCCGGGAACCTCCGATCGAACGCGCTGCAGAGCAGGTCGAGGAGTACTTCGCCGGCTCCCGGCGCTGCTTCGAGTTGCCCCTGCTGCCGGCCGGCACCGACCTGCAGCGTCGGGTCTGGGAGACGCTGCTGCAGATCCCCCGTGGCGATACCTGGACCTACGGTCGGGTCGCCGCGGCGATCGGCCGCCCGCGCGCCGTCCGCCCCGTCGGCCGCGCCGTCGGCGCCAACCCGATCGCCATCGTCATTCCCTGTCACCGGGTGGTGGCCAGCAGCGGCGCCCTCACCGGCTACGGCGGCGGCCTGTGGCGCAAACGGCGCCTCCTGGATCTGGAACGGGAGTAGGGTGCCGCCTCCCCGGCCGGCCGGGGAGGCGAAAGCGCGTTGGTCGGTGATTCACCTGCGTCCGCGAGCATGCGAACGTGGGTGCATTCCCGTTCTGT
>CAYFXT010000169.1:0-6849 GCA_964346995.1 uncultured Spirochaetaceae bacterium | reverse complement strand
CCCAGAACTACTCCACTATCTCTGTTTCCACTTTCATCTCATCGAGAATTGCTGCGCGGCCAGTTCCGTGAGCAGTGCGAGTTCGGTGGCCTGCAGGGCTTCCAGCAGAGCTACCGAGCCGTTGCTGCGGCCGGAGGCGGCGCACAGGTCCACGAAGGCGAACGGGTCCCACCGCTCGGCGAGCGCCGCAAGTGCCGGTGCCGGTTGCCCGCCGGCCGCGGCGAGCACTTCGGCGGCGCGCCGGGTCATCTGCGCGAAGCCGGCGTGGGTGCCCACCTTGCGGAACCAGTACTTGCTGTTCCAATGGTCGCCCTCGCGGCGGTGCATGGCGCCGTGCAGCCAGCTCCCGAAGCGGTCCGGCAACGCCTGCGACAGGGTGTGCGAGGCTTCCAGGTCGTCGTTCCACAGCAGCAGGGCGCTCGCCACCGCTGGCGGCAGGCCGGCCTCTGCGATCCGCCGGCTCAGGTTGCGGTTCCACGGCGTCGCCGGACACAGTGGCGGCAGCGGCTGCCGGGCGCGCAGCTCGGCGCTGATCTGCTGCACCAGTTCCTGAGGGTCGGTCATCGGGTCACCTCCATACCGAACGGCAACGCCGGCAGGGCGGTCATCAGAGCGCGCAGCCGGTCGGGGGTCATGTCGACGTGCACGGCGCCGTTGAGCATCAGGTTGGGTCCCTCCTCGCAGTGACCGAGGCAGCCACAGCGCTGCATCTCCAGGTCCGCACGCGGGTGGTCCTCCGCCTCGTCCAGCAGGTCGCTCGAGAAGTTGACGCCGCAGGTCGGTCCGACGCAGATGCGCAGGCTGTGACTGGTCCGAAAATGCCCGCCAGCAGGCGATGCCTGTGCATCGACTTTCATCGTCTCCCGTGTCACGGGACCGGGCTGGCTCATGCGGCCGGCAGCGCGGCGAGCTGCTCGATGACGGGATAGGGGAACAGCCCGGTGCTGTGGCCGTCGCTCCAGGTGATCGCCAGGGCGTAGTTGCCGACGGTGCGAATCTCACGCGGGTAGATGTCGGCCGGAATCGCCGCCGGTTCGGCGGTGCGTTCGCCGGTGAACTCGTTGACGCAGTGGGCGCAGCGACAACTGGCGCGCAACTCGCGGTTGGCCACCGACACGCTCTTGCCGTCGGCCCAGCGCAGGGTGATCTGTCGAGCGTCGTGATCCACGCTGATGCTCTCCTGCGCCACCGACGCCTTGCCCAACGCGCGTACCATCCGGTCGGCGGTGGCGGCGATCTCCGGCAGGTCGAGTTCGCCACCGAAGGTGCGCCCGTAGCGCTGCGGGTCGAGCGGGAGCTGCCCCAGTGCCTCCACCCCGAACCGCTCCTGGAGCTGCCGGGCGCCGTCGCTGCCGAACACCGCGTGGCGCTGGCCGCCGGTTTCGAAGTACGCCATGTTCTCCACCACCCCGAGCACCGGCACGCTCACCTTGTCGAACATCAGTATGCCCTTGCCCACGTCCGCAAGCGCCAGCGGCTGCGGGGTAGTGACCACCACGGCGCCGTTCAGTTTCACCGCCTGGGTGATGGTGAGCTGGATGTCGCCGGTGCCGGGCGGCAGGTCGAGGAACAGGTAGTCCAGCTCGCCCCAGTGCACGCCGTGCAGGAGCTGCTGGATGTAGTTGGTCACCATCGGCCCACGCATCACCGCCGGGGCGTCGCCGAGGAAGAAGCCGAACGACATCAACTTGAGGGAGCCGACCTGGGCGGGCAGCAGCATGTTGCCGGGGCCGGACTCCAGGTCCAGGTCGCGGCAGTCGAACAGGGTGGGAATCGACGGCCCGAAGATGTCGGTGTCCAGCAGCCCGACGCGGTGGCCGCGCTGCGCCAGCTCGCAGGCCAGCGCCGCCGCCACGGTCGACTTGCCCACGCCGCCCTTGCAGGAGGCAACCGCGATCAGCGCTCCCACCTGGTCGAGCCCGCTCTCCCGCGAGGCCGACGGACGTCGCGTGGCGGATTGCCGAGCGGCCGACGACGGCGGCGCGCTGGTGATGGTTACCGTCACCGACCTGGTTCCCGGCAACGCACCTACCAGCCGTTCGGCCTCCGATTTGAACTGGTCGCGCACCGGGCACGCGGGAGTGGTGATGCGAATCTCCACCAGCACGTGCCCATCCTCGATCTCCAGAGTGGTGATGAACCCCAGGGCGACGATGTCGCGTCCCAGATCGGGGTCGACAATCTGCGCGAGGGCGGCCAGTACCTGTTCCTTGGTAACCATGATCCGGCCTCCAATCTACGCCGAAACCGTCGCTACGGCCAGAACCAGCGCCAACCACTGGCGCGGCCGTCCGGGCATGCGGTACATTGCGGGCGGTTCGCTCCCATGCGCTGGCTGCTCGATCTGCTCTCCACGTCCATAGGCAAGAAAGTTCTGATGGCGGTCACCGGCCTGTTCCTGGTGCTGTTCCTGGCCGTCCACCTGTACGGCAATCTGTACCTGTACGCCGGCGAGGAGGCGTTCAACCACCACGCCGAGGCGATCTCCGGCAACGCGCTGATCCGTGTGGTCGAGGTGGTGCTGTTCCTGTCGATCATCGCCCACGCGGTGAGTGGCGTGCAACTGACCGTCCGCAACCGGCGCGCGCGCCCGCAGCGCTACCGCGTGAAGCGCCACGCCGGCTTCAGCTCCCTGGCTTCGCGCACCATGATCGTATCCGGCAGCGTGGTGTTCATCTTCATCGTCGTGCACCTGCGCAACTTCTTCTGGGAGGCGCGCTTCGGGCGCGCGGCCGCGGGCGAGTCGCTGTACCGGGTGGTGACCGAGACCTTCGCCCTGCCGGGCTACGCGGTGCTGTACGTGATCGCCATGATCCTGCTCGGCATGCACCTGGCGCACGGTTTCCTGAGCGCGCTACGCACCCTCGGCTTCGAGCACCAGCGCTACACGCCGCTGTTGCGCGGGATCGGGCTGGTGCTGGCGGTGGGGTTCGCCGCGGCTTTCGCTTCGCTGCCGATCGTATTCTTCGTCCGGAGCCTGGCCTGATGAACCAGCACGCAGGTGCCGGATGCTGGATCGGGATACCCGGCAACCGGTCCCCGGCGGCGTGGCCGCAGAGGAGGCGATGGCCGAGATGACCCTCGACAGCCAGGTTCCCGGCGGCCCACTGGCCGAAAAATGGTCGCGCCACCGCTTCGAGTTGACCCTGGTCAACCCCGCCAACAAGCGCCACTATTCGATCATCGTGGTGGGCAGCGGCCTGGCCGGCGCCTCCGCCGCTGCGTCGCTGGCCGAGCTCGGCTACGGGGTGAGCTGCTTCTGCATCCAGGACAGCCCGCGCCGCGCGCACAGCATCGCCGCCCAGGGCGGCATCAACGCGGCCAAGAACTATCCCAACGACGGCGATTCCGTGTACCGCCTGTTCTACGACACCATCAAGGGCGGCGACTACCGCGCGCGCGAGGCCAACGTCTACCGCCTGGCCGAGGTGAGCAACGCCATCATCGACCAGTGCGTGGCGCAGGGGGTGCCGTTCGCGCGCGAGTACAGCGGCCTGCTCGCCAACCGCTCGTTCGGCGGCGCCCAGGTGTCGCGCACCTTCTATGCTCGCGGCCAGACCGGCCAGCAGCTCCTGCTCGGCGCCTACGGCGCGTTGAGCCGGCAGATCGGGCTCGGCAGCGTGCAGATGTACCCGCGCCACGAGATGCTGGAGCTGGTGGTGATCGACGGCGCCGCGCGCGGCATCGTGACCCGCGACCTGGTGACCGGCCGGCTCGCATCGCACGTCGCCGACGCCGTAGTGCTGGCCACCGGCGGCTACGGCAACCTCTACTACCTGTCCACCAACGCCAAGGCGAGCAACGTCACCGCCACCTGGCGCGCCCACAAGCGCGGCGCGCTGTTCGCCAACCCCTGCTTCGTGCAGATCCACCCCACCTGCATCCCGGTGTCGGGGGAGCACCAGTCCAAGCTCACCCTGATGAGCGAGAGCCTGCGCAACGACGGCCGCGTATGGGTGCCGAAGCAGCAGGGCGACGCGCGACCGCCGGCCGGTATTCCCGAGGCGGAGCGCAGCTACTTCCTGGAGGAGCGCTACCCGGCGTTCGGCAACTTGGTGCCGCGCGACGTCGCCTCGCGTGCCGCCAAGGAGGTGTGCGACCGTGGCTTTGGCGTCGGCGCCACCGGCCAGGCGGTGTACCTGGACCTGCGCGACGCGATCCGCCGGGTGGGGCGCACCGCCATCGAGCAGAAGTACGGCAATCTGTTCCAGATGTACGAGCAGATCACCGGCGAGGATGCCTACGAGACGCCGATGCGCATCTACCCCGCCGTACACTACACCATGGGCGGGCTGTGGGTGGACTACAACCTGATGAGCACCGTGCCGGGGCTGTTCGTACTCGGCGAGGCCAACTTCTCCGACCACGGTGCCAACCGGCTTGGCGCCAGCGCACTGATGCAGGGGCTGGCGGACGGCTACTTCGTGCTGCCGGCCACCATCGGCAGCTACCTGGCGGGGAGCGGGCGGGTGGCGGCCGGTACCGACCACGCCGCCTTCCGCGCCGCCGAGCAGGACGCCGAGGAGCTCACCGACAAGCTGCTGGGGGTATCGGGCAATCAGCCCGTGGACCATTTCCACCGCGAGCTGGGCCGCATCATGTGGGACCGCTGCGGGATGTCGCGCAACGCGGACGGGCTGCGCGAGGCGGCTGCGAAGGTTCCGGAGCTGCGCGAGCGGTTCTGGCGCGAGGTCAACGTGCCGGGCCGTGGCGGTGACCTCAACCAGGCACTGGAGCGTGCCGGGCGGGTGGCCGACTTCCTGGAGTTCGCCGAGCTGATGGTTCAGGACGCGCTGGCGCGCAACGAGTCGTGCGGTTCCCACTTCCGCGAGGAGCACCAGAGCGAGGACAACGAGGCGCTGCGCAACGACGCCGACTACGCCTACGTGGCGGCCTGGGAGCATCGCGGGGTGGGTGAGCCGGCGGTGCTGCACCGCGAGCCGCTGAAGTTCGAGGAAGTGCACCCGACCGTACGGAGCTACAAGTGACGGCCCACGCGAATAGGAGCGGCACCATGAAATTGCGCCTGGAGATATGGCGGCAGTCGGGGCCGCAGGAGCGCGGCCGCTTTGTGACCTACGAGATGGACGAGGCGGTGCCCGACATGTCGTTCCTGGAGCTGCTCGACGTGCTCAACGAGCGGTTGGAGCGCGCCGGCGAGGAGCCGGTGGCGTTCGAGCACGACTGCCGCGAGGGGATCTGCGGGAGCTGCGGCTTCCTGATCAACGGCCGTGCCCACGGGCCGCTGCGCGCGGTGACCGTGTGCCAGCTCCACCTGCGCCACTTCCACGACGGCGAGCGGATCGTGCTGGAGCCGTGGCGCGCGCGCGCCTTTCCGGTGCTCAAGGACCTGGTGGTGGACCGCTCCGCCTTCGACCGGGTGATCGCCGCCGGCGGCTTCATCTCGGTCAACACCGGCAGTGCGCCGGAGGCCAACTCCCTACCGGTGCCGCGCACCGCGGCCGACCGGGCAATGGACGCCGCCGCCTGCATCGGCTGCGGCGCCTGCGTGGCCTCCTGCAAGAACGCTGCCGCCATGCTGTTCGCCGGCGCCAAGGTCACGCAGCTCGCCCTGCTGCCGCAGGGCGCCCCGGAGCGCCGCCGCCGCGCCGCTGCCATGGTCGAAGCGATGGACGCCGAGGGCTTCGGCAACTGCACCAACGAACGCGAATGCGAGGGCGACTGCCCCAAGCAGATCTCCTTCGCCACCATCGCCCGCCTCAACCGCGAATACCTCGCCGCCAAGCTCACCCGCTGATCCGCGCGGCCGGATAGGGGCGAACGGCTACTCCCCGGCGGCCGGGAGGCGGCCCGCGGTCATAGCGGCAATCTGGAGTATCGTCGACGAGTTCACCGCTCATTCAGGCTCACGCTGGCTCGTTGTTGCGCACGCGAGCCTCATTGAGCGTGAGATCGTCTGCAGCATGGTCATGCAACACGAAGCCCTCGTCGGGCAGCAATCCACTGCGAACGAGGGATGTGTGCTGCGACTCTATCACCATGAGCTGGTCCGGGCCTGCCGGGGCCGACCCAATAAACCACTCGTCCGTGTCCGATCCGGCTAGCAGCGCCCGCAAGTCAAGCCTGCCGGCCCGGAATCGGCGCAGCCGATCCGGGGCAACGCCAGTTACAAGGTAACGATCGTGTCCCTCGTCAGGTGCTACCATCACGGCAATATAGCGTCCGCCGATGGTGTCGCAAGCCTCGATCACCTGCGGGCCGTCGTAGTAGTAGAGTGTGTTTGCAGCCTTGACCACTTTCATGGTGCTTCCACGTTACAGCGACTCAGAATATCAAAATCCGCCAGCGGCCACCAAGTGTGATGGGAGGGCGCTCCCGTCTGCTGAATGCGACCCGCGCCTGCTTCCAATCGCAGTCGACAGATGAATCGTCCGCGCAGGTTGGGGAGCTTCAGAGCCCGCTCCGTATCGCGACGATCGGTGTGAACAGACAACCCGCGTGCCTGGCACTCGGTGACCCCGCGGAATGTATAGCCCGGTCTCTCCGCGCGCTTCGATCTGAAGTCCTCCTCCATCGGCGCTATGTTCCGCACCAAGCGGAACACTTCCCATCGTGTCGTGATCTCTTCTGCCTGGTCGGGTGGACATCCTTCCGGTAGGTGCTCGCGGTAGCTCATCGGCCGGCAGACGGTATGGGACTATCGCGTTTGACACAATACCTGACAGTCGGTGCCGGCCTGTTCGCGGTCGGCGAGGCCAGCTTCTCCGACCACGGCTCGGCTCGTGCTGATGGAGGACTTGCTGCCACACAGCGGCTATTCTCCGGCGGCCGGGAGGCGGCCCCTGATCAGGAAGTAGGCGCCGGCGAGGGCAACCACCAGGGCGGCAA
>CAYFXT010000168.1:0-6874 GCA_964346995.1 uncultured Spirochaetaceae bacterium | reverse complement strand
GCGCCAGACGAGCCAGCGTGCGCCCGATGTTGCCGAAGCCGACGATGCCGAGCACAGTGCCTTCGACGTCGCCGGTGACAAGTTGGTAGCGCGCCGCCCAGTTGCCGGCACGCACCTGTCGGTCCCAGTGGAACACCTCCTTGAGCAGCACCAGCGCCATCGTCAGCGCTCCCTCCGCCACCGAGCGCGCGTTGGCGCCCGGCGTGTTGATCACCGGGATGCCGTGCTCGGTAGCCGCCGCCACGTCGATGCTGTCGACGCCGACGCCGGTGCGCCCGACGACCCGGAGCCGGGGTGCCGCCTCTATCACTGGGCGGGTGATCTTCGCCTCGCCGCGGCACACGATGGCGACCGCGTCGGCGGCGTGGTCGCTGAAGGTCCGTTCCTCGATGTCGGGGGTCTGCACCGCGGTCCCGAACGGGCTCAGGGTTTCGTCCACCAGCGGGTCGACCGGACCGGTGATCATGATGCTCGCCACTTCCGTTACTCCGCCTCCATGGGCATGCGGAAGGGGGTGAACGCCGCTGCCAGAGTGGCCATGCCGTTGGCCACCAGGCCGCCGTCGGAGCCGAGCGCGATGAAGGTGAAGCCGCGCTCCACGGTGGCCGCCACCTGGTCGGGCCGCTGCAGCAGGATGCCGGCCGCCTTGCCCGCCGCCCGCGCCGCAGCCACCACCTGTTCGAGCGCGGCCACGAACTGCGGATGGCCGAACTGACCGCGGATGCCGAGGCCGATGGAGAGGTCGAACGGACCCACGAACAGCACGTCGACTCCCTCCACCGCGGCGATGGAGGCGGCGTTGTCCACCGCTTGCCGGGTCTCGATCTGTACCACGGTGAGCAGGTTGTCGTTGGCGTTTTGCAGGTACTCCTCGCTGTTCCGGCCAAAGCCGTTGGCGCGGATCAGGGTCGCGGCGCCGCGCACGCCGTCCGGGAAGTAGCGCATCGACTCAGCGGCCGCCCCGGCCTCTTCCGCCGTGCTCACCCACGGCACCATCACTCCGGCCGCGCCGGCATCGAGCACCCGCTTGAAGCGCCACGGCTCGTTCCAGGCGATACGCACGATGGCCGGCGTATCGGCGGCGGCCGCGGCCTGGAGCTGGTGCATCAACTCGCTCTGGTCGCCGGCACCGTGTTCCAGGTCGAGCAGCAGCCAGTCGAAGCCGGCGCGGCCGGCCATCTCGGTGGTAATCGCAGAACCGATGTTGCAGAAGGTGCCGGCCAACACCTCGCCCGCCAGCACCCGCTTCCGAAGAAACAGCATGGCCGGTACTGTAGCGCGAATCACCGCCGTCCGTGCAGCCGACCGTAGGCACAGCGGCGCAGCAGCGTTGGTCGGCTTCGGAGAAGCCGGCTCCGGCCCGCAGGACGTTTGCACAAGTCCTGACCGGAAGCAGGCGACGGCGCTAGTCGTTGCCCCAGGGGAACGGATCGATGCGGCGGTTGCGGTGAGCTGCCGGCAGGGTGACGGCCGCGCCGCCGGCGGCGTGCGACTCGTGGATCGCGAAGCCGATCTCGGTGGCACGGCGGATCTGCGGCACGTCGCACTGCGTGGCCGTGCGGTTGCGCGCCGCCTGCGCCAGATCGCGCACCAGCACCGCACCGCGCGGCCACGGCGAGTCGGGTTGCGGCAGCTCGAGGCTCACCGGTGCGGCCGCCAGATGGTCCGATCCGGGGCCGCCGGAACGCGCCTCCCACAGATACGCCTGGTGGGCGTCGTTGACGATCTCCAGGCGGCCGGCGCTGCCGATCACCGAGAAGCCGCGCCCGCCGCCCTCCGGCATCAGGCCCAGCAGCGTGCCGTCCGCCAGCCCCACCCAGGCGCGGCCCGGCGGGTCGAGGCGCCGCCCCTCGTTGGTCTCATCCGCTGCCACCGCATCCACTCTGCCGCTCACCCACAACGGCTCCGGATCGCCAGCCAGCAGCAGCGCGATGTCGTACCAGTGGCAGCCGTGGAAGATCAGGTTGGGCGCGCCGTAGGCGAGGATGGTGCGCACCCCGCCGACCAGCCCGTCGCGCAGCCGCTCGGCCAGCAGGCGGTAGGCGGCGTCCCAACGCCACTCGGTCCCGTACGCGACGGCTACGCCCGCCTTCCGGCAGGCGCCGAGGGCGGCGTCCGCCTCGGCGAGCGTGGTGACGAACGGCTTGTCGCACAGGATGCCACGCACCCCCGCGGCCGCGGCGCGGACGATCTGTCCGGAGTGGTGGGTCTGCCTGGTGGCGATGCAGACGATGTCGGGGCGCGCTTCCTTCAGCATCCGCTCGTAATCGTCGTATGCTGCGATCTCGCCCCAGGTATCGCGCCATGTGGTGCAGAATTCGGCGCGCGTATCGGCGCCGCGGTCGTACACCGCCACCACCTGCGTCTCCGGCGCCTCGGCGAAGGCGGTAGCCCAGTTGTGCGATCCCGGCTTGCTCGTCACTTGGCGGTGGCAACCCGCCACGGCCACGCGCAGCACCGCGCTGTCGGATTGGCTCATCCCTTCCCCCTTCGCGGCGTGTTCGGCAGACGGTGCCGGCTCACACCGCCGCGTGCCGCATCGACCCGGGCCTGATCCCATGCGCCTCCGCACCGGTGCAACGGTGCCGCGCCCTTACGGTGCAGCATGGGCCGGTAGGGGAGCGGCGTCAACGAGCAGTCGCAGTCGCGGCGCCGTGCACTGCCATGCGCCGGGTGCGAATCCCAATGGTGGAACGAGCCGGACGAAGCGGGCAGCGCCCCGCCATGGCGCGCGGGCGGCGGCCTCATGGAGCGAATTGTGCCCGCCTTGCGGTCGCATCCCCAAGCGCCCAGGAGCCGCCAGGAGCCGGGCACGTTGGGTGCAACTCATTTCGTGCACGAGTGGGGGATGCAGCGCATCCGGTCCGCTCTGCTGCGCTAGCAGCGGCTCCATGAGCGAGTGGTACATCTCGAGTCGCACCCGACACGTTTGCGTCGGACATGCATCCGTGCTATAGAAGGTGAGGACTCGAATACTCGGTCCGCATGGGCCGCAAGGAGGAATACATGACCAGGATTCTGACGCTCGGCGCCGTAGCGCTGTCGAGCGTGCTCGTGACGGTAGCCGCGTTTGCGGCCGGCGAAGGCGAAACCGGTGCCGCCGGCGCCGTGATCGAGGTGCACAGCTACGATACCGTTTCCCACTCCGCCGGTTCGGAGGCGGGTACCGCCCAACAGGTGCTTGACGACGTGCAGGCGTATATCGAGGAGCAGACCGGCGTGCGGGTATTCACGCACCGCATTCCGCGCCAGGGGTACATCGAGCAGATCACCCTGCTGCTGGCTTCCAACGACCCGATGGACGTCATTGCCGGCATCCAGGTGCCGCAGTTCCAGCCCAAGGGCGCGATCAAGGCGATCAACAAGTGGTTCGACCAGATCCCCAACACCCGCAAGGCGTGGACCGACATCGCCTGGTCCAAGGTGAGCACCACCGACGGCCAGACCTGGGCCATCCCGCGCGGTGAGGTGGTTACGGCTTGGCCGGTATGGATCCGCGGCGAATACCTGCGCCAATACGGCCTGGAGTACCCCACCACCATCGACGAACTGGAACACGTGCTGGAGGTGTTCAAGCAGAACGACCCGATCGGCGGCGGTCAGACCCAGGTGATGATCACCAGCTACGCACCGCACCTGCGCATGGTGATGGCCGGCGGCTGGCTGCCGGACGGCTACGGCCCGTGGCTGGACCCGAGCGACAACAAGGTGAAGCCGCCCGAGCTGCACCCCGGGTTCAAGGACTTCATCGCCAAGATGCGCGACTGGTACGAGAAGAGCTACATCTGGCCCGACAGTTTCAACATTCCGGCCAGTGAGGTGCGCCCGGTGATCTACCAGGGCCGGTTCGCGACCACCGCCTACTGGACGTCCGCCGTGGGGATCGGCAAGTATACCATCCTCAAGAACTTCCCCGACGCCGACCCGGTCTACATGCGGCCCATCATGGGGCCGGCGGGCATGATCGAAACCCTCAATCCCGCCGGCACGCACGGCTGGGTATTCCCGGCACGTTCGCCGGACGAGAACACCGAGGCGTTCCTGAAGGTGTTCGAGTGGCAGTACTCCGACGTCGAGAACTACATCACCGGCCAGGACGGCATCAAGGGCCAGCACTGGCAGTGGGTCGAGGAGGACAATACCTACGAGTACATCGGCAACCGCGCCCTGTTCGAGGACTACCGCTTCGCGGTGGGTCTGCCGGTCGAGGTGCAGGCCCGCGTGCTCAGTCCCGAGATCGAGTTCTGGAGCGAATACCTGATCAACGGCACCGACGATCTGGACGGCGTCAAGAAGCCGTTCGACGTCTCCATCGTGTGGGACATGACCGTCATCAACGACGTGGTGCCGATGACCGACCTCAAGCGGATGTGGGACTCCGAGCCGGTCAAGTTCATTACCGGGCAGCGCTCGATGTCCGAGTGGGACGACTTTCAGCAGGAGATGCGGGATGCCGGCGTGGACAAGTGGATCGCCGAGTACACCCGCCAGTACGACGCGATGCAATAGGGGCCTGTCGGATTCCGACAGATTCCCGTTGCACGGATGGGATGGGCCGAAAGCGGCGCTCCGGGCGGCGTTTCTGGGGCGCTGACGTTCGGCGCGTTGCACAGGAAGGCCGCTGCGGCATGGTCTCGCACCAGGGCCGCGGCGGCTTTTTGGTGAATCGATTGGTAATCGTTCGGTGACGGAGGAGATTCGTGGCAGGCAGTGATCACGCAGTGATGGCGTCGGAAGCCGAGTTGCGTGCCGCCGCCCGCAGCCCCGGGATGCTCGGGCGCAGCATCAGGAAGCATCACTTCTACTACTGGCTGATGCTGCCGGGACTCCTGTACCTGCTCATCTTCAAGTACCTGCCGATGATCGGCATCTCGATCGCCTTTCTGGAGATCAACCCGTTCATCGGCTTCAAGGGCGTGATCGGCGGCGAGTGGATCGGCTTCAGGAATTTCCAAAAGTTCTTCGGCTCCTACTTCTTCGGCAACATCGTCGCCAACACGTTCATCATCAGCGGCCTGAAGCTGCTGTTCTCCTTCCCAACTACCATCATTCTGGCGTTGCTGATCAACGAGCTGGTCAACGTCCTGTTCAAGCGGGTGGTACAGACCATCTCCTACCTGCCGCACTTCATCTCCTGGGTGGTGGTGGCGGGGCTGGCGTTCAAGATGTTCTCCACCTCGGACGGACTGGTGAATCAGTTGATCGAGTGGCTCGGCGGCGAACGGCTCAGTTTTCTCGGCGATCCGCGCTACTTCCGCAGCGTGCTGGTGGCGACCCACGTGTGGAAGGAGATCGGCTGGGGGACGATCATCATCCTGGCCGCACTCGCCGGGGTGAGCCCGGAGCTGTACGAGTCGGCGATCATCGATGGCGCCAACAAGCTGCAGCAGACCATCCGCATCACCCTGCCGTCGATCGCCATGGTGATTTCGATTCTGCTGATCTTCAACATCGGGAATCTGATCAACGCCGGCTTCGAACAGATCCTTCTGTTGTACAGTCCGGTGGTCTACGACGTGTCCGACATCATCGACACCTACGTCTACCGAGAAGGGCTGCAGCAGCTCAACTTCTCCTACGCCGCGGCAGTCGACGTGTTCAAGTCGGTGGTCGCCCTGGTCATGGTGGTGGGTGCCAACTTCACCGCCAAGAAGCTGGAACAGGAAGGGCTCTGGTAGTGGCGGTCAGCATCTCGCGCGGCGAGCGAATCTTCAACGGCTTCAACGTCATGTTCATGATCTTCCTGTCGGCGTGGTTCATCATTCCGTTCGTGGTGGTTGCCTCCACGTCGGTGGTGGGTGCGGCCGAGGCGGCGCGGCGCGGCGGGCTGGTGCTGATTCCGGAGACCTTCGACATCGGCGCGTACCGCGCCATCTTCGCGCAGGGCAGCGCGATCATCCGCTCCTACGGCGTTACCCTGTTCCGGGTGGTGGTGGGCACGGCGTTGAATCTGCTGTTCACGGCCCCGTTTGCCTACGCCCTCTCCAAGCGCAGCGTGCCGGGGCGCACGCCGATCACGATGCTGGTGTTCTTCACCATCCTGTTCCACGGTGGCCTGATCCCCACCTATCTGGTGGTGCGCTACACCGGCCTGTACAACACCCTGTGGGCACTGGTGATCCCGCAGCTCGTGAATCCATGGTGGATGCTGATCATGCGCAACTTCTTCTATACCATCCCGGAGAGCCTGGAAGAGTCGGCGCTGATCGACGGCGCCACGCCGCCACTGGTGCTGCTCAAGGTGGTGCTGCCGCTGAGCATGCCGGTGTTGACCACGATCGGCCTGTTCTACGCGGTGTGGCACTGGAACTCCTGGTTCGATGCCGCCATCTACATCGCCGACATCCGTCGCATGCCGATACAGAACATCCTGCGCCGCATCCTGATCAACGCCACCGAGGTGATCAACGACAACCCGGAGATGCTATACGAGATGGACGCGCCGCCGCCGCCGGACGCGATCAAGGGCGCGGTGATCATGGTGGCTACGGTGCCGATCCTGTTCGTGTACCCGTTCATCCAGAAGTACTTCGTGAAGGGCGTTCTGCTCGGTAGCGTCAAGGGGTAGCGCTCCGCAGCGGGCGGTCCGATCGGCCTACCGGCACGAAGCGCGTACCCGTCAGGTGAAGGATGCCTCGGACGGGTCGAACGGGTCGCCGGGGACGAGGTGGAAACGGCCGTCCGGGTGCCGCTGCCACTGCGGCACGTCGGGCTCGCCGGCGCGGTTTGGTACCGGTCCGTCCAGAATCGGGTCGCGGGTAGCGCGCAAATGGTCGTCGAGGAGTCGGTTGAGGTCGGCCTCGACGTGCGCCAGGGTGGGGTCGCCGGCGCGGTTGCGCAACTCGAACGGGTCGTGGTGTAGATCGAAGAGCTG
>CAYFXT010000167.1:0-6984 GCA_964346995.1 uncultured Spirochaetaceae bacterium | reverse complement strand
TCGGCATCGGCGGCTCCGATCTCGGCCCCAAGATGGCAGTCACGGCGCTCAAGCCCTACGCCGCCTCTCACCTGCGCGTGCACTTCGTATCCAACGTCGACGGCACCGACATCGCCGAGACCCTCAAGCCCCTCGATCCCGCGACCACCCTGTTTCTGATTGCCTCGAAGACCTTCACCACCCAGGAGACGATGACCAATGCCGCGTCGGCGCGGCAGTGGCTGCTGCGAACGACGAACGACGAAGCGGCCATCGCCCGGCACTTCGCCGCCCTCTCCACCAACGCCGAGGCGGTGGCCGCGTTCGGGATCGACACCGACAACATGTTCGAGTT
Organism: uncultured Spirochaetaceae bacterium; assembly: GCA_964346995.1. Classification (GTDB taxonomy): domain Bacteria; phylum Spirochaetota; class Spirochaetia; order SZUA-6; family Bin103; genus Bin103. The sequence continues at coordinate 6,650 of CAYFXT010000167.1, read as the reverse complement.
CTGGGACTGGGTCGGGGGACGCTATTCGCTGTGGTCGGCAATCGGCCTGCCGATCGCCATCGCCATCGGCATGGACCGCTTCGAAGAGCTGCTTGCCGGCGCCCACGAGGCGGACGAACACTTCCGCACCGCCCCGTTCGAACGCAACATTCCGGTGATCATGGCGCTGCTCGGCATCTGGTACCGTGACTTCTTCGGCGCCCAGACCCACGCCATTGTGCCGTACGATCACTACCTGCGTTACTTCGCCGACTACCTGCAGCAGGGTGACATGGAGAGCAACGGCAAGAGCGTGGACAAGGCGGGAGGGGCGGTCGACTACGCCACCGGGCCGGTGATCTGGGGACAGCCGGGCACCAACGGCCAGCACGCCTTCTACCAGCTCATCCACCAGGGCAGCACGCTGGTGCCGTGCGACTTCCTGGCGCCGGCGCGCAGCCACAATCCGCTCGGCCGGCACCACGACATCCTCATCGCCAACTTCCTGGCGCAGACCGAGGCGCTGATGCGCGGCAGAACGACGGCGGAAGCGCGCGCCGAGCTGGCCGCTGCCGGTGTGTCGGGAGCAGACCTGGATCTGCTGGCCGCGGCCAAGACGTTCGCCGGCGACAAGCCGACCAACTCGTTTCTGTTCCGCCAGCTCTCGCCCGCCACCCTCGGCGCGCTGATCGCCTTCTACGAGCACAAGATCTTCGCTCAGGGCGTGATCTGGAACATCAACTCCTTCGATCAGATGGGCGTGGAGCTTGGCAAGCAGTTGGCATCGGCGATCCTCCCGCAGTTGGGCGGCGCCGCGCGCCCGGCCGAAGGTGCCGCCACCCACGACGCATCGACCAACGGCCTGCTCAGCTACTACCGGCAGCTCCGCGGATAGGCCGGCGGAGTTCCGGACAGAACGAGCTGCCCACTGCTGCCTTGAAGCATCGGCGAAGTTCGCCCCGTAGTAACAGCCGAAGGGATGTCGTTGCCTTCGCTCCACCTCCGATACACGGCACTCTCCAATCCCGGTGACGGCGCTCTGCGGCGATCTGCGAGTCCGCAGTGACGCCGCGCCATCGAGTCGGTAGAATCATGTGGGGGCAGGAGCAGGGCGCCGGGTAAGGTGTACATGAGTGCAGAATTGATAGGAATCCTGGCAACCGCGATTGCCCTCGGGACCGTGCTGTTCGCGGCAATCCGCGGCATTCGCCAGGACTTGCGCCGCGTCGAAGACTCGTTGCGCGCGGACATCGCGGGATTGCGCGGCGACATGACGGCCGGCGACAAGGCCATTCGCGAGGAGATGCTGGCTGGCCACAACGCGCTACGCGACGAAATCCAAGCCGGCTACAACGCGCTACGCCGCGACATGACAGCCGGCGACAAAGCCGTTCGCGAGGAGATGCAAGCCGGATTCAAGGAATTCGGTGCCCGGTTGAGCGTCATCGGCGATCGGTTGTCCAAACTGGAGGGAGTGATCGAAGGGCTGTTCTGGAGCGCCCGGAATCAGCCGCCCGACAAGTCGCGCACGGGTGCCGCGTAGCCACGCGTCGCGTCACCCCAGGGGTTACCATCGGGCTGCGCACTGTTTGCGGGTGCAAGGTGACCGGGCTCGGCCAGGAGCAGCACCTCGAGCCGGCGCGCTCCACCTGACCTCAGCGCACTGCCAGCACCACCTTGCCGATGTTTTCGTAGCGCTCCACCAAGTCGTGCGCCTGTTGCGCATGCTGGACGGGGACGACCGAGTGGACGATCGGCAGAATCTCCCGTGCCGACACCGCAGCACCGAAGTCGCGCTGGAAGCCGGCGCTGATCACCGCCTTCTCCGCGGCGGAGCGGGCGCGCAGCACCGAGCCGATCAGACGCTGCCGCCTGCGCATCAGATCGCCGATCCGAAACTCGGCCACGGTGCCGCCGAGCGTGGCGATGAACACCAGGCGACCGCGCTCACGCAGCACCGCCAAGTTGCGCGTCAGGTAACTGGCGCCGACGCAATCCAGAATGACGTCGACGCCACCGGTCGACGCGCCGATCACCTCCTCCCACTGCTCACTCGTGTGGTTCACCGCCACGTCGGCGCCCAGTTCGCGGCATGCCGCCAGCTTGGCCTCCGAGCGTGCCGTCACACACACCTTGGCGCCGGCGTGGCGGGCAAGCTGAATGGCTGCCGTGCCGACACCGCTCGCGCCGCCGTGGATCAACACCGTCTCACCCGCGGTCAGGCCGGCCTCCATGAACATGTTGACATAGGCGGTGAGGAACACCTCGGGCAACCCACCGCCCTCGGTATAGCTCAGCGCCTCCGGCAGCGGCATCAGGTAGCTCGGATCCGCAGCCACCGCTTCCGCATAACCACCGCCGCCGAGGATGGAACACACCCGATCGCCGACCGCAACCCCCTTGGTCGCCGCGCCCAGCGCGACCACCTCGCCGGCCATCTCCAACCCGAGATAGGGCGACGCTCCCAGTGGCGGGTCGTAGCCGCCGCGCCGCTGCGCGAGGTCGGCGCGGTTCACCGCCGTGGCATGGATTCGCACCAGTACCTCATGCGGTTTCGGTTCCGGGTCCGCCACTTCCCGCCACTGCAACGGTGCCTGCGCGCCGCTGCCCACTACAATCGCATGCACCGCATCAGCATACCGGCACGCCGCCGGCCTTTCCAATCGCTATATTGGAATACGTGAGCCGGCACGGTCCTTCCGTGACACCGAAGAGGGTACCAGGTGGCACCGGGACATCGCCCGCCGGCCGGCAGCCTCGCGCCAAGCGCCGCGTCGCCCTCACCGCCCTGATCGTAGTAGTTGCCTGCGCCGCTGTCGGGATGACTCTGTTGTCAAGCCGGCTGCAGCCGGCCCGTGCGCGCCACAGTCCCATCCGCCTGCGGACCGTCCCGGCGGTTGCGGTGCCGGGGGCGGGAGCGCCGTGGCGGGTCGGCATTCAGATCGGCCATCTCGATGCCGCGCAACTGCCTCCCGAGTTGCAGCGGTTGCGCAACTCCACGGGGGCATACGCCGACGGCATCAGCGAGGTGCAGATCAACAGTGCCGTCGCCGAGGCGACGGCGGAGATCCTCAGGTCAGCCGGCATCGACGTGACGCTGCTGCCGGCGACCATTCCGCCCCGCTTCGCCGCCGACGCCTTCGTTGCGGTCCACGCCGACGGCAGCAGCCACACCAATCTGCGCGGCTACAAGGTATCACCGCCATGGCGGGCATCTCCTGCCTCGCGACGGCTGGTCGCGGCCCTGCACGAGCACTACGGCGCTGCCACCGGCCTGCCGATCGACCTGAACGGCGTGACCTACAACATGCGCGGCTACTTCGCGTTCAATAGCTTCCGCTACCGACACGCCATTGCGCCCGACACACCGGCGGCGATCCTGGAACTCGGCTTCCTCAGCAACCGCCTCGATCGGGAGTATCTGCTCGAACATGCCGCAACGGCAGCCGCGGGAGTGGCGGCGGGTATCCGCGCCTATCTCGACACCCGCGATCCGTTCGACCGCGGGGACACCGTACCCACACCGGCGGTGATCCTGCGCTCACCGCGCGCCGGCGTCGCGGTACACGCTGCGCCCGATCGTGCCTCCACGGCGCGCTTGCATCTGCGCAAGGGCGACCTGCTGTACGCACGCGGTGGCGTCGGCTCGTGGTACGACGTACGCGTGCAGGGCAGCTATCGCCACTTCGGCTGGGTGCACGCCGACGACCTCGGCATTCCCCCGCCCGAGTGACGACCACCGCATCGGTCCGGGACCGCGAGCCGCGGATGCCATGAGAAGAGCCATCCGTAACGTGCACGACGGCGCGCGCCCGGGCCGGCCGCCGTTGCCGGACCGCCCCGACGCCATCGAAGCGTGGCTGAGCGCTTCCGAGGTGGCGTCGGCAGCGGCGGCGGGACGCCCGATCACGCCGGGCACCGAGAAACTGGTAGTCTGGAACGGCGGCGCACCGAGCCGCACGGAGCTCGCGCTGGTGTACATCCACGGCTACACCGGCAGCCGCCAGGCCACGGCGCCGGTACCGGAGCAGGTGGCCGGACGGCTGAGCGCCAACCTGTTCTGCACCCGGTTGACGGGGAGCGGTTTGGGTCCCGATGCGATCGGCGACGCGACGCTGGCATGCTGGCAGCACGACGTTGCGGAGGCACTTGCGATCGGCACGGTGATCGGGCGGCGCGTGGTCCTGATCGGCCTGTCCACCGGCGGCGCCCTGGCCGTATCCGAAGTTGCACGACATCCGTCGGTCGCGGCCCTGGTGCTGCTTGCGCCCAACTTCCGGCCACGCAACCGCGGTGTGAGCCTGTTGCTGACACCGGCCGGTCCGCTGCTGGCGCGCCTTTTGGTGGGCCGCTACCGCGACCTGTCGGGCCGCAACGAACTGGAAGACCGCTACTGGACCACCCGCCACCACTCGCGCTCCCTGATACCGATGATGCAGGCGGTGCGGGCCGCCAACCGCGCTACATTGGAGGCGATCCTCTGCCCTACCCTGGTGGTCTATACCGAACGGGACGATGTCGTCTCGGTAGCCGCCATCAAGACCGCATACGCGCGCCTGGGCAGCCCGCGCAAACGACTGCTCGACCTGCCAGGAGCGGAGCACCACGAGCTGGCCGGAGCCATCCAGGCTCTCGCCACGGTCCCGGTGCTGGCCGCGGAAATGACCCGCTTCCTGTGCGACGAACTTTGCTCCAGCCGCCGGGCGCAGCCTTCCCCCGGCTGATCGGCGGGCAAGGGGCAAAGGGCCGCACCTGGAAGCTGAGTCGACCCGCTCCTGCAGCAGCATCATCATCGGCGCCAGCATGCCGGCGCAGGAGTCGCTCCGGAAATGGCCGACCGAGAACGAAAAGCGTGGGATGGCGCTGCATGGCGGGCACTGCCGCCTCGGTCTCCGCGGCAGTCTCCGGCGTGCTGCCGCCGTGGCGGTCACCGTTCGCCTTCCAACTGCGGCGGGACGCGGCTCGAGGTCAGTACCGCCTCGATCTGGCGTTCGGCACGCCACCGCGACGAGGTCGCCACGAGCGACAGCAGGCGACGCAGTTCAGTACGATCCTCCAGCCGCGCCAGCGCCGGCACCGCCTGCTTCAGGATCCGGAATCCACGCCTCGCGTTGAGGCGCAGGCTCGGCGTCCGGCTGCTGCCGTAGATGCCGCTCTCCAAAGAGCGCAGGTACTCGTAGGAAGCGTCGAGCGCGGGGCAGATACCCCGGCCCGCCGCGCGGCGGGCAATTTCGGCGGTGATCAGGTCCTGCATGCGATCCAGGTTGGTGCCACTGCGGTAAGTCACCCGCAGCGGCACGCTCACCAACGCCTCGCCGTCCGCAGTGAAGCCGCTGAACCACTCGGTGTAGAATCCTTTCTCCAGCACGATCGGTGTGGAACGGGGGATGAAGCGCATGCGGTGCAGTTGCTCAAGCTGCTGCTCGATCCGCACGATCTCCCGCTGCAACCGGGGGTCGCCGGGGTTGGCCGCCAACCGATGGCGCAGCGGCGGCAGAATCTCTTGTTCGAACAGCAGGATCGCCTGCGAGAGGGGCAACCGGATGCGGTCGGCCGCCAGCAGTTCCTGGTCTGCCTCGAGCTCGATGCCGTAGGGGGGATCCGGCTCACCCTCCGGAGCGCCCGTCGAGAACATCGAACGCAGGAACCGGCGCAGCGGCAGCGGCACACGCTCGGAGTGGAACAGCGGCGCGTAGGTGTCGTCGCGGGCAGCATATTTGCGCAACGCGGCGGTGACGATGCGAGCCAGCGTCCGCGGGGTCGCGATAGAGGCTTGCTCCGGCTCCAGCAACGCGCCGCCGCCGCGCAGCACCAGTTGCTGGAACAGCTCGCGGGCACGGTGGTAACCGGGGTCGCCGGCAATCGCCTCGCGCTGGTCGTCCGAAATGCTCACCGCCTGCAGCTCCTCCAGGAGCGCCAACCCGCTCACGGCGCATTGCCGCGCTCGGACGTACAGACGCGGGGCCGGTTCGCCGCTGGCGCGCACGCCGTCGAGAATGTGCAGCGCCAGAGAGAACCGCGTCGCACACAGCCCGAACACATGGTCAAGATTCTTCAGACCGGCGAATCGCAACTCATCGTCGGCAACGCAGGCAGCCAACCGCGCCTCTTCCCGTTCGAGCCGGCGTACCGTCGCCTTCCACGAGCCTTCCAGGTGGCGCGGCAGAGACTCGTCCACCCGGCTACCGTGCCGCCCACGGGCGGCGCCGTCAACTAGGCAAGACGGAGGAATGCCTGGTCGCCAGCGCCATGTCGGGTGAACGACTTCCTGGTGATCGACGTGATCGACAACGGCTCCGGGTAAGCGCCGCGCCATGTCCCGGCAGGGATGGTCACGACGTGACGGTGGTCCCATGGCCGGTTCAGGCGTTGCCGGAGGTTGCGGTACGACGATGTTGGGGAGATCGGCAGCCGCCGTGGTATATTGCTGCTTGTCATGGCGGTTCGCATCTACTCCACGCCTACCTGCACCTTCTGCGATCAGCTCAAGGGCTATCTGCGCGAGCGGCGGGTGAAGTTCGTCGACTACGACGTGTCACGCGACGACCGCAAAGCCGGCGAGATGCTGCACAAGTCGCGCCAGACCGCGGTGCCGGTGCTCGATTTCCACGGCACCATCGTGGTCGGCTTCGACAAGCCCAGGGTCGACCGGCTCATCGCCAAGTACCGCT
>CAYFXT010000166.1:0-7075 GCA_964346995.1 uncultured Spirochaetaceae bacterium | reverse complement strand
CGGACTTCGAATCCGTAGGTCGCAGGTTCGAGTCCTGCCGGGCGCGAAGCTCAGGAATCGTGCGAGGCCGTCGAGTCGGCGTAGCGCACGGGGGAGGTGGTAGCGTCCACTGCGACATATCCGGGCCGTTAGCTCAGATGGTAGAGCAGCAGACTCTTAATCTGCGGGTCGAAGGTTCGATCCCTTCACGGCTCAGCATGGGCCCCGGAGAGCCTCGCGGCCACGGACTCCGGGCCAGAGCGAGAGTGGTGAAATTGGCATACACGCCAGATTTAGGATCTGGTGCCGCGAGGCGTAAGGGTTCGAGTCCCTTCTCTCGCATCCAGGCGGGAATAGCTCAGTGGTAGAGCTCCACCTTGCCAAGGTGGAAGTCGCGGGTTCGAATCCCGTTTCCCGCTCGAAAGAACGCAAGGCAACCGAGTGATCGTAACGAATCAGGAACTATCCGTATCCGCCGACTGCGAGGTACGGCTCACCCTCACGGTAGCCGGCAGCAGTGTTACGGAGTGCTACGACAAGACGATCGCCGAACTGCGTCGCACCACTCATGTCAAGGGCTTTCGTCGCGGCAAGGCCCCGCGTGACGTATTGGCGCGCAAGTTCGGTCGCGCTCTGACCCAGACGGTGACCAGGCAGGTGATCAACGACGCCGTGAATCAGGTGCTCGCCGAGGTGGAGCAGAAACCGCTGCCCATCGTGTCCCCGCGTGCCGACTCCGACGCAGAGATTGTCCCCGGTCAGGACTTCACCTTTACCGTACTGTACGATACCTACCCCGACGTGAAGCTGGGGCCGTACCGCGACCTGGACCTGGAGAAGCCGCAGGTCACGATTGACGATGCGGACCTGGAGCGCGAGCTGAGCCGTCTGCAGGAACGGAACGCGTTGGTGATCGACAAGAAGGCGGACGGCGACGATGCTGTGGTGGTGGAGCACGGCGACGTGGTCACCGTCAACTGGGTGGAGCTCGACGACGCCGGAGCGCCGGCCGTCGCTACTGAACGGCGCGACTTCGTGTTCGAGGTGGGCACCGGCTACAATATCTACCACATGGACGACGAGTTGATCGGCATGGCGCGCGGCTCCGAGAAGGAGTTCAGCAAGTCGTTTCCCGCGGATTACGAGTATCGTGAGCTGGCCAACCGTATCGTGACGCTCAAGGTCACCGTGACCTCGATCAAGGAGAAGCAGCTTCCCGACATCGACGACGAACTGGCCCAGGACATCAGCGACAGCTTCGAGACGCTGGAGGACCTGAAGAACGACCTGCGGAAGGGCCTCCAGGAAGACGCCGACCGGCGCGTGCGCGGCGGGCTGATCGACCAGCTCATGGAGAAGGTCGTGGAGTCCTCCGTAGTGCCGCTGCCCAAGTCGATGATAACGGCCGGGATGCAGCGCGAGTGGCGCAGCTTCTCGGCGCGCAGCGGGCGAACCGAAGAGCAGATCGCGGCGGACCTGGCCGCCAACGGCCAGGATGTCGCCCGGGCTCTGGAGATGCTCCGTCCGATGGTGGAGCGTCGCACCCGATTCAGCCTGGTATGCGACCGGCTCGCACGGGAGGAGCAGATCGAGATCAGCGACGACGATCTCGACGCCTACTTCAGGGAGCAGGCCGAGCGGCGCGGCGTCGATGCGGCGGAGTTGCGTGAACGGTACGAGAGCGACAATGCACTCGATTACGTGCGCGGCGAATTGCGCAACGAAAAGCTGTTCGACAACCTCATCGCCGGCAGCAATGTCAAGGCGGGCGCACGCACCAGCTATGTAGACTTGGCACCGGCGAACCAGGTAAATTAGCGCTGTTGCCCCGCCCGCGCGGAAGCGACTATTGCACCATGGACGAACAGCTCAACAGTCTGGTACCCATCGTCATTGAACAGACCGGCCGGGGGGAGCGTTCCTACGACATCTACTCCCGTTTGCTCAAGGACCGCATCATATTCATCGACGGCGAGATCTTCGACGTCACCGCCGACCTCGTCGTAGCGCAGCTCCTGTTCCTGCAGTCGCAGGATCCGGATCGCGATATTCAGCTCTACATCAACTCTCCCGGCGGCTCGGTTACCGCCGGGCTGGCGATCTACGACACCATGCAGTACGTCCGCCCCGACATTCAGACCGTGTGCCTCGGGCAGGCGGCATCGATGGGCGCCTTGCTGCTCGCCGCCGGCACCCACGGCAAGCGGTTCGCGCTGCCCTCGGCGCGGATGTTGATTCACCAGCCATGGGGCGGCGTGCAGGGCCAGGCGGCGGACATCAGCATCCAGGCGCGCGAGTTGATCCGGCTCAAGAAGATGATCATCCACTATTTCGCCATGCACGCGCAGAAAGAGGACGAAGTGATTGCGTCGGACCTGGAACGCGACTATTATATGTCGTCCGACGAAGCGCAGGCGTACGGCCTGATCGATCGGGTGATGAAACGGGACGATTCGGGACAGTGACAGATCCGGACAGTGACAGCCGGCAGTAGATGACGGGTAGGGCTGACGATGGCGAAGACCAGCAAGGCTAGCGGGCAAAAGCTCTGCTCGTTCTGTGGCAAGAGCGCCGACATGGCGCGCCGCCTGATCGCCGGCCCCGGCGTTTACATCTGCGACGAGTGCGTCACGGTGTGCAAGAAGATCCTCGACGACGAAGAAGAGACTCTCACCGCCGAATACCAGGACGAGATTCCCAAACCGAAAGAGATCAAACGCTACCTCGACCAGTACGTGGTGGGCCAGGAAGAGGCCAAGAAGGTGCTGTCGGTGGCGGTCTACAGCCACTACAAGCGCATCGCCATGCGCAGGCAGGACAGCGACGTCGAGCTCGACAAGTCCAACGTGCTGCTGATCGGCCCCACCGGCGTCGGCAAGACGCTGCTCGCGGAGACGCTCGCCCGCAAGCTCAAGGTACCGTTCGCCATCGCCGATGCCACCACCCTCACCGAGGCGGGCTACGTGGGTGAGGATGTCGAGAACATCCTTCTCAAGCTGATCCAGAACGCCGGCAGCAACATCGCGCACGCCGAGCGCGGCATCATCTACATCGACGAGATCGACAAGATCGCCAAGAAGGGCGAAAATGTCTCGATTACCCGCGACGTCTCCGGGGAAGGTGTCCAGCAGGCGCTGCTCAAGATCATCGAAGGCACCGTGGCTTCGGTGCCCCCGCAGGGCGGCCGCAAGCACCCCAATCAGGAGATGCTGAAGATCGATACCAGCAACATTCTGATCATCTGCGGCGGCGCGTTCGTCGGCCTCGACGCGGTGGTGGAAGCGCGCATCGCGCAGAACCCGCTCGGTTTCGGCGCCGAGGTGCGCACCACGCAGGAGAAGGATCTGGTGCAACTCTTCGAGCACCTGGAGCCGGACGACCTGATCCATTACGGGCTGATTCCGGAGTTCATCGGCCGGTTGCCGGTAGTGGTGGCGCTCGAGCAGCTCTCCGTAGAGTCGTTGAAGCGGATCATCGTGGAGCCGCGCAACTCGGTGGTCAGGCAGTACCAGGCATCGCTGAAGCTCGACGACGTCGAGTTGATCTTCGAGGAGGACGCCATCGATGCGATCGCGCGCAAGGCGGTGCAGCGCAAGACCGGGGCGCGCGGCCTGCGTTCGATCATCGAAGCGATCATGGTGGACATCATGTACGACGTGCCGTCTCTCGCAGGCAGCAAGCGTGTGGTGGTGACCCGCGAGGTGGTCGAAACCGCCGTTGCGCCGGAGGTCACCCTGCTCGGCGAAAAGAAGTCTGCGTAATGTTGGTTCCGGCGGACATCTGGACCGTGGTCAAGGCGCAGGACGGCAACGCGGTGCTGATCCGCCCCTCCGGCACCGATTCGGTGGTGCCGATCTTCGTCGACCCCAGCATCGCCCACTCCATCGTGATGGGGCTCGGCGACGTTCACGCGGCGCGGCCCCTTACCCACGACCTGTTCGTGTCGGTGCTCGGTCGCCTCGACGCCGAGGTCAACCGCGTCGAGATCACCGCGATCAACGACAGCATCTTCTACGCCCGCCTGATCCTGCTCCAGGATGACGAGGAAATGGTGATCGACGCCCGGCCGTCCGACTGCGTGGCACTGGCCGTGCGGGCGAAGTGCCCGATCTTCATCGACGAGGAAGTGGTGTCTCACGCTGGCATACCGGCCAGCTCGGTGGCCGGCGTCGACGATAGCGAGCGTTCGTCGCCCGGCAAACGTGCGGGATCCTCCGAGGAGAACTCGGTGCTCGCCGATCTGCGGCGCGAGCTGGACGCCGCCGTGCAGGACGAAGACTACGAACAGGCCGCCAAGATCCGCGATCGCATCAACGAACTGCAACAGGACTGACCGATAGGGTGCCGTTCGGTTCGCTACCGGTGCCGGGTTACCCCGCGGCGTGGGCAGCGAGCGCGCACCGGACACGTCGAACCGCGTGGGCTGATCGGCATGCATACCTGCTGCCCGAAGCTGACCATGATGGCGTTGATCGGAATCCAGTAGCGTCTCGGCAGCGAACTCGCCAGCGCCGACTCGGTGGCGTCGGGAGCGCGCGTGTCGACCCAGCCCAGGCGATTGCAGATGCGGTGTACGTGGGTGTCGACGCAGATCGCGGGGATGCCGTACCCGAGCCCGAGCACCAGATTGGCGGTTTTGCGCCCCACCCCCGGCAAGCGCAGCAGCTCCGCCAGCGAACTCGGAACCGCGCCCCCATGTTCCTGCTCCAGGATAGCCGCAACCTCGCGCAGGTGGCCGGCCTTGGTTCGGTAGAATCCCGCCGGATAGATCAGCTCGGCAATCTCCGCCGCCGGCAGCGTGGCCAGCGCCACCGGCGCGGGCGCGCGCGCCAGCAGGCGCCGCGATGCGGGGCCGGTCACCTCATCCTTGGTGCGGAGCGAGATGATGGTCGAAACCAGGACCCGGAACGGGTCATGGCGTTCGGCAGCCAGCTCCGACACCGCCGGCAGGGCGGTTCCCGCGCTCTGCGCCATGCGGTCGAGCGTCCACTTCCAGGCGATGCGGGGCCGCACCGTACCGCTCATGGCACGCGCTATCGCATTCTTTCTTAAGGGTTTACGCCCGCTTTGAGGCGCTCGTTGATCATACCCTCGATCGTGCTCTTTTCCTTGCCAAGCGAGAACGACAGCTCGTCGACCAGCAGGGAGCGCGCGTTGTCGTACAGCTTGCGCTCCAGAATCGGCAGTTCCTTGATCCTGCTCCGGTGGTAGAGGGCGCGCACCACGGTGGCGATGTCGCTGACCGCGCCCGCCTTGAGCAGATCGAGATTCATCTGATAGCGCAGCTTCCAGTCGGTGGGAATCGGCTCGTAGTCCTCGCCGATCAGTTGCAGGGCGCCGTTCGCCTCGGTGCGCGGAACGATGGCGCGGATGCCGAGTGCGTCCGCCTTCTCCACCGGCACCATGATGGTCATGTCGGAGACTTCGAGGTAGACCACGTAGTAGAGCAGGGTCTGATCACGAAACGGACGTTCCTCGATGTTCATCACCTGGCCGACCCCTTGCAGGGGATAGACGAGTTGCTGACCTACCTTGTACTGCAGGCGACGGCGCCGGGTGGACGTGCCGGTCTTCCTGCCCGTCGCCGCGCCGCTCGCCTTGGCTGAGGTTTTTGCCGATCTGGCGGAGCGCGAGGAGGCTGCTCCCCGCGCCCTGGTCCGGTTCGCCGTGCCGGATCGAGCGGCCTTGGGCGCCGCCGGTGCAGACTTGGCGCCGGCGGCGCCGGACGCGGTCGGTTTGGCGGTCGTGGCGCGTATCAGGAGAGATCGAGCGGCGATGGTGGCGGAATTACGGGCTGCGGAAGGGGAGGCGGGGTCGGGCGTTGGGATGCCTGTACCGCTCGCCGCTCCGCGCGACGAGACCCCGGGAGCACGCAACGTCAACATCACCGCGGAGTATAACGACACAGATTCAGGGTGGCAAACGCGGTGCACGACCGCACGACGCGGGACCGCGACCACCGGATACGTCTATATTGACGCTGTCGTGGCGGCCAACCGTCGGTCATCGTTCCGCTCCATGCCATTGTTCCGCTCCATGCGCCGCGTGCTCGCCGTCGGCGCCTATCCGCTGCTGTTCGCCGTGATGCTGGCCGTGATCCTGGGGTACCGGGAGCAGATCTGGACCATCGCCACGGCACCGGAAGAGCTGCGCCAGTGGGTACGCGGGTTCGGCGCCACCGCGCCTCTGGTGTTCGTGGCCGTGCAGATGCTGCAGATCATCATCTTCGTGATCCCCGGTGAGGTGCCGCAGATCGCCAGCGGCTACCTGTTCGGGATCGCCGGTGGGTTGGCGCTCACCGTGGCCGGCAGCGCGCTCGGTTCGGGTATCGCGTTCCTGGCTTCGCGGCTGCTGGGAACCGAGTTCCTGCGCGTCATTCTGCGCACCGAGCAACTCGACCGGATGCAGCGGATGGCGACGTCGCCCCGTGCCACCATTACCTTCTTCCTGTTCTTCCTGATCCCCGGCATCCCGAAGGACATTCTCTGCTACGTCGCCGGCCTGTCGCGGATGCGCCTCGCCGTGTTCATGGTAATCTCCACGGTCGGGCGGCTGCCGGGCATCGTGGGCAGCGTGCTAATGGGGGATGCGGCTGCGGAGCAGCGCTGGCTGTTCGCCGGCATCGTGATGGTGGTGGCGCTGATCCTGTTCGGCACCGGAGTTCTGTTTCGCAAACGCCTGGTCGCCCTGCTGGAGCGGTTCGCCGCCGGCGGCGAGGCGGCCGCACCGGGGGAACGCGACCGGTAGCGCAGCGCGTAAGTGCGGATGGGGCCCCTGCGCGAAAGCACCGGTGGGTCAGCCGACCGCCCCGCCGGCATCCGCGGCCGCGACGCCGCGCGGTCCCTCCAGGTGGCGGAAGCGGATGAAGCGGAACGGGTGAATGTCCAGGGCATTGGGGTACCATCCGTCCACCCGGCCGCGGTTGACGATGTTGAATGCAACCATATGGCTGATCGGCAGGATCACCGCCTCCTGCAACAGCATTTCCTCGGCGTTGGCCAACGCCGGCAGCCGGTCCGCGCCGGCGGCGCGCAACCCGCGCACCACCGCGCGGTCGTACTGCCGGTTGAGGTAGCCGGCGTCGTTCAGGTTGCTG
>CAYFXT010000165.1:0-7103 GCA_964346995.1 uncultured Spirochaetaceae bacterium | reverse complement strand
GTGCAGGCACAGAGCCAGCCGAAGCGGTCCGAGGCTCACGGTGAAGCACCGTGCGACCGCCGTCGCCGGCAGCCGAACAGATTGTCCACGCGATGCTGCCACATGCTGAGCGCCATGATACCGGACAGCCTCAAGCGCCGGCGATGTGCGGCATCGGCAGCGGCTCCTTGCCCATCTCCACGAACAGGAGCAAGAACGGCGGGAACGTGATTGAAGCCCTGCGGACCGTCTCTGCAGGCCGGCCCATGATCCCGCCCTGCCTCCTGCCAGTTACCCCCTCTGAATAGTTACCATTTATTACCGCACGAATCCTTCAGGCGGTCGCCAACCCGGAACGGGGCGAAGAGCTTGTCCGACTGGTCCGCGACGGCGACCTGGAGGGTGTCGAGCGGCTGCTGGAGCGTGGTGGAAGGCACCTGTAGCCAACTGCGTACGATCCCAGCACGCTCTTCCAACGATAGCGGCCATCATGCGCTACCGCTGTGGGCCGCCGGCCGGTTCCCCAACCGGCACGCGGGGGAGTACTGTTGGCGTCGTCGGTGCAACTTCGCAGGTTGGCGACCGGCGATCAGCAATCGACCAGGAGAAGATGAGTATGGCAATTCGGGTAACGGTGTGGAACGAATTCGTGCACGAGCAGAACAACGACTTCGTACGCAACATCTATCCACACGGGATTCATGAGCAGATAGGTGGCTACTTGCGGCAGCAGCCGGGCCTGGAAGTCGCTACGGCCACGCTGCAGCAACCTGATCACGGCCTCACGGACGAGGTACTCGGCAATACCGACGTATTGATCTGGTGGGGCCACGCCGCGCACCGCAAGGTGCGAGACGAGATCGTGGACCGGGTCCAGGCGAGGATACTGGCGGGAATGGGGCTGATCGTCCTGCACTCCGGCCACTTCTCGAAGATTTTTCGCCGCATGATGGGCACGAGCTGCGGGCTGTGCTGGCGCGAGGCGGCGGAGCGGGAGCGGTTGTGGGTGGTCAATCCCAATCATCCCATCACCCGCGGTTGCGGGCGCTACCTCGAGATTCCCAACACCGAGATGTACGGGGAGCACTTCGACATTCCCGAACCGGATGAGTTGCTCTTCGTGAGTTGGTTTGAGGGCGGGGAGGTGTTTCGCAGCGGCGCGGTGTGGCACCGCGGGCGTGGCAGGATCTTCTACTTCCGGCCCGGCCACGAAACCTATCCGATCTATCATCACGAGGGCGTGCTGCACGTGATCGCCAACGCGGTGCGCTGGTGTTCGTTCGACGGCAACACCGAGACGATCGGCATCGGCGTGGCGCGCAACATTCCGGAGCCGCTCGAGGAGCTCAGCCCCAAGGATTACGTGGAGGGCGAGATCGAGCATCCGCAAGAGTCGTTGGCGCGTTGACGGTTCGACCGCCGCGCCGGCGTATGATTCGTGCCGCCTGGGACGTCGAGAATACATGATGGTTACCACCTCGGAGCGCAGACGCTACGGACCGGCAGCCAGGTTGTTGTGGGCGCCGTTACTGACGGTGCTCCTGTGCACCGCCTGCGACCGCGGCTCCGATGATTCGGAGGCGGCGGGAACTGCGGCGGGAACTACGGCAGCAGCCGACCTGCCGCAGGTGGCCGACTTCGAGATTGTCGCCTACCAGACCGGCGTCGAGCTGACCGATGAGAGGATGCAGTTCAGCGCCGTGCTCGCCCAGGGCAAGCCCGTGGTGCTCAATTTCTGGGCTGGGCTGTGTCCGCCGTGCCGCGCCGAGATGCCGGAGTTCCAGGAGGTGTACGACGAGTACCACGACCGGATCGTGCTGTTGGGCATCGACCTCGGGCCGTTCACCGGCCTTGGCAGTACCGACCAGGGACGCGCGCTGCTGCAGGAGCTGGGAGTGTCCTACCCGGCGGGTACCACCGAGGATGCCGGCGTGGTGGCTCGTTTTCAGGTGCTCGGCATGCCGACCACGCTGTTCGTGACTGCCGACGGCGGGATTACGGCCAAGTGGACCGGCATCCTGACCAGGGAGAAGCTGATCGAGCACGTCGAGGAGCTGCTCGCGGTGGCGGAGCACCGACCATGAGCGGCGCTGCTTCCTCCGCTGGTGGCCGGGCGGTGAGCCGCCGCAACCAGATCATCAGCTTCGCAGTGCCGGCGCTGGTGGTGGCGGCCCTGCTGGCGGCGGTGATCCGCGTGCAGGCCGACGTCGAATCGGCGGCGGCCAACGTCTCTGTTACTCTGCCGTTCCTGTTCGCTTTCCTCGCCGGTATGGTGGCGAGCGTCAATCCGTGCGGGTTCGTGATGCTGCCCACCTACGTCTCCTACCATCTCGGCAACGAGGAGGAGGGATTCTACGACCGCTCGATCGTGGAGCGCGCGGGGCGCGGCCTGCTGCTCGGCGTGGCCGCGACCGGCGGCTTCATCACGGTCGCCGCGGCAGTCGGCGTGGTGGTCGCCGCCGGCGGACAGTGGCTCACCGCCACCTTTCGGTTCTTCGGCGCTGCCCTGGGCGTCGTGCTGCTCGGCATCGGCGTGTGGCTGCTGACCGGACGCGGCAAGCTGGCGCTGCTGGCTGCCAGCCGCGTGCACGTCAGCCCGCGCCGCAACCTGGGCAACGTGGTTGCGTTCGGCGCCGCCTATTCGATCAGCTCGCTGAGCTGCACGCTGCCGATCTTCCTGGCGGTGGTCGGCATCGGCCTCGGCACGCAGGGGCTGGGCGCCGCCTTCGGCCAGTTCATGGGCTATGCGCTGGGCATGGGGTCGGTGCTGATCGCCGTCACCGTGGGCGCGGCGCTGTTCCGCGGCGCGGTGGCGAAGTGGCTGCGCGGCTCGATGCTGGCCATCAGCCGCGCCAGCGCCATGTTCCTGGTCGGCGCCGGCGGCTACCTGATCTACTACTGGGTGGTGTTCGCCGACGCCTTCGGCTGGTTCACCGGCTCCTGACGAGAGCTACCCATCGGGCGATTCGGTAGCGCCGGTTACTCCTCCCAGGGATGGAGGATCACCTTGCCGGTCTCGCCGCTGGCCTGCAGCTCGAACGCTTTCCGGGTGTCCTTCATCGGCATGCGATGGGTGATCTGCTTGTCGATCAGCTCCCCGGAATCGGCGATCACGCCAAGGAGCTGGCTGGCGTCGGCGCGGTTGTAGTGCCACGCTCCGAACAGCGCCAGACCGCGGCCCACCATGTCGCGGCTGGTGTACAGCGGCACCTCGCCGCCCTGGCCGACGAACGCCATGCGACCGCGGCGGCGCAGGCAGTCGAGCGCGAACCGCTGCGCTGCGCCGACGCCTGAGCAGTCCACCGCGGCGTCCACGCCGCGCCCGCCGGTCAGCTCCTTCACCTGCTCTACGGCGCCGTCGGCGGTGGGATCGATCGCCACCGCGCCCAGCTTCTCCGCCAGCTTGCGGCGGTAGGGAATCATCTCCACCGCGATCGGGCGCGCGTGCCGGTGCAGGACGTTCACGATCCCGCCGAGCCCCACCGGACCCATGCCGGTGACCATCACCGTCTCGCCACTGACCACGTTCAGGCGCTGCATGGCGCCGAAGGTGGGGCCGAGGCCGCAGCACGCCATGCTGCCGTGGTCGAACGACATCGAATCGGGCAGGGGAACCAGAAACCGGTCCTGCTTGATCACATATTGCGCGTAGGTGCCGGTGCCATGCTCGTAGATGCCGAGCTGGTCCGGCTCCGGGCGGTTCTCGCAGTGGATGTACTCGCCGGCCAGACACAGGTCGCACACGCCGCAACTGGTCTGCGGCATCACCGCCACCCGGTCGCCCACCCTGATCAGACTGGACTGGTCCACGTCCACCACTTCGCCGGCCGCCTCGTGTCCCATCGATGCAAGCCCGCGGCCCGCCTCGTACGCCTTGTACTCGGTGCACATGGGGGAGCTGAGGATCTTCACGACGACCCATTCGCCCTGCGCCTGCGGGTCCGGCACGTCTGTCAAGTTTACCTGTCTGTCATCGGTCGTTTGGACTACTTTCAAGATTGTGCTCCGGCGGCATCATAGTGACCCGCGCCGGGCGCGACAAGGAGATACCGCTCACTCGGTGCGCCGCGGCGGCTTGCCCGGGCGCGCGTGCGGCGAGTAGCTTTTGGCGCCGTGAACAGCTACCCGCCACCAGGCGGTACCGGGCCAGGCGGTACCGGGCAATGACCATCACCGGCGCCGCCGGCGAAGGCGGCCTGACGCCGCGCCAGATGCGCGCCGCGCAGCGCAGCTTCACGTTGTTCTCGTTCCTCAACGTGATCTCGTTCCACCTGCTGACGGGGAACCTGATCGCCCTCTACGCGTTGCGCCTCGGGGCCGGCGACCTGCTGGTTGGCGTGCTCTACTCGTTCATCCCGCTCGGGCAGCTCGTGCCGCTGCTCGGCCGACTCATCGTGCGCCGGCTCGGCACGGTGCGCACCATGGGCATCTTCTGGATCGTCCGTTACGCGCTGATGTCCCCGATCCTCCTGGCGCCGCTGTTCGCGCGCAGCGCGGCGCCGGTCAGCATCTGGCTCATCGCGGCGAGCGTGGTCGGCTTCAACCTGGCGCGCGGCGTTGCCATTACCGGCCACAACGCCATCGTCGGCGCCATCACCACCGAGACCGAGCGCGGTTCGTTCCTGTCGCGCAATCAGCTCGTGATCCATGCCGCCGGCATCGGCGCCGGATTGGCGATCGGACTGCTGCTGCAGGAGGAGTCGCCGCTCTATCTGTACTCCCTGCTGCTCGGCGCCGGTATCGTGATCGGCCTGGCCTCCACCCAGCTGGTGTTTCGCTTCCCGGAGCCGCCCGCGCCCGACCGCGCCGGCGGCTTCTTCGGCTCGCTCGGACGGACGCTGCACCGGCGCGGAGTGCCGCGCTTCCTGGCGCTGCTGGCGGTGCACAGCTTCGCGGTCTCCATGGTGATCCCCTTCCTGGTGGTCCATGCCAAGCGGGTGCACGGCCTCGGCGACAACACCGCGATGCTGCTCGGTGCGGTGGGCGCCGCCGGCGCCATCGCCATGGCGCTGGTGAGCGCCTTCGTGATCGACCGGGTCGGCGCCAAGCCGCTGATTACTCTGTTCACCGCGACCTTGGCCGTGACCACGGTGATGCTGGCCATCGCGCCGCCACTCGAAAGTGTTACCTCGGTGTGGGTCTACCTGGGCGTGGTGTTCTTCTTCGCCACGTTCGGGGCCAGCGGCGCCACCAGCGCGAACAGCGTCTACTACTTCAACCTCACGCCGAGCGCGGACCGGCTCAACCTCGGCATTCTCTATTTTCTGGTCACCGGCATCCCGGCGTCGCTCGGTTCGCTGGGCGGTGGATTGGTGCTGAACCTCCTGGCCTCGATCCGGGTGCTGGAGACCTCCGACGTGTACCGCATCTACTTCGGTGCGATCGCGGTTTCCTACGTCGGCATTCTCCTGCTTGCAGCGCGCATCGAGCGGCTGGGCGCCTACCGGGTCCACGACCTGCTGGGCCTGTTCGCGTCGCCGCGCGACCTGCGGGCGCTCGCGCTGCTGCATCGCCTGAAGGGCAGTCGCACCTCGGATCGCGAGCAGTCGTTGGTGCGTCGGCTCGGTGACGCGCCGTCGCGACTGGCGGCACCTGATCTGCTGCGCCGCCTCGATTCGCCCCGCTTTGCGGTGCGCTCGGAAGCGCTGGATTCGCTTGCCGACATGCCGGCGACCGACGAACTGGCGCGCGCCCTGATCGCCGAGGTGGCGGGACAGCCGTTCACGACCGCGCACAAGGCGGCCGACCTGATCGGGCGCAAGCGGCTTACCGACGGCGTGGCGGTGCTACGCAACAGCCTCTCCTCGCCCGACGTGTTTCTGGTCGGCAAGGCGATGGTGTCGCTGGCCCGGCTCGGCGACCAGGCCAGCCGCGCAACCATCGAGGAGCTGTTCCGGTCGACCGACAATCCGCGGCTCTTGATCCACGGCGCGGCGGCGCTGGAACTGTTCGGGGATCCCGCGTCCCTGGATGACGTGCTGGCGGTGCTGGAACGCGGGCCGAGCAGATACGCGCGTGACGAAGTGATCCTCTCCGCCGCCGGCATCCTGGAGATGGCGACCAGCTTCTATCCGCTCTACCAGGGATTCCTCGGTGAGCAGCGCCGCGGTCTGGCGCTGGTCTCCGACTACGTGGACGAGCACCAGGAGCGTGCCCGTCTGGAGCCGCCGACGCTGGCTCTCGTTACCGCCCCGGTAGCGACGTTCGCGGACCTGCAAGCATTCCGCACCGCCGCAGGCGACGCGCTGGAGCAGATCCCGGTCGTGGTGCGCGACGTCTCGCTCACCAGCATCCTCGTGGATGCGCTGGCGCGACCCGCCACCGTCGCCCTGGATCACTTCCGCTTCCTGGTCGCCGCCACGGTGGTGTTCTACGCTTGGCGCCGGCGGTAAGCGTCCGCCCGCCGCGCGTACCTACAGGGTTTCCAGCCGGCCGGAGGCAGCCGAGCGCTCGGCCGCCTCCACGATCTGTTGGGCGTGCACGGCGTCCGCCATGGTCGACAGCGGAGCCGGTCCGCCGTCCCGGATGTGGGCGACGAAGTGCTGCACCTCGCGGTAGATGGTGTAGGGGTAGGCGCTGTAGGTCTGGGAATGGGCGTCCGTGGGCTTGTTCTCCACCCAGTCGCGGTAGCTGTAGCGGGTGGCGCCGGCCGTGCCGATCGCCTTTATCAGCACCGTCCACGGATCGGCGGTGTGGTCGTCGGCGGCGAAGCTGGCCTGCAGGTGGGCCAGCGCCCCCGACCGCATGCGCAGGTTGACCAGGGCGATATCCTCCTGGGTGATGCTCCGGTAGTGCAGGGTGGCCTTCATGGCGGTCAGTTCGGCAGGTCGTCCGGCCAGGTAGAGCAGAATGTAGGCGTGGTGGGTGAGGATCTGGCGGATCACGCCGGGGAACAGGCGCGCGATCTCCTCGGCGTGGTGAATGTTGTACAGGACGTAGACGGCGATCAGCCGCCCGAGCGCACCGCCGGCGATCAGCTCGCCGGCCCGCTGCACGCCATCCTCGTAGATGTAGTTGTGGCCCGGCATGCACACCAGTCCGGCGGCGGCCGCGGCCGCCGCCATCTCCTCGATCTCGGCCACGGTAACCCCGACCGGCTTCTCCACCAGCACGTGCTTGCCGGC
>CAYFXT010000164.1:0-7193 GCA_964346995.1 uncultured Spirochaetaceae bacterium | reverse complement strand
GCGCGTCATGCGCCGTTCGGCGGCAGTTCCGCGGTCTCCACCGCGGCCGTCTGCCTGGCGCGGTAGGTCGCCAGCTCGGTGCGCAGATGGGGCCGCCCCAGGGCCGCGATGGAGACCGCCAGCAGGGCGGCGTTCACGGCTCCGGCGCGGCCGATGGCCAGGGTGCCGACCGGAACCCCCGCCGGCATCTGCACGATCGACAGCAGGGAGTCGAGGCCATGCAGGAGGTGGCTCTGCACCGGCACCCCGAGCACCGGCAGCGTCGTGTAGGCCGCCACCATGCCGGGTAGATGCGCGGCTCCCCCGGCGGCGGCGATAATCACCTCGATGCCGCGTCCGGCGGCCCTTCCGGCGTAGTCGCGCATCCGCTCCGGCGTACGGTGCGCGGACACGACCTGACACTCGTAGGCCACGGTGAACCGGCTCAGCGTCTGATCGGCATGGCGCATCGTCTCCCAATCGGACGTGCTGCCCATGATCACCCCGATCACCGCCTGTTCCGATGCCTGCCTCGAACTTGGTGACCCACCAGCGATGGCTGTGGCTCGGTTTTCCTCGTCTTGCGTGTCACGGGGGGGCCGTGGCACCTCGTTGCGGTCAGTCATCCTGCTCCTCCGCCGGGCGGCGCAGCACGATACGGTCTCCCTCCAGCTCCACCTGCAGCCGGTCGCGGCCCTCCACACCCAGGGCGCGCAGGTACTCGCCCGGCACCTGCAGGCGTCCCGAGCGGTCCACCACCGCCAGTTCCTGGTGCGTATCCGCCTCCTCCATGTGGGCGGCGAGTTGCGCCAGCTCGCTGGTGTAGGTGCCGCGGCGAATGAACTCGCTCGAGGTGCGGCCGTCGCGAATCGCCACCACGCGGTCCACCTGCTGGGCGATGCGCCGGTCGTGGGTCACGATCACCACCGTCACCCCCAGTTGCTGGTTCACCTGGCGCAGCGCCTCCAGCACTCCGGCGGCGGTGGCCCCGTCGACGCTGCCGGTGGGCTCGTCGGCGAGCACCAGCGGCGGCGCATTGGCGAGCGCAATGGCAATCGCCACCCGCTGCTGTTCGCCGCCGGAGAGCTGGTTCGGCCGGCTGTGGGTGCGGTGCTCCATGCCCACCATCGCCAGCAGCTCCTCGGCCCGGCGGCGGCGCTCGCGGCGGGCGGTGAGCAGCATCGGCACCTCCACGTTCTGTACCGCCGACAGGTAGGGAATCAGGTTGCGGGCGCTGTTCTGCCACACGAATCCCACCTTCTCGCGCCGGTAGCGCAGTAGCTCCAGGCGTGACATCTTCAGCAGATCGCGTTCCGCGACCGTTATCCTGCCGGCCGAGGGAAGGTCGAGGCCGCCGATCACGTTGAGCAGGGTCGACTTGCCGCTGCCGCTGTTGCCGATGATCGCCATCAACTCGCCGTCCGCCACCTCCAGGTCGAGGCCCTGCAGAGCGATCACCTCGAACTCGGCGGTCTTGTAGATGCGCACCAGGTTTTCTGCGCTAATCATCGCGGCCCTCGCGGTTCACCAGGCGGCCATCCTCCATCTGCACCAAGTGGTCGGCCAACTCGACGATGTACGGGTCGTGGCTGCTCATCACCACGGTTACGCCATGCTCCTGAACCAGGCTGCGCACCAGCGCCATCACCTGCAGGCCGGTATGCGTGTCCAGCTCCGCGGTCGGCTCATCGGCGAACAGCAGCGCCGGCTCGTGGGCAATGGCGCGGGCAATGGCGACGCGCTGCTGCTCGCCACCGGACAGCTCGCCCGGACGGTGGTCCATGCGACCGCGCAGCCCCACCAGCGAGAGGCAGTCGCGGGCGCGCTGCTCGCGGTTCGCGTCGTCGTAGCCGGCCACGCGCAGGGCGAAGTCCACGTTTTCGAACGCCGACATCACCCCGATCAACGCCACCGACTGGAATACGAAGCCCATGCGCTGGCGGCGCAGCTCGTCACGCTCGTGATCGCTCAAGCCGACGATGTCCTGGTGCTCGAACTCCACCTGCCCGCTGGTCGGGTAGTCGAGCGCGCCGAGGATATTGATCAGCGTCGTCTTGCCCGAGCCGGAAGGCCCCTGCAGGATGGTCAACCGCGCCCGCGGCACGCGCAGACTCACCTCGCGCAGGGCGTACACGGTGGTGCTGCCGACCCGGAACGAGCGGTTCAGCCCGCTGGCGGTGAGCACGAATGGCGAATGGAACAGAGATTCGTGCCTCATTCCTCTCCCAACTTGAGCGCCTGATGAATGTCCAGGCGGGCGAGCAGGGTGCGGAACAGCCCCGCGCCGAGCAGCAGCAGGGCGCCCGCCACCACGTAGATGCGGATGAAGTCGCTGCGCTCGCCGGCCACCCGGAACGGCGGCACCTGATCGGCTGCCGCGTACACCACCTGGAGCAGCGGCACGAACAGCAGTGCCGCCACCCGGCCGATCAACACCCCGGCGACGATGGCGGAGCCGGTGATCAGCACCTGCTCAACCACCAGCATGCCCAGCACGCGCCGGCTCGACATGCCGATGGCGCGCAGCACCCCGAATTGCAGGGTGCGCGAGCGCAGCGTCAGTACCCAGTACATCACGAATCCGACGATGCTGATCAGCATCGCCACCGAGAAGCCGAGCGTCAGCACCCCGTTGGTGCCCTGCAGCAGTGGGTCGTTCTTGGCCTCGACCACCCGCTGGGTGGCGTCGGTCAGGCTCAGGATGTCGAGGTCGCGCTCCTCGATCGCCTGATAGATCTCCGCCGTCCTGCTGCGCCGCTCCCGCTTGGCCCAGATTTCGTAGGGTTCCACCGCCATCTTGGCGCGCACGTAGGGGAAGTTGGCTACCACCAGGCGCGGCGTGGAGCGCTCCCCCACCGGCATGAAGGCAGGCCAGTGGTCGACGAAGCCGACCACCACGCCGTCGACCACGTCCTGACTCGACCAGGTGACCAGGATGGTATCGCCGAGCTTGATGTCGAACTCCTCCCGGATCGAGGAGGACAGCAGCATCGCCTTCGGGGCGGCGGCGAGCCGGTTCAGATAGCGGTACCAATGCGTGGGCAGCAGGTCGGAGCGGAACCACGCCACCCGCCCGAACTCCCCCGGGGTAATCGCCATCAGCGCCGCCATGGTGCGGCGGTTTCCGGGCAGCGACACCTGGGCGCGCGGCTGGCGCAGTACCCGCGTGGTGTGTTCGATGCCGGGCAGCCGGGTGAACGGCTCGTAGGGCGGCTCGCGGTACTGCACCGCGCTGGAACTGGTCACCGCTGCGACCGGTTCTCCCGGCAGACCGCCGCCGCCGTCGGGTGGCCGATCGCTCGGAAAGTAGGGCTGCATGGTGAGGTCGGCGCCGGTGGCGTAGTAGATGCGCTCTTCGATGTTGCGGTTGACGGTGCGCGCGGCGCTGCTGTTGTAGATGCCGAGCGCCAGGGTGAGGATCAGGAATACCATCAGGAACTGCTCGTGGCCGCGCGCGCGTGCCACCTGGACGAATGCCGCGTACAGGGCCGGTGACCAGCGCCGTCGCGCGACGCGGAACAGAGCCCGTATGACGAACGGAAACACGCGCAGGGTCAACATGCCGCAACCGAGAATGAACAGCACCGAGGTGAGGAACAGCAGCGGATCGAGCGGCAGATCGGCGCCGGTGGCGGCGGTGAGCAAGATGATGTCGCGGCGCTGCTGGAACTGGATCAGGCCATACACCGCGATGGCGATCAGCAGCAGATCGAGGTAGAAGCGCCGCCAGAAGGTATGACGCCGGGTGCGCGCGCCACGCCCGCGCAATTCCACGATCGAGGTGCGCGCGGCACGGGTCGCCGGCAGCAGCGTGGCGACCAGAAAGATCGCCGCCCCCGCCAGCGCGAACCAGTAGGCGCGCAGGGTGACGTCGGTTTGCAGTGCGCTGCGACCGACGAACTCCAGAAAGCCGTTGGCGGCGCCGAGAAAACGCACGATCATCAGCGCCAGCGGTGGCCCGAGGGCGAGCGCCGCCCCCGCCAGGAGCAGGCTCTGCAGCAGGTAGATGGTGAACAACTGGTTGCCGGCGGCGCCGCGGCTCTCCAGCACCGCGATCTCGGCCAGGTCACCCTCGACGATGAGCTGCGAGACCATGTACATGAAGAACGCCAGCACCAGCACGATCGGCACGTGCAGAAACGACAGGGTGATCTTCAGTACGGCGGCGCGGCGGTTGTACTCGTCGAGCAGCTTGGCGATGCCGAAGTCCAGATCGACGCGCCGGTCGGCAGAGGCGCGCAGGTACTCGTCGTAACGGCGCAGCAGGTTGGGCACGTTGTCGAGCGTGATGCGGTGGTAGTCGAGGGCGAAGTACCACGAGCCGTTGGTCAGGTTGCGCGTCGGCGTGTAGAGGAAGTCGCGCAGGAAGGTGTCGTAGTCGATGAGGAAACTCTCCGACAGAGTGGTGAAGCGCTGAAACCAGTACAGGTCGCGCGGATCGTTCTTGGCGAACACCCCCACCACCTTGACCCGCAGGCGCGGTTCCTCGGCGAGCAGGTCGTGCAGCAGGTAGGTGCGATCCAGGATCAGCTCCAGTTGCCGCATCGCCTCGGCGGTGACGATCGCCTCGTAGACCCCGTCCACCGGCTCCGGGTCGTACAGGCGCCCGTGCAACAGGGTGATGTGGTCGGCCAGATCCTGCATCGCCTCCACGCGGCTGAATTTCTTCACCACCTCGACACGGCTCTACTCCGGCTGCGGGCGTACGTCGTACAGGTAGTCGAGCGTGATGCGCTTCATCTGCGCCGCCACCGGGACGCCGAGGTTGGGTACCAGCGTGGTGAGGATTTCCTCCTCGAGCGCGTCGTGAAAAGGGGCCTTGGCATCGGGTCTCTCGACCAGACGGTAGAAGTTGTAGGTGGCGGCGGTGGTTCCGGGGTAGCGGCCGGTGCGTTCCTGGTAGCGCTCCAGGTCGCGGGTCAGGAGGCGCTGCAACACACCGTCGGTGTAGATGGGAATGCTGGCCAGAAGTCCGACCGAGAGCACCGAGCTGGCGAGCAGCGCCAGCACCAGCCAGCGGTTGCTGGCCATCTTGCGCAGCACCAGCACGATGAGGCTGGCGGATTGCGACAGGCTCATCGTGCTGGCCGGCCGGGCCGGAAGCGACGCCGCAGGCAACGGTATCGGGGCGCTAGCGTACGACCACCTCCTCACCCGCCTCCAGTCCGGCTGCGACCTCGACCTGGGTAGGGGTCTGGATGCCGATCTCGACGTTGCGTTCCTCGCGCAGGCCACCCTTGAGCACGTACACGAAACGCCGCCCCAGGTAGGTCTGCACCAGGTTGCGCGGCAGCACGATCACCTCGTCGCGGCGTGCCCGGATCAGCACCACGGTGGCGGTGTCGCCCTTCTCCACCTCGGCCGGCAGATCGGCGACGCGGATCAGAATCAACTCGCGCATCTCGTCGGGGGCGTCGCGCGGCACGTTGAGCGGGGTCATCACCACTTCGCCCCGGTAGGTGACGCCGCGTATGTCGACGCGGACCTCGGCCCCGAGGGCGAAGTCGGAGCGCTTCGGTCCGTTGTAGCTGAGGAGAATCTCGGTCGGATCGGCAATCTGGATGACCGTGCGGAACGGCTCCACCGGTTCGCCCTCGCCGAGCGGCGCGATGTACACCACCTCGCCAGCCACCGGTGCTACCAGGCGCGACTTCGCCAGTTCCTCCTGCAGTTGCTGCAGGTGCAGCCGTTCCAGCTCGATGTCCAGGGCGGCGTTCTCGCGCGTGAATCGATCCTCCGAACGTGCCGTGGCCAGTTCAGCGGCCAGCTCCGCCTTGCGGACGCGGATCTCCTGGCGGCTCAGCTCCAGCTCCAGGCTGCCGGTGTCCAGATCGGCCACCAGTTGTCCCGGCTGCACGTCGTCGCCATAGCCCACGTAGATGCCGCGCAACGGACCGCTGCGGAAGCGGAACTTGAGCGAATACTGGCTCGGATAGATGAACACACCACCGACCGTCACCTTGTCTTCTATCACGCCGGGAGTGGCGGTGATGACACGGTATTCGATGTCGGGGGTGGCGAGCAGCGGCGGCGCCAGGACCTGCTCCTCCCGGGGCAGCAGGAAGCAACCGGCGAGCACCACCACGGCCGCCAGGGCCGCGCCGCAACGCAGGGTACGCGACAGGTGGGGCATCACCCGGACACCACCCGCACACCAGCGACCGGGACGAACAGCCCGCCGCAACGGGCAGGCAACCGCGGCGCATCGGCGCGGTCGATGAAGCCGACACCGACCCCCCCGAAGCGGGGACCGACCGGGTTGGCGCCGTATCCGAAGCCGATGACACGATAGTAGCGCCGAACTGCGATCTCATTCGCGCGTGCACGCATCTGCGCGGTATCGTACCATGCCTGCATCTTCAGCAGCAGGTCCATGCCCACGTCGAAGCAGGGCGATCCCATGCTGACAGGCCAGAGGAGCGCCCCGACGCTGACCCGGGTGCCAGACCGTCGGTGCCAATCGAACTCGCACAGGACGATTGGGTACCATGTTCGGATGACGAAGCGCAGGCTCCCGCTCGGCATACAGACCTTCGGGAAGATCCGGCACACCAACTCCTACTACGTGGACAAGACCGCGTTGATCTGGCGGCTGGCGCAGGAAGGCACCCACTACTTCCTTTCGCGCCCCCGGCGGTTCGGCAAGAGCCTGCTGCTCGATACGATGAAGGAGCTGTTCGAGGGCAACGAGCCTCTGTTCCGGGGGCTGGCCGTCCACGATCGATGGGTCTGGTCAGTCCGCCACCCGGTGGTGCGCCTGAGCTTCGGGAGCGGAACGTATCGGGAGCCGGGGCAGGTTGCGGCGAGCCTCTCCGAGCAACTCGCCGAGATCGAGCGCGCGAACGGGATCGATTCCGACTACCGGACGGTGGCCGGGAGATTCCGATCGCTGCTGCGCCAACTTCACGAACGGACCGGTCGCGGAGTCGCCGTCCTGATCGACGAATACGACAGGCCGATCCTCGATCCGCTGTTCGCCGTGCCTCCTGACGAGGAGGGAGCGTTCGGCGCGAAGGACGTCGCGCGCGCCAACCGCGACGTTCTGCGCGGGGTCTACGCGGTCATCAAGGACGCCGACGCCCACATCAGATTCAGCTTTCTCACCGGGGTGAGCAAGTTCTCGAAGGTGAGCCTGTTCTCCGGCCTCAACAACCTCAAGGACATCACCCTGGACCCGCGCTACTCCGCCATCTGCGGGTACACCGAGGCGGACC
>CAYFXT010000163.1:0-7256 GCA_964346995.1 uncultured Spirochaetaceae bacterium | reverse complement strand
CAGATGCGCAGCTTCCAACCGCGCGCCGCTCAGCGGCGGCAGCAGGCGTCGAGGGTCACCGGATCACTGCAGCGCCAAGTGGCCGTGAGGGGTGAGGGGAAGTGGTCGGGCGGGGCCGGTAACCGAGGCGTTGGGACGGGCGTCGACCTCGGTGGCCATGGAGGCGGACACGTAGAGGTGATCCAGGGACAGGGTGTCGCGGACCCATGCCAGGCGCACCGCCGTGGGATCGGGGATGGTGCTGGTGCGGATCGCGGCCTGAATCGCCAGCCGGTCGTCGGCCATCACCATCGGGATCTTCACCGCGGCAGTGGCGGTAGAGGTGAGCGCGTTGGGGTAGGTCTCGGCGAAGGAGAACTTGTCGAACACTCGCTCGGTGGTGACGTCCACCACGCCAATGCCGTTGACGTTGCCGCCGGTCAGTGGGGTGGTGCTCAGTGCCACGATGCGAGTGATGTTCGGCCCGCCGCTGGCGAACGGCGTGGTGTAGCGGCCCACCACGTTGCAGTCCAGGCCGGTGCCGCTGATCTCCTTGCCGATCCGGCCCAGCACCAGCACGTCCAACTGGTCGAACGGCAGCCGCGGGTAGAGGTCCCAGGCCAGCTTCAGCAGCTCCGGCTCGCGATCGGGAATCGCCGCTGCCGGAACCAGCTCCACATGGTGGGTCTGGTGGCGGGCGTTCTCCACTACCGCCAGCCCGCCGACCACGTTGCCGCGTGCCAGGATCGTCGTGCCCACCGCGGCGATCCGTTCCGCCAACCGGCCGAAGCCGCGCGTGTGACAGGTTTCGGCGCCCTTCTGCTTGCCGAGGCCGATCGCCAGCATCTTGATCAGCCCGCTCTCGTAGCGACCGCGAAACGAGCTGTGCGGCTTGACCCGGCCCAGAATCAGGGTGGCGTCGGCCGCGGCCGCCAGCTTGTCGTACCAGACGGGCAGGCCGGAGGCCGCCTCGCCGAGCGTCACCACCTCCATCGAAGCGTCGACCGGTGCCGCAACCGCCTGTTCGGTCACCCCCATCTTGGCCAGCAACTGCACCTGGCCGTCGGCGGTGGCGCCGCCGTGACTGCCCATCGCCGGCACCACGAACGGCGCTGCCCCGCAGCGCCGCACCGCGGCCACCAGCAGCCGCACCAGTTCGGGCAGGTTGGCGAGGCCGCGGCTGCCTACCGCCAGTGCCACCCGCTGCCCCGGACGCACCATGTCGGCCAGGCCGCCGGCGGCCAGCGCGTCTTCCACCGCCGCCGCCAGATCGCCGATCGGGGTCGTGGGGAAGCACTGCTGCACCGGCACCACCTCCGGCAGCGGCACTCCCGCCAGGATGCGCTCGATTGCGGTGGCGGTTACTGCCACGTGCGCCTCCCCACGGACACCGCGGCCTCGGCGATCTGGTCGTCGCTCACCAGAGCAGCGAGCTCCAGGGCGCGCGACACCGGTGTGGAGATGTCGAGAGAGGTGAGCACCGCCACCGGTGCGTCCAGGTCATCGAAGAAGCGGCTCTGTACCTGCTCCGCCACGGTAGCGGCGATGCCCTGGCTGCGCGCCGCCTCCTCCACGATCAGCACCGCGCCGGTCCTGGCCAGCGAAGCGCCGATGGCGCCGTAGTCCAGGTCGGCATGATCGAGCGTCTTCAGGTCGATGATGTCGGCGCTCACTCCGGCGCCGCGCAAGCGCTCCATCAGGCCCAGGCAGCGTCCGACCAGATGGCCGTAGGTGACGATGGTCAGGTTATTTCCCTCGGCGACCAGCTCCGCCTGACCGAACGGCAGGAAGTAGTCGAGATTGCCGTCCGGAACCGGGAACGACTGCGTGTAGAGCGTGTTGTGCTCCAGCATCACCACCGGATCGAGTGAATGCATGGCGCTGTTGAACAGCCCGATGTAGTCGGCGCTGGTCGCCGGCGCGACGATGCGGAAGCCGGGAAACAGGCCGTACAGCCCGACCGGATCCATCGAGTGCTGCGCGCCGTAGCCGAGGCCGGTGCCGATGCGGGTGCGCACCACCAGCGGCACGTCGGTGGTGTTGCCGTACATGTGGCGGCCCTTGCTGATCTGGTTGAAGAGCTGGTCGGCGGCCACCAGTGCGAAGTCGGCGAACATGATCTCCACCACCACGCGCATGCCGAGCTGGGCCGCGCCGAAGCCGAGCCCGGCGAAGCCGCCCTCCGAGATCGGTGTGTTGATCACCCGGTCCGGAAAGCGCGCCGGCAACCCGCGGGTGGCTCCGTAGGCGCCGCCGCCGAGATTGGCCACCTCCTCGCCGAACACGATGGTGCGCGGGTCACGCTCCAGCCAGCGTCCGGTCACCGCCGCGATCGCATCCGCATAGGTGAGCTCGCCGTCGGTGGCCAGGTCGCGCGGGGCAACGAAGGTAATCCCGGCCCACTCGCCACCGGCGCTGCGCATGCCGTCCGCCGCCGTCTCCGGCGCCGGCCACAACTCGGCGCGCACGGCCCAGGCGCCGCCCTCCCGCTTGACTGCGCACGCCTCCATCGCCGCCAGCACCGCCTGCTCGCTGCTGCGGCGGATGTGCGCCACCTGGTCGGCCGACAGGATGCCGGCCTTCTGGACCGCCGCCGGCAGTACGCGGGTCACCTCGCGGGCGGCGTGCTCAGCCTCCTCCTCGCGGCTGCGGTAGCGGAACGCGCTGCCCGGCACGTCGCCGGAGTGGTGGAAGCGGCGGTAGCACTTGGCCTCGATCATCGCTGGCCGGCCACCGCCGCGCAGCCCTGCTGCGACGTGCCGTACTACCTGGTAGATCGCCACCGGGTCGCTGCCGTCGACGATGTAGCCGTCCATATCGTAGGCGGCGGCGCGCACCGACAGATCCGCCACCGCCGACGCCTCCTGGACGGACGTGGCGACGGCGTACCGGTTGTTCTCCACGAAGCAGATCAGCGGCAGCTTCCAGAGCCCGGTCATGTTCAGCGCCTCGTGCAGGGCGCCCTGGTGCAGGGCACCGTCGCCGACGAAGCCGACCACCAGGTTGCCGGTTCCGGCCTGCTTCTCGGCATACGCCGCGCCCGCCGCCAGCGGCAGCCCGCCCGCAACGATGGCATTGGAGCCGAGGAACCCCGCCTCCGCGTAGCGCAGGTGCATCGAGCCGCCGCGCCCGCCGCAGTAACCGGGGGCCAGCCCCATGATCTCCGCCATGGTGCGCCGCACTACCTCCAGTCCCGCCGCCGGCAGCTCGTCGGCGGCCGGATCCCACGACGCCGGCACCCGATAGCGCAGCACCTTGGCCAGGAACTGGTGATGCGAGCGGTAGGTGGCGGCGAACTTGTCGTCCGCCCGCAGCGCCGCCACCGTAGCGGCCGCGGTCGCTTCCTGGCCGACGCTGGTATGCACCGGGCCCCACAGCGCGTCGCTGCCCTTCAGTTCCAGCAGCGCCAACTCGAAACGGTTGATCAGCAACACGTCGAACAGCATGCGCGCCGCCACCCCGTGCGGGAGCGCCGCCAGATCGCCCTGCTCGGAGCGCCATCGCTGCCAGGAGAAAACGGGTCGAAGATTCTCGTGCTGCATCGTGCCTGGGTCCTTACCTGCTTCTCAGTCCTGATCGACTTTCAGTCCATGTGGAAGCCGCCGTTGACGTCGATGATCTCGCCGGTGATGTAGGCGGCGCGATCGGACGCCAGGAAGGCCACCGCCTCGGCCACGTCCTCGGGCGTGCCGTAGCGCTTGAACGGTATGTTGGCGGCGAAGTCGGCGTTGACCTGCTCTCCCCAGGCACGCGTCAGGTCGGTGTCGATGGGGCCGGGCGCGACCGCGTTCACGTTGACACCGTGCGCGGCGCCGGCCAGCGCCAGCGACTTGGTAAGGGTGATGATGCCCGCCTTGGAGGCCGCGTAGTCGGCGGGCGCCGTGTAGCCGCCGATCTTGGCCGCCAGTGAGGAGATGCTGATGATCTTGCCGTGCCCCTGGTCGCACATCACACGCAACGCCTCGCGGCTGGCCAGGAACGTGCCGCGCAGGTTGATCGCCATGGTGCGGTCCCACTGCTTGGCGGTCAGTTCCAGGATGGGACACAGCGCGATTACCCCGGCGTTGTTGACCAGGATGTCGAGGCCGCCGTGCTCGCGCACCGTGTCGCCGATCAGCGCCACGATATGCTCCTCCGACGCCACGTCGATCGACCGCGCCACTCCACGCCGCCCGCGTGCCGCCACCAGCTCGGCGGTTGCCTGCGCTCCGGCCGGATCGATGTCGCCGACCACCACGTCGACGCCGTCCCGCGCCAGTGCCAGGCAGATCGCCCGGCCGATGCCGCGCGCGGCGCCGGTGACCACCGCTACCGGCGCCCGGCCGGCGCCCTGTCGTTCGCTGTTCACCGCTTCGTTCCCACTCCTTCCTCAGCGGATTCATACCATGATAAACGCAAATCACCCGGCATGTGTTCACCGGAAGTCATGAATTCCGCAACGGCGGATCAAGCTTGGTTTGCACGCGCAGCAGATGGCGGGCATTATGCGCGCGATGGAACCGAGACCGTCCGAGCGCCTCATCGTGGCGCTGGACCTGCCGACCCATGAAGACGCGATCCGGATGGTCGAGATGCTGGAGAACGTATCGTTCTTCAAGATCGGGCTCCAATTGCTCATGGCCGGCGACCTCCTGGCTTTTCTGCGCCGCTTGCGGGAACTGCGCGGGGATGATGGCGGCGTGTTCATCGACCTGAAGATCGCTGGCGACATCGGCAATACGGTCAACAGCTTCGTGGTGGCGGCAGCCGACCTCGGTATTCGGTTCATCACGCTGGTGGAAGCGGCAGAGCGCGCCATCACCGACCATACTCTGGAGGCGGGCCGCCAGGCCCGAGGAGCACGTGCCCACCCGGAGTTCTTGATGGTGCCACTCCTGTCGAGCCTGTCGAGACCCGCAGGTGATGCGTCGCCGGCAACCGATGATTACATCGTCCGCAAGGGGCGCGAGCTTCTCGCCCGTGGCTGTGATGGCCTCGTGGTGTCCGGAACGGCAATCGGCGCCTGCCGGGCGGCGCTCGGGGACGTAACGCTGGTGAGTCCTGGAATACGTCCGCAGTGGGCCGCGAGCCCGGACGATCACGCACGTCACACCACGCCGGAGCAAGCGATCAGGTTCGGAGCTGACTACCTGGTGGTCGGACGGCCAGTGCTGCGCGACGCGTCCCCGCGCGCCGCCGCCCAACGCATCATCGATGAGATCGCCCGTGCCAAAGCCGGCTGACCGATGTCCGTCCCGACCGTCCGCCAGGGGGCGCGGACGCCTTTGTCCGCCCCGGGGTCAGCTCGGTTCGTCCGGAACCTGTCGCAACTCCACCACTTCGCCGTCCGGGCCGCGAAAGTAAACCACCCACACGCCGGGGCGAAACTCCACCGGATCGCCGAGGAACGCCACCCCTGCGGCGCGCAGCCGTGCGGTCTCGCCGTGGATGTCGCTCGCGCGCACGCCAAAGTGGATGTAGCCGTGATCGGCCTGCGAGCGCGTCGCTCCCACCCGTCCCCCGGGTACGCGATACTGGAACAGCTCCAGCATGAACTCGCCGAGGTAGAGGTGCGCGATATCGGCCGCGGCGCCGGCAACCCCGATCACCCGGTCGAGCGGCAGCCGGGGGTCGGCGGCCAGGCGTCGCCGCACCTCGAAGCCGAGCAGGCCGGTGTAGAACCTGATCGACGTCTCGATGTCGGCCACGCTCAGGGCCACATGATCCGCACCGTGGATCATCGGTCATCTCCGCATGGCATCGCCATGTGTCGATGGTAGCCGTTGTGCCGACCCAGCTACAACGCGCGGCGTGGCATTTCGGCCGCCGTCGCGGTACGATCCGGGGCCGTGGCAGTCAACGGCGTCGTCCAGCGCAAGTTTGCCCTGCTCGATCAGCATCTGATCGAGCTGCGGGGGGCGATGGAAGGAGTCGGCAGGGAGCAATTCGCGACCGACTGGCGATTACGGCTGATGACGGAGCGATCGTTGCAGGTCATGGCGGAGATCCTGATCGACGTCGCCGAACGCCTGCTGGCACTGCACGGGGCCGGACCGGCCGCCACCGCTGTGGAAGCGCTGACGAAGATCGCCAACCTGGGAGTGATTCGCGACGCCGGTCGCTATGCGGGGATCGTGCGCTTCCGCAATCTGATCGTCCATCGGTATGACGAGATCGATCCTGCGATCGTCTTCGACATCCTGCAGAATCACCTTCACCTGTTCCGGGAGTTTCGTGATGAGGTGGACCGCGCCGAATGACGACCTTCGACGTGGACGGTCTGGCACAGGCACTGGCCGCTGCCTGTACCGAGGTCCGTTTCGCGCTGCTGCTCGGCTCGGCCCGAGACGGTGTGGTCAAGCCGGGCGCCGACGTCGACGTGGCGCTCTACGCGCCGGGCAGCTCACCGCTGCCGATCCTCCGGCAGGCGATGGAGACGATCGCCGAGCGAACCGGCGCCGAT
Source organism: uncultured Spirochaetaceae bacterium (assembly GCA_964346995.1). Taxonomy (GTDB): domain Bacteria; phylum Spirochaetota; class Spirochaetia; order SZUA-6; family Bin103; genus Bin103. The sequence goes on along the minus strand of CAYFXT010000163.1, from coordinate 835 downwards.
CCTGACGTAGGTTGGCTGGCGACATCGGAGCCGGTCTATCGTTTCGAAGCCCTGAACGGGCGCTTGCTGTTCTGTCGCGATCGGTACGAGTACGCCGCTTTCTTCTCGCTCACGTGTCGCGAGTACGAATCGCAGATAGCCGACTACGAGCGACAGCGCAGCTATCGCCTGTCTCATTCCGCCGCGCGCGTCCGGTCGGGATGAGCGCAGTTACCTGCGCGGCTCGACCGCTGGTTCAGGCGGACTCGACCTCGAATCGCTCGATGTTGCGGGTGCGGCTGCTGAACTCGACTCCGATCAGGTGGATGGGTTGGTCGCGGCCGTGGTACTTGTCGGCATAGCCTTTTTCCCGCAGTTGCGCCAGCGCCGCGCCTGAGCCGGACTGCTCGATCACCTTGAACTCGAACAGGTAGATGTGGCCGTGGTAGTGCACGGTCAGGTCGAGACGACCCCGGCTGGTGCTGTCTTCGACCGCGACCTGCGCGCCGAGGGCGGTGAAGTAGGAGTAGAACACGGTGGCGTAGTAGCCCTCGTAGTTGGCGATGTCGTTCTTCGTGAACCACTGGTGGGGGATGCCCGCGAAGAACGCGTGGAACAGCCCCTCCAGGCCGGCGACATCGTGTGTCTCCAGGAGCTCGTGCAACCGGACCTGGTTCGTCTCCAGGCGCACCGGGTCGGGGGCGAGCAGGTGCAGCAGGTGCTCGTTGAGGCTCTGGCGCACCTCCCGGTTGGGATAGCCCAGCCGGTATCGTACCCGGTTGCCAAGCGTGCTCTCCGCCCTGATCGTCAGGTAGCCGGTCTGGAACAGCAGCGCCTCGGTGCCGATGTGGTCCAC
>CAYFXT010000162.1:0-7305 GCA_964346995.1 uncultured Spirochaetaceae bacterium | reverse complement strand
TGGATCGGGAGGAGGGTGCCGCCTCCCCGGCCGGGGGAGGCGATAGCGCGTTGGTCGGTGATTCACCTGCGTCCGCCAGCATGCGAACGTGGGTGCATTCCCGTTCTGTGGAGCAGTACAAGCAGACGCCGCCACGGGGACGAGCCGACTCGCGTGTGAGCGCTCTACCACTTGCCGGGATGCACCCTGCGAACGTCGTACAGTTCCCGGAAACGGGCTAACATGGGCGTCCGTCAGGTGGGTATGCTCCTATCGTATCCCGGTGGCCGGCAGCGGCGCCGCAGGCGCCGGTCCGGGCGCAACACGGCATGCCGACCGACCGAAGGAGGCTCCAACACGTGCGCAAGTTCGTATTCATGCCACCGCAGGACGACGAACGACGACTGCTTGCCGCTCGCCTGGCGGAGGCCGTTCCCGATTACGACGTCGTCTCGCCCGAGACGGACGAGGAGGCGCTCGCGGTGATCCAGGACGCGGATGCGGTCTACGGCTGGGTGCCCCCGGCTGCCCTGGCAGTGGCCGAAAAGCTCGCCTGGGTCCAGAACCCGGACGCCGGGCCGTTCTACGGCTACTACTACCCCGAGTTGATCGAGCACCCGCTCGTCATCTGCAATCCGCGCGGCATCTACTACGATCACATCTCCCACCACATCCTGATGTTCATGTTGGCGCTCTCCCGCGGCCTGCCGTGGTACCTGGACGCGCAACGCAACCGCGTGTGGGGCAAGGACGCCCGCAAGACACCCTACGTCTACCTCGGCGAGGCCACCGCGCTGATCAACGGGGTAGGGGGCATCGGACACGAGACCGCCAGACTGTGCAACGAGCTGGGCATGGCGGTAATCGGCATCGAGCCGAGGCCGGAGTACGACCTGCCGCATGTGGAGTTTCACGCCCCGGACGAACTGGACGCCGTCCTGCCCCGTGCCGACTTCGTCATAACCACCGTCCCGCACACGCCCGAGACCGAGTTCACCTTCGACGCCGCCCGGTTCAGATTGATGAAGTCGACCGCGTACTTCATCAACATCGGCCGCGGCATGGTGTGCAAGATCGACGACCTCGCCGACGCGGTCGAGTCAGGCGAGATCGCGGGCGCCGGCCTGGACGTCTACGAGCACGAACCGATGCCCACCGACCACAAGCTGTGGGGACTCCCGAACGTGCTCATGACACCGCACGTGGCGGTGGCGGACGCCGGCAACATCCCCGACCGCCGCTTCCAGATCATCCTGGACAACGCGCGTCGGTTCCTTGCCGGCGAACCCCTGACCAATGTGGTGGACAAGTCGAAGTGGTATTAGCAACAGGAGATCGATGAGGCGCTCCCGTCCATGCCGGTCCCACCGGGGACGCACTCACCAGACTATCAGTCCCTGTCAGCATGGGGCGCTGCCGTCCATGCGGTCCCACGGGCACTTCCCAACCGCCCGCCGGACTCAGTCGACGGACAGATCTTCCAGGTGCAGGGCGGTGCTGATGCGGATGCTGCCGCGCAGCGAAACGGCCACCGGGCAGCGGTCGGCGTGAAACCGATGCGCGCGCTCGGCGGCGGCGCGCTTACCAGGGGACAGCCGCAGGTGGTAGTCGACGTGCACGGCCCGGATCACCAGTACCGAGCCTTCCTTGCCTATGTATCCGGTAGCGTCGCTGGTGAGGTACCCCTCACCGGCGGGTATGCCGCGCGCTTCCAGCGCGCCTCCCAACGTGCCGGTCAGTCACCCGCCGGCGGCCGCCACCACGTAGTCGAGCGTCGTGGTGTGCGGCTCATGGACCTCCGGATCGACGCCGTAGTGCTCGGCCACCTCGGAGTGGACGCCGAACAGCACCGGGTCGGGCTCGGCCGGCAGATGGGCGCGCCGCAACGGACCCTTTACCCGCTCGATACGCACCTTCGATTGGTAGACCGTGTCCGCCGGGACCCCGGTCGCAGAATCAGCCATGCCGTATCCTAACCTGTCGGCCACCGTTCCGCTACCCCCTCGCGGAGCGTGCGGAGCGTTGCGAGCGGCCTTCCCGTCGCGTCTCCCGGTGGCGCTCAGGTCAGCGAAACACCACGTCGGCGGAGATTCGATGCCGGTGCCGACGATCAGCCTTCCGTACACCGGTACGAGCGTCTGGGGTAGCGGTACAAAAGCAGACGCCGCCACGGGGACGAGCCGACCCGCGTGTGAGCACACTTACCACTTGGTGGGAATGCCCCATCGTCTGGCACGGGTTTGACCGACGGGCGAAACAGGGCTACCAACAGGCGCGGTACACGTGCCGCGAGCGAGGTCGCATGACGGAAGGCTTGAGATACGGACTGATCGGGTGCGGGGGCATCGCGCGCGGGCACATGGCAGCCTACAGCCACCTGTTCGAGCTGGTGGCGTGCTGCGACATTTTCGAGTCCGCCGCGGCCGAGTTCCAGCAGCGGTTCGGCTTCCGCCGCACCTATACCGAATTCCGCGCCATGCTCGAAGCCGAGCGTCTCGACTTCGTCACCGTGTGCACTTCCACCACCCACGATCGCCTCGACATCGTGCTCGCGTGCGCGGCCGCCGGCGTCCACCCGCTGGTAGAGAAGCCGATGGCCCTTACCCGCGAGCAGGCGCGGCAAATGGTCGCGGCCTGTACCGACGCGGACGTCAAGCTCGCCGTGTCGCAGCAGTATCGCAACTTCCCGCACGTCAAGGCGGCCTCCGACCTGCTGCGCTCCGGCACCCTCGGCAAACCGTTCCTGGGCGAGTTGCGTATGGCGCACTTGGGCTGGTTCCCGCTCAAGGGTGCCAAGCGCAGCGACTACTTCGTAGAGTTCGACAAGGTGCTGCTGCTCAACGGCACCGTCCACCACTTCGACCTGCTGCGCTTCCTGATCGCCGAAGAGCCCGAGCGCATCTACACGCGCGCCGGGCAGGCGCCGTTTCGCACCGCCATCGGCGAGCGCGGCGACACCTGGGGCATCTCCACGGTCGATTTTCCGAGCTGCACCTTTCAGGTGTTCAATTCCTCCGACTGTCACGGCGGCACCATGCAGTGGGACGGATGGACGCACATCGAGTGCGAGCGCGGATCGCTCTATCTCAACCCCGACGCCGACACCCCGCTCAAGGCGTATAGTGCGGACCTGAAATCGTGGATCTTCCCCGAACTGCCTGCGCGAGACGAGTTCCGTACGGTCGCCTGGCAGACTACGGTGGGCCAGTTCACGGAATGGATCGCCGGCGGGCCGGAGCATCCCACCAGCGGTCGCGACAACCTGGGGACGCTGGCGATGGTGTTCACGGCATACGACTCGGCCGAGCAGGGGGCTCCCCTGAAGGTGGGGCCGGTGTGATGTTCCGCAGCCGTTCTGCCGGCGGGCGCAACAGGTCGCCTGCGGTGTGCAGCAGGGTCGCCTCGTCGGTTCGACGTGGCGTCCGGATCAGCGGTCCGACCAGTGGATCAGGGCGCCAAGTACGCCGTCGGCGTTGCCGTTCAGGATGCCGCGGTACAGCTTCGGGGCCTCGCTGCTGGCGACACGGTGGGTTACGGTATGCTGCCACGGGAGGTAGCCGAGGGCAAGGTTGTGCATGATCATCTCGCGCGCCGGCTCTTCGCCGTCGTTGCAGGGGAAGAACATCCTGACGCGCTTGCCGTGTGGTACCGGGTAGCGGAAGTGGATCGGATCCTTGCCGTAGTGACCCTGCCACACGAACTTGCCGCGCGGCCGGGTCAGGGCGATGGCGGCGTCGATGTTGCGCGGCAGGCCGGTCGCCTCGAACACCACGTCGCAGCCTCCCGGCCAGCGCTCCTCCACGGCGCGCGCCACATCGGTGGCGGAAGCGTCGATCAGGTGGCGGGCGCCAAGCTTGCGTGCCACCTCCAGCCGCGCCGTATCCCGGTCCACGGCCACCACGACGCAGCCGCGCAGGTTCGCCCACACCACCACCGACAGGCCCACCAGGCCGACGCCGAACACGAGCACCGAGTCGCCGAGCCGCGGGTTACTGATGTCCACGCCGTGCAGGCCCACGCCGGGCAGCACGAAGGCGCTGGCGACGTCCACCGGCACTCCGGCCGGCAGGGGAGCGTTGTCCGCGCGGCGGGCATCCACCACCGAGTGGCTGGCGTGGGTGCCGGCAACGGTGTGCACCGGCTCCCCGTCGAGCAGCATCCCCGGGCTGGCCCGGAAGTACACCAGATCGCCGGCGGCGTAGCCCGCTACCTCGGCGCCGGCGGCCTCGACTACGCCGGTCGCCATGTAGCCGGTGCACAGCGGGTAGCGGACGCCGTCCAGCGACCCGCGCACGAACATGAACTCGGTGCCGATGCTGACCCCCGACCACAGCGTACGGATCACCAGATCGCCGGGGCCGGGATCGGGCAGGGTAACCTCGCGCAGTGCGAACTGCTGCTGCGCATCGCAAATCAGGGCGTGTGCGTTCACGGTGCGAACCTCCTCATCTCATGCGCGGAGCCATGCCCCGCGTTGTTGCCGGCTGTCTCTGGTAGTCCGTATCCGGGAGGGTGTCAAGCTCGGGCCGGCGCCACCCCGGCTCCGGGGCGGCGCCGGTGCATTCCCGCCAAGCGGTAAGTGTGCTCACACGAGGGTCGGCTCGTCCCCGTGGCGGCGTCTGCTCGTACCGCTACCACAGAACGGGGATTACCGCGGCGCGGCGCGGCGCGGTAGCGGCGGGAGGCGAACAGAACCGCATCGCCCACCGCCGGGATGCCCGGCGCGGACGCGGTGGCGGCCGGCGCGACGCTGTTCTACCATGTACCTCCGATGATGGCGACGGCAGCGGTCTGCTCCATCCGGATGGGGTTTTCCCGGCGGCGCGGTGACGAGGCCGCGTCGCGATGAACGTCTCGCCCCGCCTGCAGGCCAATCTCCGGCATCTCTACGGTACGCACGCCGACCGGGCGCTCGTCGAGCTGCAGAAGTTGTGGGCACGCCACGGCTTGGCCGAACGGTCCGCACCGGCCGGGCCGGCGCAAGTGCCGGCCGCCGGCGACGTGGCTCTGATCGCCTATGCCGACTCGATCCGCGGCACGGACGGATCGCCTCTGGCCGCCTTGCGGCGCTTCGTACGGCGCTATCTGTCGGCGGGAGCGATCAACACGCTGCACCTGCTGCCGTTCTATCCGTGGGACACGGACCGCGGCTTTTCGGTGCGGGACTACCGCGCGGTCGACCCGCGCAACGGCACCTGGGCCGACATCGAAGCGCTGGCGGGGGAATTCGCCCACCTGATGGTAGACTTGGTGATCAACCACGCTTCGCTCGACAACCCCTTGGTGCAGGGAGCGCTGACCGGCGATCCCCGCTACCGGGACTTCGTGATCCGGTACGACGACGGAGCGCAACCCGAGGCGGAGGCGCTGGCTGCGCTCACCCGGCCTCGACCGGGCCCGGTACTGACGCGCTACTACGTAGTGGCCACGGGTGATCACATGCGGGCGACGTTCGACCCGCCGCCCGCCGGAGGGATGCCGAACCAAGGGGCTGCCGGCCACGCCGGCGGTTGGGTCTGGACCACCTTCTCGCGTCCGCTCCAGGCCGACGGCAGTGCGGCCACCCGGCAGGTCGATCTCAACTTTCGCAACCCGCGGGTGCTGCTTGAGATGCTGGACGTGCTGCTGTACTACCGCAGCCACGGTGCCGACTGGGTACGGTTGGATGCCGCCGGCTACATGTGGAAGGAGCTCGGCACGCCGAGCATTCATCACTCCAACACCCACCGGCTGCTGCAGGTGCTGCACGATGCGCTGGCCGGGCGTGCGGATCTGGTGAGCGTGGCCGAGGTGAACGAGCCGCAGGACACGATTCTGCCCTACCTGGGAAGCGCGGAAGCAGGCGTCGAGAGCGATCTGGTATACCAGTTCGCACACTTTCCGCTGGCGGTGCAGGCGCTGCTGTCGGGCGACGCCCGCCACTACAAGCACTGGCTGCGAACCCTGGAGCCGTTCGCGGGGCGGCAGTTCGTTACCGTGTTCGGCAGCCATGACGGCATGGGCCGGAAACCGGTGCTCGGGCTGCTGCCGGACGTCGACCTGGAGCGTATGGTGCGGGATCTGGTTACCGGCCACGGCGCGCTGCCCAACTACGCCTGGCAGGCGGGCGGCCGCCGCATCATCTACGAGTTGTGCGCCACTCCGTGGGGCCTGATCAACCGCCCGGACGCGGATGAGCCGCTGCAACTCCAGGTCGACCGCTACACGGCGTGCGCGGCGCTCGGCCTGACGCTGCGCGGCGTGCCGGCGCTCTACATCAACGGGCTGCTCGGGGTACCCAACCGGCTCGACCCGATACAGCTCGACGAGAACCGCTCGATCAACCGCGAACAGTTCGATGAGGTGGCGTTGTACGCGGAGCTGGACGACCACGGCAGCCAGATGCGGCGCGTACTGGAGCGGCTGCTGCGCCTGATCGCGGCGCGCGCCGGGGAGCCGGCGTTCGACCCCGGCGGTCGGCAACTGGAGGTACTCGACAGTCCGGCGTCGGTGGTGGCGGTGGTCGCAGCCAGTCGCGGAAGCAGGGTAGTGGCCTTGACCAACGTCTCCGCGACGCCGCAACGGATGCGCCTGGACACCACCCTGTTCAACGGCCGGCGCAGTGTGTGTGAACTGATCTCGGGCGCGGAACACAAGATCCCGACCGAAGCGGTATGGGAACTGCCGCTGGCTCCCTACGAGGTGTCGTGGTTGCGGGCGGGCGGCGTCGCTCCCGAACGGTAGCAGCTCACCTGAACGCTGTGCGTCGCCCCGGGCTCAGGTAGCGGCGGTAGTCTGCATCTCCACGGCCGGGTGGCCGTTGCGGTCCACCCATACGCCGCACGGGCCGCCGCCGGGGCCTTCCTCCAGCACCACTTCGCGGCCGTCCATGTTCAGCACGGGGAAGTAGTAGTGAGCCACTTGGCGCGCCTCGCCGGCGATGTAGTGGGCGATCAGCGCGCGCCGGAAGCGGGTGCGGCTGCGGTTGGGCAAGCTACCGTGGATCACCTGGCCGTTGAAGAACAGCACGTCGCCGGGCTCCATGATCATGTCCTCGGGCGCGAGGTGCGGCGGAAGTGGTACGGTCAAGTTGGTGAAGCTGGCGTCGTGATCGGCTTGCTCGGTGCACAGTACCGGCGTGTCGCGGGTGCCCGGCACCACCTGCAGGCAGCCGGTCTCGCGGTCGCAGCGGTCCACGGCCATCCAGGCGGCGATGCAGGTGCCCGGCTGTGCACGCAGGTAGAACTGGTCCTGATGCAGGGCCTGCCCGCGCGCCCCCGGCGGCTTGAAGTAGTACATGGTCTGCACGGCGTAGGGGTCGCCGCCCGTCAAGGCGTTCAGCCAGCT
>CAYFXT010000161.1:878-7366 GCA_964346995.1 uncultured Spirochaetaceae bacterium | reverse complement strand
GGTCCTCGCCCGTTTCCACCGCCGCCAGCAACCCCGACAGGTGGGTCTTCGTTTGATGGATGGTCGCCGTCTTCATACCGCAAGTATTGACCTTAGGCTAAACCAAGTCAATATAGCTGCCACCCGCACGCGCAGGAGGTTGCGGGCCAGCTTGAAAGCGGCGACTTCCGGGTGCAGGGAAAACGCGTGACGATCCCCGTTCCGGCACCGGGCGGACGCATCTCGCTCCACCTCCTGCTCGACGTTCCGTCGGTGGAAGCGGTGGTGAACGACGGCGCCGCCTACGTGATCCAGGAGCGCGACTACCGGCGCCTGGAGCCGGCCGCGCCGCTCCGAATCGGGGCGCGCGGCGGTGAGATCGTGCTGCACCGCGTGCAGGTGTATCCGCTGCGGTCGATCCACGACAGCGCAGTGCCGTAGCAGCGCTCAGCGGCTGTAGGGGTCGGCGGCGTCACGCAGCCCGTCGCCGATGAAGTTGAACGCGAGCACCGCGGTGACGATGAAGATGGTCGGAATCAGGTGCCACGGGTAGTTGAAGATCACGATCAGGCTGCGCGCCTGTTGCATCATCGATCCCCAGCTCACTTCCGGCGGCAGGATCCCCAGGCCGAGAAAGCTGAGCGTGGTCTCGCCCAGAATCATGTGCGGAATCGCCAGCGTGATGCTGACCACGAGATAGCTCAAGAATCCCGGCAGCCAGGATGCGATCGATGTAGGGGAGCTGCTGGCCTTCGGTGTCGACCCAGTTGTAGTAGGGGTTGCGCTCCACCAGGGTGTAGGTGTCGGTCATCTCGATCGGGTCCCCACGGCTTCCGCACGTATTTCTCGGCCGATCCTCTTCCTTTCGGCGCCATCTCTACTCGAATGCTGCGAATTTTCCATCCCGTCCCTCGCAGAAACCGGCACGCGAAAGCTCGTTGCTGCAGATCCTCGCAGAGCAGCACGATCTGAACTCGTCTGCTCACCTCTCCCAGCCTCTGGCGATCAACTCCGAGAGCTTCAGGCCGGCGGCATCCGAATCGGCAACTTCGGGTCGACGGGTAGTTACAACACCGGATGAATCGCGTTGCAGAAGGACCCCGTTCTCGCAACCAAGGTAGTCGATCAACTCCGGATGATGCGAAGTTATCACGGCCTGGGATACCGCCTCTCCACAGGCATCTTCGAGCCCCATGAGCCAAGGCTGAATTTCCGCAAGTGCGACGTAATTGTCCGGCTCGTCCAGAAATAGCGTGTATCCCTGATCTCGTGATAAGTGGATCAGACCATACAACGCGCCGCTCCTGCAACGCATGGCGGTACCAGTCTGCGAAGTTATGAGCATCCCGCTCCAGCATTACGTTCTCAGCACTTGACTCCGTGCGGAAGGTCGGCGGAGAGAAGCCGCACACGAGCACTCCCCTCATGAATTCCAGAAAACGGGTGAGGCGGATGTTGTCGCCACGAGAAGCGACTCGCGCAAGGGCGGACTCCGACCAGTCGGTGGAGTATTCTGGCCCCGAAGAGTGATCATCTCTGTAGAGCTTGACCTCACCTCGCAGACACTCGAACAGTGGTCCCCCGTCGGCCACGAGCTTCTCGAGACAGATCCGCGCCTTCTTTGATGCTCGTTCGTGCTCCACCTCCAGCCGGTATGTGAGCGTTTCGGCTTCCAACCTGGCCTGGATCTCGAAGACCTGCAGGTCACGAGCCTGCCAACGCGTAAGCGTGCGCGTCGGAAACACATCAGCATCCGTCACTCTGGCGACGCCTGAGAGCAGCCGACGCAAGGCAAGCATGATGTCGAGCACGGCGGTCTTGCCGGCCCCGCTCGGTCCGAGCAGCAAAGACAGTTCCTCAAGACGTAACTCGAAGTTGACCAGACATTTGTAATTGTTGACGTACAGCCTCTGTATCATCGAGATTCCCCGGTCGACGGTTCGGTCTCTACACTCTACTCTATCATGACACCGTGTGAGGAGTCGGTCCGGAAGACGCTGATACGCGGCTTACGGCGGATGCCGCCCGGCTTTGCAGCGGTGTGGGGTTCCGCTACACTTGTCGAGGGCTGATGCCGGAAGCAGGTTTGGGCGGGCGATCCAATCGACAGTGGGTAGCGGATCTCCAGACGAAGGGTTCGGCCCGCGACGCCGCCATCGCCGATCTGCGGCGTATCCTCGTGGCCGGCTTGCGCCGCGGACTGTTACGCCGCGTACGCGGAGCCGACCGCGAGTTCGACGCCCAGGCCGAAGACTTCGTCCAGGAGGCTCTGCTCAAGATAATCGACCAGCTCGACTCGTTTCGCGGGGAGAGCCGGTTCGTTACCTGGGCGCACAAAATCGCCGTGCGCACGGCACTCACGGAACTGCGGCGCAAACGGTGGCAGGACGTGTCCCTCGATTCTCTGGTCGCCGCCCCCGCGGATGAACGACCGCAGGAGTTCGCCGACCCGGCCCCCGGCCCGGCTGAGCTGGTCGACAGAAAGGCGGTTATGGATCTGCTGCACCGCTACATCGACCATGGATTGACCGAACGCCAGCGCCGGGCGCTACTCGCCGTGGGCATCTACGGGATGCCGCTGGAGGAAGTGGCGCGCCGCATGGGCAGCACCAGGAACGCTATGTACAAACTGCTGCATGACGCGCGCCGCAGCCTGCAGCGCAAGATGACCGCCGACGGCATCAGCCGTGAGCAGTTGCTGCGGGTGTTCGGATGACGATCTCGCATCTCCGGGTAAGCTGTGGCCGGCAAGCGGCATCTGGATAGGAGAGCGCATTCATGGCCGCAGACAAGTCACCGCTGTTCAGCAGGCTGCAACGCGCCGCCGGCGGGATGCTGGGACGCCCGTCGCTCGGACAGCCGCAGGTTTCGCTGCGCCGCTTCCTCACCGAACTTGCTGCCGCAGTGGCGCGCACTCCTGAACGGGAAATCTCCTGCGACGAGTGCCTGCAAGAACTGGATCGCCTCGTGGATCTCGTTGTCGAAGGAGGCGACATCAACTCGCTCGGCCCGCTCGTAGCCGACCACTTGCGCCGCTGTGGGGACTGTTACGAAGAGTACGCCGTGCTCCTGGAGATCTCCCGCGGCGACTGACCGGACATACAGGAGTCTGTCGGATTGCGCAGACCCCTGTATGCAGGTAGGGACGGCCGATCAGGACGACCCATGCTAACGGCCAGAGGAGCGACCCGACGCTGACCCGGGTGCCAGAGCCCGTCGGTGCCGTACAGCGGTCCCCGGGTCGCTCGAACGGCGAACGATAGCCCGCGATTGCGTAGCGTAGGATAGTCCTGCGGGCCGATAGCGACGCCCCCGGCGGAAGTTCGGGGCGCTACGCCGGGGAGCGTGTGGTCTGTGCCGAAGATGACGGCCACCCTCCGGTGCCGGTGCATCGATTCACGGCCTTACGTATCACGAAAGTCATTGTGCCCGCGTCAGTCATTGCGCCGCCACGTCGCGGTACCGCGCCACGCTTCGTGCCACGCTGCCGTCGGCGAACGCTCCCTTGGCCGCCGCGTAGCCCGCCGCGATGCTGTCAGCCCCCTCGGCACAGTACAGCGCCGCACCGGCGTTGAGACAGACCAGGTCGGTTACTGGCGATGGCGCGGAGCCGGCGCCGATGAGCATGGTAAAGGTGGCCGCGTTCTCCTTCCCGGTGCCGGAGGGAAGCGTGTCATAGGTAACCGGGGCGATGCCGAACTGCTCGGGCCGCACCGTGTCCCGCCGCACCGTGCCGGCGTCGAGGATGAATACCTCGGTAGGACCGGAAATCGACAGATCGTCGATCCCCGGTGCGCCGCATACCACCAGGGCACGGCGGCGGCCCAGGTCGGCCAGCACCTGCACCAGAAGCTCGGCTGCGGCCACGCTGCTCGCCCCCATGAACTGGTAGGGAGGCTGCGCCGGATTGCACAGCGGCGCCGCCAAGTTGAAGATCGTACGCCGTGCGACCTGTTGGCGTGCCGGCGCAACGGCGGCCATCGCCGGGTGCCACGCCCGCGCGAAGAAGAACGCCAGCCGCGTCGCCGCGAAGCAGCGCTCCATCGCCACCGGCGTCAAGTCGTAGTTGATGCCCAGAGCATCGAGAAAGTCGAAACTGCCGTTGGGCTGCCGGGAGCCACGGTTGCCATGCTTGACCACCGGTGTCCCTGCGGCGGCGACCGTGAACGCGGCGGCGGTGGACACGTTGAACCGTTCCAGACCGCTGCCCCCGGTGCCGGCGAGATCGACGCCGCGCACGCGCTCCGGCGCGGGCGTTGCGCGCTCCAGAATGGCACGTGCAAACCCGGTCACCTCGCTGGCAGCCTCCCCTTTCTCGGCCAGCGCCTCGAGCAGCGCGACTACCTGATCCAACTCGCTGGCCGGGGCGGCGAACACCGCATCGGCGCACGCCCGCGCCTCGTCGGCCGGCAGATCGTTGCCCGCGGCGACAGTGGCGGTGTACTGCGCTAATCGGGTACTCATCGCACCACCGTAAGCCGACTGCCCGGTTTCCCGCCACGGCGAGCTGCGGTACCGGTCGTAGTGTACTTGTGCAGGGAACTCATGACGCCACTGTAAACCCACACACCGGCTTCCCGCCACGGTGAGGTCCGGCACGGGTGCATTACCGTCAAGTGGTAGAGCGCATACGCGGGTCGGCTCGCAGGACTATCCCACGCTGCACATTCGTGGGCTGTCATTCGCTGTTCGAGCGATCCGGAGATCGATTTTTTGCGGCCGCGACGGGCTCCGGCCCCACGCCAGCGGAGGGGTTGCGCCTGGAGTCGTCAGCATGGGACCGCCCTGGTCGGCTCGTCTCCGTGGCGGGATCTGCTCGTACTGCTACCACAGGCGGGAGTGCACCCTCGACGCTCGCCGGGAGCCGGCCGAGGCCGGTTACCGAACCCCAGCCGGAACAGACCTCTCGCCGGGAGCCGGCCCTCGTTGTGGTCGGCGTACGGCATCCGGCCCGCGGAGCGACCGGCACCGTCGCGTAGCGTTACGAACCAGGGATCACGGCTCAGCGGCCGGCAGCGCCGCCGTAACGGATACCCGTGGGGACCACGTCGGTTTCGCGCCCGGCGCGGATGGCGAGCGCCGCCTCCAGCGTGCTCCAGAAGTCGTGATCCGGCGTGTAGCCGAGGAGCTCGCGCACCTTGGTGTGGTCGAACTCGAAGTAGTTGGGTGACGGCATGCGTACGTCGGCATAGCCGACGCCGAGGTGCTCGGCCAGGGCCGGAACCAGCTCCTCCCAGACGGTGAGCAGGCCGCCCACGGTGAACGCCTCGCCCACGGCAGCCTCGGCATCCAGCGCCAGTGCCAGCCCCTTGGCGATGTCACGCACGTCGCCCCACTCCTGCTTGTACGAGCGCCCGTCGGGACAGCGGCTGAGCAGCAGGCGCTTGCCCGCCTGCCAAGCCGCCTCGATCTGCTGCAGAGCCTCCTGCGCCGCCGGCGATGGATCGGCCTGGGCCTGCAGCCGCTCGCGGGCCTTGGCCACACTCCAGTGTTCGGGAATCCCCTCCTCGTCAAGCAGTTCGCTCGGCTCCAGCACGGTCGTAAAGCGGCACACGACGGTAGACACCCCGTACTGGTAGTGGTAATTCATGCACAGCTCCTCGCCGATCCACTTGGTGAGGTAGTAGGGCATCAGCTTGCTGTCGCTGACCTCCTCCTCGCGGATCGGCCGCTCGAACAGGCGCCCGTCATCCTCGGTGCGCCAGTACACCGCCTCGGTGCAGGCATACACCAGTCGGTGCAGTTCCGGCGCGTGAGCGCGGATCGCCTCCAACAGGTGCAGGGTCCCGAGCCCGTTGATCTGCAGGTACTCGATGTTGCTGTGCGGCGAGGCGAAGGCGGCGGCGATGTGATACACGGCGTCGACCCCCCGCACCACCCGCTCCACGGCGGCGTAGTCGCGCAGGTCGCCCTCCACCAGCTCGACGTTGGCCATGCCGTCCAGCTTGTGCACCCGGCTGGCGTCGCCGGGAAACACGAAGCCGCGGATCTCGTGGCCCTGCTGCAGCAGCCGGTGCACCAGGTTGGCGCCGATGCGCCCGTTGGAACCCGTAACCAGAATCTTCACGTCATGCCTCCACACGGTAGCCGTCGCCGGCGCGCACGCCGCGCTCGATCAACTCCGGCTCAAGATCGAAACCGGTGCCCGGAGTGTCCGGCACCAGCAACCTGCCGTCGCGCAACTCCCAGCCCTCCAGGATCACCCCCTCGGTGTCGGCGGGTGCCGCCTCCTGCAGGGCGAAGTTGGGTACCGACGCCGCGAAGTGGGCGTGCGCGTAGCGTTCGATGATCGAGCCCCAGCAGTGCGGGGCGCAGCGCGCGCCCCACGGCTCGATGCACGCCGCGGTCGCCTTCCACCACGACAGCCCCTTGGCACGGAAGTCGTGCTGCACCACGTCGATGTCGCCGGCTTCCACCATGGCGAAGAAGGTGGGGGGCGGGGGGCCCGACTCGCCGTCAGCCACCAGAGTCGCATGGCCGCGCTCGCGGATGAACTGCCGCAGGTCGGC
>CAYFXT010000161.1:0-868 GCA_964346995.1 uncultured Spirochaetaceae bacterium | reverse complement strand
TTCCTCGAACCAGTAGAGACCCACGTCCGCGCAGGCGGTGAGGGTGTCCTTGGTGCTGTTGAGGGTACCGCCGTTGTTGGCGTCCACCAGGATCTTGGCATCGGGGCCGGCCGCCTCACGTACCGTGTGGATCACCATCACGTCGCGCTCCAGACCGGCGCTGGTGGGCATCCAGCGGGCGCCGCGCCCGATCTTGATCTTGAAGTTGCGATAGCCGTAGCGGTGGCCGGTGCGCACCTCTTCCTGAAAGATCTCCTGCGCTGCCGCATCGTCGGCATCCAGATCGTCGATGTAGATGGAGCCGTCGTACAGCTCGACGGCCCGATTCCCGCGCGCGCCGAGCAGCCGATACAGCGGCACTCCCTGCAGCCTGGCGGCGAGGTCCCACAGTGGCAGGTCGATTGCCACGCCCTCCGCCAGCGAGCCGTCCGGCAGCCGAAACAGCTCCCCGAGGCGGCGCCCCACCAGCGCTCGGGCGCCGGCCCGCTCCAACCGCGACCAGCCCACCCCGACCGCGCCGCTCGCGGTATGCACACGCACCACCGAATCGTGCACCACCGTGCCGTGCGCGCCGATGCGGGCGTTGAAGCCGATGTCGCGGGGCCGCGGGCTGTGCACCGCGATGCGCTCGATCCGGGTAATCCGTTCACGCGATATGTCGCTCATCCGGAAATCCTCCTTTTGCCTTGGCTGCCCGGGGTAAACGTCAAGCGTCGCCTGACCTACAGTACCCGCAAGACGCGCCCCCTGTCACACGGCCAGCCGAGCACCCAGGGCGATCCCATGCTAACGCAGCGTCCCCCACGCTGCCCCGCCCGTCGGTGCCGCACAGCGGTCCCGAATCGCTCGAACGGCGAACGATAGCCAC
>CAYFXT010000160.1:0-7368 GCA_964346995.1 uncultured Spirochaetaceae bacterium | reverse complement strand
AGCCTGACAGCCTGACCGTTCCGTTCGGGCTAACGAGCCCTGCGTGGATTCACGCCGGCACGAATCGGCGTGCGGTGCGGCGGTAATCGGAAGATGGGTTGGGCCGTGCGAGCAGACGCGCCTCACCGGCCGGCGGTTCGTCACGAGCCGTGAGTTCTCCCTGGCGATCCGTGTGACGGCCGGGGCTGGCGGCCGGCCGGTGATCTCCCGTACCCTCACCGCACCATGTGCCGCAACATCCGTACTCTGTACAACTTCGCCCCGCCGGCCACGCACGCCGAGGTGCGCGCCGCCGCGTTACAGTACGTGCGCAAGGTGGCCGGCACCGGCAAGCCGTCACGCGCCAACGAAGCCGCGTTCCTGCGCGCGGTGGACGAGGTGGCCGCCGCCACGCATCGGCTGCTCGACGCTCTGGTCACCAGCGCCCCGCCGCGCAACCGCGAGGCGGAGGCGGCCAAGGCCCGGGCGCGCGCCGCGAAGCGGTTCGCTCCGCCTGCCGCGGCGCGCGCCTGAGCGCAGCGACTCCTGGCCGCTCAGAGGCCCTGCAACCGACGCTATCCGGGTAACGACTGATCAAACGTGGTCGCAACGAAAAGCGACGTCATTGCGCAAGCGCGCCAACTTGCTTGCGGAAGTACTGGAAGCTGGGCGACCTGTTGCGGTCTACGTCGACGTGCGGAGCGATACGCTCAGCCCATGCTGATTTCTCCCGTCCTGCCACTTGCCATCCGGCACGCGTCAAGGCTGCGGCGCCACCGCGGTGCACGGCATCTGCCAGCAGTTCCCAGGTCCCGCAGATGTCGTCGTTACGGTAGCGCCGCAGCACGTTCTCGTCGACGTGCGGATAGGCGGCCGCGACCGCAGACAAGTCGCCCAGCAACCACGCCTCGCCCTCCTCCACCGCAATGCAGAATCGCGTCTCCGGCCTCGGATGGCACGCCCTCAGGACGTCGACCAGTTCCCGGCGAAACTCCTTCAGGCAGCGTTCGTCCAGGTCACATACCACGATCACCGATGCCCGATAGTCCACCGGATGGTTCCGGAAGGTCCGCCCATATCCACGCAGTAGCCGTGGGAGTTGATCGAGCAACAACCGTTTACTCGGGTCCTTACTGCTCTGGAGGTTCCGGGGTACGTGGCCGATTCCACGATAGGGTATGACTCGATACGTGTCGCGCCGGCCGACGATCTTCGGCATGAGAATGTCGAGCGCGCGCTTACCGGACTGATCCTCGACCAGTACCTCGAAGTGCATACGGCTACCGAGCGTCCAGATAGTCGCTGTACCAGAGGTTCCCGAGCGGCAGGCATTCCTCTACGAGGTGGGTTACGATCGGATCATCGCTGGCGCGGCGCGCAGTCGACATCCCGTCGGCGCCTTTCTCCAGGATCCACACTTCGTCCGGTTCCAGCGAGTTGACGAAGTACGGCTGATGGGTGGTGATGAACACCTGGGAGCCGCGCCTTTGCGCCGCTGCGTGCTCGCGGAACTCGGTCGCCAAGGATTCCAGCAGCTTGTGGTACAGCCCGTTCTCCGGCTCCTCGATGCAGAGAAACGGTGGTGGGGTCGGATCTTCGAGCAGCAACAGGTAGCAGAACACCTTGAGCGTCCCGTCGGACATCTGCTGAGCATAGAACGGGTCCGCGAAGCCTCGATCATTGAATCTGAGCAGAAGTCGACCGTCGCTGGTCCGCTCCGTATCGATCTTGTCCACACCCGGAATCTTGGCCGTAATTCTGTCGAGTACCTTCCTGAACCGCTCCGGGTGATCGCGTTCCATGAACTGAACGACGTTGCCGAGATTGTCGCCGCGAACATTCAAGTGCTTCTGCGGCCCGGCAAGGGGCAGGCTGCGTGCCGCGTCGGGGCTGAAGTAACTCAGGTACCATGCTTCTACGAAGCGGCGAAACGAGCCGATGCGCGGGTGCTGTTTCAACGCGCCGAGTGTTGCGACGCCCAGTTGACTTGAATCCGCCAGTTCGACCCATTCCCGATTCCAGGACTCCTCGTGCGTTTCCAGCGAGTCGACGTAATCCTGAAAATCATCCGGCTCCTCAGCGACCCCGGATTCGTGCTCTCCCTTCCAGGCGATGCCCGCGCCGTTGTACAGCCAAAGGAATGTGAACGGGCGCCCGCGTTTCTGGCCGTGGCGCCGTTGCCTGAGCCGTTCGCAAGTGACGATGGGCCTCCCGCTCTTGTCCTGCTCAATCTCGATTTCGTAGGTAATGGGACGGTCCCTCCGGCGTTCCCGGTAGTACAGCTCGAACTCGATCGCTCCGTTCGTTCCCTGCGTGTGCAGGCGCTCGAATCCACCTCGGCCACGTGCGTCGCAAGCGTCCTCCACGCCTACGCTGAGGGCATCAGCCAGAAACCCGAAAGCATCGAACAATGTGCTCTTGCCCACTCCGTTCTTGCCGATCACTGCGGACATCGGCGTAAGCGGTGCGCGGTCCCGCTGGTTCCACAGTCGACCCAGGGTGACGTCCTTGAGTACTTTGAAGTTCTTCACCCTGAACCCTTCGATCCTGGCCATCACCAATCCTCACTTCGCTGACGTAGACGGGCATACGGGGCAAAACGGGGCCTCGACCGCGACCTACTGCGCGGGAATCGGGTCGGGGAAGTTCCAGCGGACCCAGCTCCATTGCAACTGGTCGCCGGTGGCGTCGTTCCAGCCGATCAGACGGCCCTTCATCTCCTCCAGCGCCGCTCGGGCCCCCGGATCGTCGACCCTGTTGGTCATTTCGAAGGGGTCACGCCGCACGTCGTAGAGTTCATCGCAGTCGTGAGCGTTATAGACGTACTTCCAGTCACGGGTTCTGACCATTCGCTGGGTCTGGTAGCCCCACACCTCGCCGTGACTCTCGCAGTACACGCTGTCCGGCCACCGCGCCGGCTCCTCGCCGCGCAACAGCGGCAGCAGGCTCATGGCATCGATGCCGTCCGGCGCATCGATGCCGGCGAGATCGAGGATGGTGGGCATGAGATCCATGAGCCGCGCAAAGCGGCCGATCCGCTGTACCGGGGCGCCCGGCAGCTTGACGATCAGGGGAATCCGGAACACCTCCTCGTACATGGTGCCCGCCTTCTCGAAGTGCTTGTGACTGCCCATCGAGTCGCCGTGATCGGTGGCGAAGATGAGTACCGTATCGTCGGCGATGCCCGCTTCCTGCACGGCATCGACCACTCGGCCCAGGCAGGTGTCCAGAAGCGAGATGTCGCCGTAGTACTTGGCCACCGCCTGCTGCCACCACGCCCACTCCTTGTCCTCCAGGTGCCACTCCCGGTGCTTGCGCAGGTGGGCCGCTGGCTTGCCCACGAACGACTCCTCGAAGTTGGGCCACGGCGGGAGCGCCGACGGATCGTACCGGGATGCAAACGGCTCCGGCACGATGTTGGCGAAGTGGGGCGCCGTACAGTCGATGCGCAGGAAGAACGGCTGCTCGCCCGCCGCCCGCTCGCGCATGAACGCGATACCCTGATCGGTGCAGCGCCACGAGTACGATCGCTCTTTGGGGGCGTCGAGCACCCCGCACACCGGCTGCCTCCCGCCCGGAAAGTCGATGTACGTCATCGTCTCCCGCTTCCCCTGACGCACCGCCTTGGGGGTCACGTGACGGTGAAAACCGAATGCCTCCGGGCCGCGCTCCTGGTGGACGTGCCACTTGCCGACGTAGTCGAGCGCGTAGCCGCCCGCCCGCAGGAGACCGGAAAAGGTGGGGATCTCCTCGGCCAGCCCCGTGCGCCAAGCCGGCGCTATGTGGGTGTTGATCATCACGCCGTGGTTGTGGGGATACAGCCCGGTGAGCAGCGACGCCCGCGCCGGCGAGCACACCGGAGAGGTGGTGTAGGCGAAGTCGAACGCGGTTCCCTCGCCGGCCAGCCGGTCCAGATTGGGGGTTTCGCAGATCCTGTTTCCGTAGCACCCCAGGGCGTCCTGGCGGAGCTGGTCGGTGAGGAAGAGGACGATGTTGAGGCGGTTCATGCTTGTCGCTCGATTCTACCGGTAGGCGTCTGCCGCGTCGCGCAGACCGGCTTCCAGCCGCGAGCGTCTGCATTGCTGGGGGGCCTCGGCCCGCTCGGCGAGGCCGAGAAGGAAGTCGGTCAACTCGGCTCCTGGCGGCGGAGGGCGGCATCGGGACAGCGTTCGACGACGGCGGTGCAGGACGATCCCATGCTAACGGCCATGAGGATAATGCATTGAGCATAATTCCGTTCTCTTCTGGGCACAGTGCTTTCTATCGCTTCCCTGTATCCTCCGGTTGCGAAGAATTAAAGAACGGTAACTGACCGTAACGTTACCTCCCGGTATCTTCTGTCCATGCAGTTCCCCATACCCCGTTCGGCGCGTCCCGTGGCCCCCCGATTCGCACTCGCCGCCGCCCTGCTGTTCATGCTTGCCGGTGCCGGAGGGCTCCGGGCGCAGGCGCCGGAAGACGACCTGCCGTTCGACCCGGAGGTGCGGCGCGGTACGCTCGGCAACGGGCTGACCTACTACGTCAAGGCGAACCACGAACCGCTCAACCGCGCTCAGCTCCGGCTGGTGGTGCGTGCCGGCTCGATCCTGGAAGAGGAGGAGGAACGAGGTCTGGCGCACTACGTGGAACACTTGGCGTTCGACGGTACCGAGCGCTTCTCGGGCCAGGAGATCGTCGCATACCTGGAGTCGATCGGCTCCAGACTCGGTGCCGACCTCAACGCCTACACTTCGTTCGACGAGACCGTCTACAGGATCGAGATTCCCACCGACGATCCCGAGGTGACCGAGACCGCGTTCGAGATCCTCAGCGACTGGGCCTACGCAATCGCCTTCGATCCCGAGGAGGTGGAGCTGGAACGCGGCGTGGAGCTGGAGGAGTGGCGCACACGCCGCGGCGCCGCCGCACGGCACAGAGACCAGCCGTTCCCCGTGCTGTTCGGGAATTCGCGCTACGCCCAGCGGCTGCCGATCGGCTTGGTCGAGGTGATCGAAACGACCAGCGCCGATGATCTGCGAGCCTTCTACGAGCGCTGGTACCGGCCCGAGCTGATGGCGGTGATCGCCGTGGGCGACTTCGACCCGGAGCAGATGGAGGAGCAAGTCCGCCGCCACTTCGCTCCGCCGCCGGAGGGAGAGGCCCACCAGGAGCGCGCGGCACGTGCCCGGACGCCCACCGTCCGTCCGGACTACCCCGTGCCGCCGCACGGCGAACCGCGCGTGACGATAAATACCGATCCGGAGATGAGCTCCACCACCCTGCGCATCTACACCAAGATGGCGCCGGAAATCGGCCAGAACATCGCCTCGTACCGGCTCCTGCTGACCCGGTCGCTGTTCTCGATGATGGCAAACGCCCGCTTGTTCGAGCGCACCCAGGTCGCGGACCCGCCTTTCCTTGGCGCGTGGTTCGGACGTGGACTGCTGCTCGCCAATACCGGCGTCCTGTATGCATCGGCGCGCGTGGACGAAGATGGCGTCGAGCGCGGGCTCGATACGATGTTGGAGGAGATGCAGCGAATCCTGCGCTTCGGGTTTACCGCGACCGAGCTGGAACGGGAGAAGGCCAACCTGCTGCGCAGCATGGAGAGCGCGTGGCTGGAACGCGATCAACGGCCGTCGGCGCGCCTAGCCGATGAGTACATCCGCCACTTTCTGGAAGGTGAACCGGTCCCGGGACTCGACGCCGAGTACGAGCTGCACCGGCGGCTCCTGCCGGAGATCACGCTGGCGGAAGTGAATCGGTCGGCGGAGCCGTGGCGCACGCTGGAGAACACGGTGGCGCTGGTGAGCGGTCCGGAGGCGGTGGCATCCGGCCCGGAGGCGGAGCAGGCGCTGCTCGCCAAGTTGCGCGGGGCTGCCGATCTGGACCTAGCCCCGTACGAAGACATGGCCAGCGACGTGCCACTGTTGGCGGAGCTGCCGGAACCGGGCAGTATCATCGCCGAGGGATCGATCGAGTCGGTCGACGCGGTGCGCTGGACCCTGTCCAACGGGGCCACGGTGATCGCCAAGCAGACCGACTTCCGCAACGACGAGGTGCTGCTCACCGCTACCAGTCCCGGCGGAACTTCGCTGGTGGCGGACCGCGACTACATCGCGGCCATCACCGCCGACGCCATCGTCGCGGGGAGCGGGGCCGGCGTGCACGACCGGGTCGCACTGGACAAGCTGCTTGCGGGTAACACCGCTTCGGCCGAACCCTACATCGGCGCGCTGTTCGAGGGATTCTCCGGCAGTTCCTCGCCGGACGACCTGGAGACACTGTTCCAGCTCGTCACGCTGTACGCCACCGCACCGCGCTTCGATCCGACCTTCTATGCTTCCTACTCCTCGCGCCTGCGCAGCCGCATCGAGAACCGGCGCGCCCAGCCGGAGGCGGTGTTCGCGGATACGATCCGCAGCGCGCTGAGCCAGGATCATTTCCGGTCGCGGCCGTTCACGCCAGGAACGCTGGACGAAATGAGCCTGGAGCGCTCGACCGCAGTCTACGAAGACCGCTTCGCCGACTTCGGAGACTTCACCTTCATCATCGTCGGCGCGTTCGACTGGGATCAGCTCCGCACGCTCACCGGCCGCTACCTCGCCGCCCTGCCGTCCGCCGGACGCCGCGAGCAGTGGCGCGACCTGGCGATCGACCCGCCGCCAGGGGTGGTGGATCGCGCCGTGCGCAAGGGCATCGAACCGCGCAGCCGTACGCGCTTGGTGTTCGCCGGGGAGATGGATTGGAGCCGGCGCGAGGCGCTGGCGCTGGCGGCGCTCAAGGAGATGCTGCAGATCAAGGTGCGGGACCGCATCGAGCAGGACCTGGGCAGCACCTATTCCATCTACGTCGGTGCGTCGGCGTCGCTGTTGCCCGACCCCGAATATCTGGTGTTCGTCGACTTCGGGAGCGACCCGGCACGCGCCGACGAACTTCTCGAAGAGGTGTTCGGGAGCATCGACTGGCTGGCCGGCGGCGGCGACCAGGAGTATCTGGACAAGGCCAAGGAGCTGCTGAGCGGAGCGCGCGAGGAGCAGTTGCGCCGGAACGGCTTCTGGCTGGGCCAGATCGAGGCGGTCGTCGAACGGGGCGAAGAGTTCAGCGCCATCACCGGCTTCGACAACCGGCTGGCAGCGTTGACGCTGGATGAGGTGGTCGGGGCGACGCAGCGCTACCTCGGCCGCGACCGCTACGTGCGCGTCGTGCTGCTGCCGGAGGAAGCGGATGCCTCCTGAGCGCCCGGAAACCGCCTACGCTTCCGGATCAGGCCCCTGAAAGGGGCCATTCGGAGCCGACACCACGGCATGGCGGGCCTGTTCCTGCGGGCGATCACGGTATTCATGCACCGGGCAGACGTGGGCGGCAACGGTACTTCAAGGGCACCGCCGAACGCAGGCCCCAGCCGCA
>CAYFXT010000159.1:0-7380 GCA_964346995.1 uncultured Spirochaetaceae bacterium | reverse complement strand
GCGCGGGAAAGCCATCGTATCGGGTTCACCACGGATACCCTGGTGCGACATCGTGAGAGAGCTGTGTCCTCCCGAAAGGGAGCCTCGCGCTCACCCGCCAACCGGGCCAACGCCACGTCCTCGTCCATCACCAACGCTTCCGGACGAGATCGCGCGCCGCCGTCGACAGGGACACCCCCCGTTCCGGGCACGCTACTCGATCCGTTCGGAGGGAAGGCTCCACGACGACGTTCTTCGATAGCATGACACATGCTAACACTTCTGACACTCCCGGATCGAGGTCGTTCCGGAGGTGCCGGCATGGCCGAGTTGCCCGTCGTCGACCTGCGGGGGCGTTGTGGGTTGCACGTGGTCATGACAGTCGCAGGCGCCGGCAGATGAAGGTGTGCAGGATGCGGTAGTACTGCTGCATCGAGGCGATGTCGATCCATTCGTCGACGCGGTGGATGTTGCCCACCACCGGCCGGCTGATGATGGCCGGGATGCCGCGCGCCAAGAAGAATCGCGCGTCGCTGGCCCCGGGGGTGCGCACGTTCTGCAACGGGCAGCCGAGCACGCGTTCGCTGATCGTCCGGTACTCGGCGTCGACCGCCAGGCGGATGCTCTCGGTCGCGTTGGGAAGCGACAGCTCTGCTCTGGGACTGAGGCAGCTCTGCACCTCGCGCAGCATGGTCGCGACCGTCCACGGCGGCGTGAAGCGCACGTCGACGCCGGCGCGCGCGAATTCGGGCACGCGGTTGATCGACCGGCTCTCCGACTCCAGGGTGGTGAATGCGGCGGTGGGATACCAGTGGTCGGGTAGATCGGAGGCGAGGGCGGCGAATCGGTCGCGCAGCCGTGCCAGATCGCTGAGCATGCTGTCCACCGGGTTGTTGCCGCTCCATGGGTAGGCTCCGTGGGTTGAAGCCCCCCGCCACAGCACCTCTACGTGCAGCATGCCCTTTTCCGCCACCACCACGGTGTCGATCGAACCGCCGTCCGGCAGGATTGCCAGATCGCAGGACAACCCCTGGTCCACAAGGTAGCGCGTGCCGTGGTGGCTGCCGCGCTCCTCGTCGGCGGTGATCGCCAGACCGAGTGCCACCTTCGGGTAGCGGTGGCACAGCTCGCCGAACAGCGTGACCATAATCGCCACGGCCCCTTTCATGTCGCCCGCGCCAGGGCCGTAGATGCGACCGTCGCGCACCCGTGCGCGATAGTGGCGCAGCGAGCCGTGGTCGACGACGTCGATGTGGCCCACCAGCAGAACGTCCGGGGTTTCGACCGCCGCTGGCAGCACCACCAGCGAGGGAACGCCTTCGCAGCGGAATTCTTCGATGCGTGTGCCGGCCAGCGGCTCGAGCCGTCCGCGGAGCAGTTCCAGGACGCGTTCGATGGCTGACGGATGCGTCGACGAACTCGGTATCCGGACCAGCTCGCGGGTCAGGTCGATCAGCCGCGCGCGCAGCTCGCCGTCCGCGGTGCCGTCGCGGGAGGAAAGTGCTACCGGATCACCGGAGTTCAGCGAGCGGCGGTTGCCGCGGAGCCCCGAGCGTTTCTGCCGCGTCCGAGACGGTTGGAGTGGGTGAGTGTTGGCTCTGTCGGAGTCAGTCACAGCGTGGCGGTCAGCTTGGCCGCGAAGTCGGGGGGATCGCAATGTTCCACGGCGAGATCGTCGGCGCCGTGAAAGCGCATGAAGTCGCGCAGGGCGCGCGCCACGGCGGCCGCCAGCCGGGCGCTCGGCTTCACGTCCGGCTCCAGGTAGAGCTTCTTGAGCCGCAACAGGCCGGTGGCGCGCTCCAGCTTGGGGTCGAAGCGACCCACCAGGCGGCCGCGGTCCAGAATCGATAGACAGAAGTAGCCCCATTCGCGCTGCGATTGCGGCTTGTAACACTCCAGCACCTGTCGGAACCGCCAGAACTGCAGGTCGCGGCCGTTGGCCCAGAACAGGCTGTCGAACGGACTCAGGAAGGTGGTGCGGCGCGCGCGCAGTTCGCCGTCCGCGGCGCGTTGCAGCAGCGGCAGGTTGTCGCGGTGGACCACCAGCTCGTGCGTGGCGCCATCGGCCAGCCGCGCGACCACCGTGATGAGGCGGGCCGCGGCGATCAGCCGGTCTATCAGCGGCCGGGCGTCGGCTTGTTTTGCGTGCACGTAGTGGGCCACCTGGGCGGGCGTGCACACGCCGAGGGCCTTGCTCGAAATCTCCAGCAGCGTGCCCATCGCCGTCTCGGGATCCGGCGCGTGGCGGTCGACCCACGGCGGTAGCACGCGGTCGCGCAGATCATATACGCGCTGGAAGTTGCTCCGGTTGCAGATCGCCAGCTCGCCGGTGTTGTACAGGTGCTCCAGGGCGATCTTGGCGTCATCCCAGTTCCACCAGGTGCCGGGCTGTTTCTTCCCGGTGCGGATGTCGGCCGGCCGGACCGGCCCGTCCGCCTCGATCCGCTCCAGCACCGAGCGCAGCAGCCGGCGATGAGCGGGGTCGTCGGCCCAGCGCCGGCGCCAGCCGGCTCCACCCTGCGCGTGGCGCCGCATCGTCGGCATCGCCAGGCGGTAGTAAGCGAGCGGAATGATGCAGGCGGCATGCATCCAGTACTCGAACAGACGCCGCCCGCTGTCTGGCGCCGCGGCGCCGGCGCCGAACAGCAGGCGGTCCAGGTGAGTCGGGTCGTAGCTTCCCAGTCTGCTCCACAGGGTCAGATACTGCGCCCGCCGCACTACCTGCAGGGTGTCGATCTGCACCCAGCCAACCCGCTCGACGGCGGCGTACACGTCATCGGCGGCAGGTCGCCCGCCGCGCCGCTGCGGTTCGCCCAAACCCTGCGTGTGCAGCGCCATGGCGCGCACCGCCCGCAGCGGATAGACAGTGCTTGAACCGCTTACGCGGTACCCTCTCGGCATTGCACGCTGCATGGGTCGGCGGCAGAATACCGGAAAATGGGTGCTGGCGCCTGGCTCGACCCCTGGCAGCGGGCGCAACCGGGGGTGGCCGTGAGGTTTGCACCTCATGACCACGCGGCCGGCGTGTACGAACGGCCGGGCCGGAGCCGACCCGGTGGACACGGTGGCGGGCATCGCGCACTATCCGGGCGATGACGCGGTACATCGTCCGCCGGCTGTTCTACTTGGCGTTGTCAGCGGCCGTGCTGTCGATTGTCGCCTTCATCATCATCCAGCTCCCGCCCGGCGACTTCGTCACCAAGTTCGTGTTCCAGATGGAGCAACGCGGTCTGGTGGTGAACGAGGAGATGATGCGCGCCCTCTACGCGCGCTTCGGCTTCGACCGGCCGCTGTACGAGCAGTACCTCAAGTGGATCGGAAACATCGTACTGCGCGGTGACTTCGGCGAGTCGATGGCGTTCAACGCGCCGGTGTCCGAGCTGATCGGCGAACGCATCCTGCTCACCATCACCATCTCCATCAGCACCCTCATCATGACCTACATCATCGCCGTCCCCATCGGCATCTACTCGGCTACCCACCCCTACTCCGTGGGCGACTACGCCGGCACCGTGTTCGGCTTCATCGGTCTGGCCACGCCCAACTTCCTGCTGGCGCTGATTCTGATGGTCCTGATGTTACGCCTGTTCGGCTGGAGCCCCGGCGGTCTGTTCTCACGCGAATACCTTGCCGCGCCCTGGAGCCTGGCACGTTTGGTGGACCTGATGAAACACCTGCCGGTGCCGCTGATCGTGATCGGCACGGCCGGCACCGCCGGGCTGATCCGCGTGCTGCGCAGCTCCCTGGCCGACGAGCTGGGCAAGCAGTACGTGATCACCGCGCGCGCCAAGGGGGTCGGCGAGCGGCGCATCCTGTTCAAGTATCCGGTGCGCATCGCCATCAACCCGATCATCAGCGGCATCGGCTACCTGTTGCCGGCCATCGTCTCCGGCGAGGCGCTGGTGGCTATCGTGTTGAGCCTGCCCACCATAGGCCCGCTGCTGCTCTCCGGACTGCAGCAGCAGGACATGTATCTGGCCAGCAGCGTAGTGTTGATGCTCGGCATGCTGACCATGATCGGCACCCTGATCTCCGATCTGATGCTAGTGGTCGTCGATCCGCGCATTCGCTTCGAGCAGAAGAACTGAAAATGGCCAACGCGACTACCGCCGAACAGTATTACGTCGCATCGAGCTGGACCCTCATGCGACGCAAGTTCGCGAAGCACCGCTTCGCCGTGGTGTCGGCGGTGGTGCTCGTGGTGCTGTACGGCGCCGCGGCGTTCGCGGGGTTCGTGGCGCCGTACGATCGCCTGGACAGCCGCACCGAGTTCGCGATGGCCCCGCCGACGCGGGTGCGCGTGCTGCACGACGGGCGCCTGAATCGGCCCTTCGTCTACGGCCTCACCCGGGAACGCGATCCGGTGACGCTACTGATGGTGTACCAGGAGGATTCGTCGCAGCGCCACCCGGTACGCCTGTTCGTGACCGGAGACGAGTACAAGCTGATCGGACTGTTCCGCTCCAACAAGCATCTGTTCGGCGTGGAGCCGCCGGGCGTGATGTACCTGTTCGGAGCCGACCAGCTCGGCCGCGACATCCTCTCGCGCATCATCCACGGAGCGCGCATCTCGCTCTCCATCGGGCTGCTCGGCGTCGCGGTGAGCTTCATGATGGGCTGCCTGCTCGGCGGCCTGTCCGGACTGCTCGGCGGCCCGGTCGACATGGCGATTCAGCGGGTCATCGAATTCCTGCAGTCGCTGCCCACCATCCCGCTGTGGATGGCGTTGAGCGCCGCCATCCCGATCGACTGGCCCCAGTTGCGGACCTACTTCATGATCACGGTCATTCTGTCGATCATCGGCTGGACCGGACTGGCGCGTGTAGTGCGTGGCAAGATCCTGCAGCTCCGCGAGGAGGACTACGTCACCGCCGCCGGGGTCAGCGGGGCGACCCGGATCAGCGTGATCGTGCGCCACATGCTGCCCAACTTTCTGGGCTACCTGATCGTGCACCTCACGCTGGCGGTGCCCGACATGATCCTCGGCGAGACTGCGCTCAGCTTTCTGGGCCTCGGCCTGCAGCCGCCGGCGGTGAGCTGGGGCGTGGCCCTGCAACAGGCGACGAGTGTACGGGCCGTGGCGCTGCACCCGTGGCTGTTGATTCCGGCGCTGGTCGTGGTAGTGACCGTGCTGTGCTTCAACTTCGTGGGCGACGGCCTGCGCGACGCCGCGGACCCATACCGGTAGTCGATCCCTGCCTGCACCATGCTCCATTACTCGCGTTGCGGCGACACCCGGCTTGTGGGATAATCGAACCTCATATATCCATTCCAAGGAAAGGAGGAAAGGAGTAGCTATGCAGACTGCTAAACTGATGCCTGCCCTGCTGGGCGCGGCACTTCTCTTCGGTACCTCGGCCTGGGCCAGCGGGACCGACGAAGCCTCGGCGGGCGGCGATGCCGTGATGGCCTCCGGCGGCCAGTACAAGGAAGCGCCCATGCTGGCGGCCATGGTGGCCGCGGGCGAGTTGCCACCGGTGGAAGATCGTCTTCCCATCGAGCCGAAGGTGCTGGTTCCGCTGGAGGAAGTCGGTACCTACGGCGGCACACTGGAGGTGTTCGGCACCGGCGCCCACCCGTGGGTCGACGGCGGCGATTCCCCCGAGCGCAGCCAGTACCCGTTGCGGATGAACTTCGACGGCTCCATAGAGCCCGACCAGGTGAAGGGCTATGAGCTGTCCGACGACAACATGACCTTCACGATGTACCTGCGCGAAGGGATGAAGTGGTCCAACGGTGACCCCTTCACCGCAGAGGACTTCCGCTTCAAGCGCGAAATGGACCTCGACGAGGGGATCAGCACCTGGGGCTATCCCGAGCAGCTCGAGTCGATCACCGCGGTCGATGACTACACCGTGCGCTACGACTTCCGGGTTCCCTATCCGCGGGTCGTGCTGAACATGCTGCACTGGCGCGGCAGCGACTGGCGCGCGTATGCCCCGAGCAAGTGGCTCAAGCAGTGGCACATCGAGTACAACCCGGATGCCAACGCCAAGGCCAAGGAGGAAGGGTTCCCCGACTGGACGGCGGCGTTCAACGATCACTACACCTTCTGCTGCCCGGCCAAGGACATCGACAAGCCGAGCGTGCACGCGTGGAAGTGGCAGGAGCAGACCACGACCGTGCGTATCTGGGTGCGCAATCCCTATCACTACGCGGTCGACACCGCCGGCCAGCAACTCCCCTACATCGACCGCATCGTCAGCGAGACCGTCAACATCGGTACCTACAAGCTGAAGGTGATCGCCGGGGAGGCGGACTACGCGACCAGCATGTCGCTCACCGACTATCCGCTGCTGAAGCAGAGCGAGGAGGAAGGCGGCTACACCGCGACCCTGATAGAGGGGCTGGCCGGTGCCAACGTGGCCTACACGTTCGGTGTGGACAACCTCGATCCTGCCAAGCGCGAACTGTTCAACAACGTGGAGTTCAGCCGCGCAATGTCGCTGGCAATCGACCGCGAAACCATCAACGAGACCGTGTGGCTGGGACAGGCCGTGCCGCGGCAGGCAACGGCACGCAACGACGTGCGCTTCTACAAGCCCGAGTGGGGTGAGGAGCATCCCTACGCCAGGTACGATCCCGACGAGGCCAACCGGATGCTCGATGCGATCGGCCTCGACAAGCGCAACAGCGACGGTGTGCGGCTGATGGCCAACGGCGAGCCGCTGAACCTGGTGCTGACCTTCGGGGCACCCGGCGACGGCGACTCCGCCGGCGGCAATCCGGCGGTGCTCACCCACGAGTTGGTCAAGGAGGACTGGGAGGCGGTCGGCGTGAACGTGCAGCTCAATCCGCTGGACGGCGACTCGATCCGCGCGGCCGAGACGGCAGGCACCATGGACATCCGTGCCACCAGCACTTCGGGCATCGAGTTCTACGACTTCGTGTCCGGCAATAGCAGCCTGATGGGCGCTGGCCACCGCGGCGCGGGTCGCTACTATGCCTACTGGTCGGCCGAGAACAACGCGCGCAGTGCTGGCGTCCAGAACACCGACGGCTCCGAGCTGCCCGGTGAGAAGCCGCCGCCAGACTTCCAGCGCCTGTACGACATGGCGCGCGTCGAGATGCAGTCCACCGTCTACGGAAGCCCCGAGTACATGGACGTACGCACCCGGATCTACGATCTCCACGCCGATAAGCTGTGGACCATCGGTGTGGTGGGCCAAGCTCCCGCGCCGCTCGTGGTGCGCAACAATCTCGGCAACGTGCCGCGCGAACTGCCCGCTTCGGCGGAGGGAATGCTGACCATGAACTACTACTTGAACATGGTCTACTTCAAGAGCTGAGGGAGCGACCGGTTCTCATCTGGCGCCCCGCTTCGGCGGGGCGTTTTTTGGATCCGCTCAGGCGGGCCAGAGTTGGGAGCCGCCGTCGACGCGCAGCACCTGCCCGGAGATG
>CAYFXT010000158.1:0-7405 GCA_964346995.1 uncultured Spirochaetaceae bacterium | reverse complement strand
GGCAGCGTTCATGGGGGCGTAGGGCGCCGCCGTAAGGGTCGCAAACGACAAGACCGGGTTCTCGCGTCTCCGCGAAGCCCGGTCTTTTTCGTAGGGGAGCATTATCGTTCTGTTGACCGTCTCATTCCACGATAGTGGAGTTTCTGCATGAAAGCCACTACGATAAAAATAGAGGGCGCGCTACTTGAAGAGATCAAGGCATCCAAGCCGGCGGATCAGAGTGTGTCCGCCTACGTCCGGTTGGTTTTGCGGCGGGACCTGGAGCGGCGCAAGATGAGGGACGCCGCGACCGCGCTCAAAGCGTTCGTGGCGGCTCACCCGGAGGAGAAACTGTGGCAGGACGAGTGGGATAGCGCCGATTTGGCCGTGGCGCCTTCCAGCGGGCCGGATGCGACATGACGCGGAGCTCATTGTGCTGGATAAAATCTGGGGGCGACCACACCACCGGAGTTCGGCAAGACGCGGCCCGGCCTGATCGTCTCCAATACGGTACACAATGAGGGCCTCAACAGCGTCGTGGTGCGCTTTCTCCCATTCCCGGCGAAATATGGCCGCTACGCGTCAAGACCGACCTTGTGAACGGGAAAACCTCGTTTGCCGTGCTTCCCGGCGTTCGGCAAGTATCGAAGGCCAAGCTTGCGGATTATATCGGCACCGCCACGCCGTCGTTCCTGAAGCGACTGGACCGCGCCATCGCCCTGTACCTTGGGATTCACGTTGACCTCTCAGATCGACGCCCCAACGGGAACGTGCCGTCGCCGCCAAGTGCGATACCTGGGAGTTCGGACGAGATCATTGTGTGGACTGTCGAGGGTACCGCCGGAGTTCAGGGTACACACGTCATCGCTTGCCAGGGATCTCCTGTGGAGAAGGTCGTGGTGACCTCCATGCGGCCCCCCCGTTCGGAGAAGGCGATCGCCTCGAACGCCGGCTGCAACCACTCGATCACCTTCGCACAGTCGCACTTCCCGCAAGCAGGCGGAAGGGGAATCGGGATCTGCTCTCGCACGCGCAATCCGAACATCCGTTCCATACGGTCGGGAAAGTCGACGATGTCGTCCAGCGTGGCGGTTACCGCGACCTCATCGATTGGCGCGCGTGTGGCGTACATGCTCCAGTGCACGCTTCTGGTCTGGCTGAGCAGCCGCACGTTTCCCAGGGAGGAACATGCCCACTGCTCGTAGCGTACCCGGGAGGAGAGACGCAGTACGGCGCCGGTTTCCCGAATCGACGTGCCCCCTACCCACTGGATACGGCGTGAGCACCGATTCTGGAACAACCCCTTGCCCCGGAGATAGCGATCCAGGTCCGCTTCGAAGTCGGGGAAACTCGCCTTGACGACGATGTTCATCCGGTCCGCGCCGCCGTAGTCGCTCCAGAGGTCGATGTTCTCGACCGTCCCGACCTGGCGACCCTCCAGCGTGATAGCGGCGCCGTGGATGGCCCCCGCCGTGGCGAAGGGACACGCCGCGATGAGCGCGCAGGCGGCTGCCGCCAGCCGCTTCAGGAGTCCTGGTCGTGACGCGCCATGCGCTGGAGCTGCCACTTCACCCACAGGTCGGTTTCCGAGTCGTAGCCGTTGGAAAAGCCGTGGAACTCCACGTTGTGGTATTGGTATTCCTGATTGAACCATGTGGTGAGCGCGGCCGCCTTGGCCGCCTCCCGCGCCTCCGGTTCCATTTCCCGCGCTTCGGCGCGCTCCCCGACCATCGCCACGGCATAGGCGTTGGCACCGATCGCCAGCATACGGCTCGGCTCACGGACCGGCAGATCGAACACGCCGGCAAGCTCCGGGCGCAACGCTTCGCGCGGCAGCCAGCCCAGGTCGCCGCCCTTGGCGCGCAGCTTTTCGTCTGCGTTCGCCTCGCTGCGCGCCAGCTCGAAAAAGTCGGCTCCCGCTTCGAGCTGAGCCGTGACGCCGCTCCCTGCCTCCGGCGAGGCGAAGACGATCATGTAGAGATGCACCTGCTCCACCACCGTCGCCATTCGTTCGCCGAGATACTCCGTCATGCGCAGCGCGAGCAGGTTGCGGCGCATCAGTTCGCGAAACTCGGCATCCTTGAGTTCGCTGTCGTTGAGCGCTTGGCGGTACCATTCCTTCACCTCTTCGTCGGTGATCGAATCGGCGCCGGCGCGCGCGCTGTCGCGCAGGTAATCTTCGACGTCCTGGTCCGTCACGTCGATGCTGTAG
Source organism: uncultured Spirochaetaceae bacterium (assembly GCA_964346995.1). GTDB lineage: Bacteria > Spirochaetota > Spirochaetia > SZUA-6 > Bin103 > Bin103. The sequence goes on along the minus strand of CAYFXT010000158.1, from coordinate 5,214 downwards.
GGAGGCTTTGCCGCCACCTGCGTGATGATCAACTCGCGGGTCAGGAGCTGGAGCACTTCCAGCGGCTCGCGCCCCAACATGCGCACCCGCCGGAGGAAATAACGCATCTCGACCGACATGTCGTCGACGATCAACACCTTGGTCTGCAACGGCTTTACCCGGTCCCGGTAGATGGCGAAGCCGGCAACTCCCCCCACGATCAGGGCCACGACGACGACCAGGAGCACGACCTGCACCAGGGTCAATGCCGGCGCCGGACTTTGCCTTGCGCGTTGCGCGGAGTTCTGCGAGCCACCCCGCGAACCGTTCTGTGACCCGCTTTGCGTACGGCTCTTCGCTGAGCCCCTCTTGTTGTCTTTCACGACTGTCCGGTCTGTATGGTCAGGATGCCTCGACGAGGTGGCAGGCGGTCCAATGGTTGGGACCGGTCGGCTTCAACTCGGGCACCTTGCTCTTGCAGATCTCCTCGGCGTGCGGGCAGCGGGTATGGAAGGGACAGCCACTCGGTGGGTTCATCGGGCTCGGCACGTCCCCTTTCAGGATGATCCGCTCCCGGGTGCGGTCGACCACCGGGTCGGGAATCGGCACTGCCGACAGCAGCGAAATGGTGTAAGGATGCAGCGGCTCGTCGTAGAGCCGGTCGCTGGTGGTGATCTCCATGATCTTGCCGAGATACATCACCGCCACCCGGTCGCTGATGTTGCGTACCACCGCCAGATCGTGCGCGATGAACAGGTAGGTGAGGTTGAACTCCTCGCGCAGCCGCATCAGCAACGTGATGATCTGCGCCTGAATGGACACGTCGAGCGCCGACACCGGTTCGTCGCACACGATGAACGCCGGTCGCACCGCCAGCGCGCGCGCGATCCCGAGGCGCTGGCGCTGGCCGCCGCTGAACTCGTGCGGGTAGCGGCCCGCGACCGTGGGCGAAAGCTCCACCATGCTCAGCAGTTCCGTGACCTGCTTCCGGTATCTCCTGCCTCTGGCGATGTCGTGCACCCGCAACGGTTCGCCGACGATGTCGCCCGCGGTCATGCGCGGATCAAGCGAGGCAAAGGGATCCTGAAAGATGAGCTGCATGTGGCGGCGCATGCGGCGCAGCGCTTCGCCCTTCATCTGCACCAGATTCCGGCCCTGAAATACCACTTCGCCGGACGTGATCTCCTGCAACTGCAGGATGCAACGCCCGGTGGTGGTCTTGCCACAGCCGCTCTCCCCCACCAGTCCCAGGGTTTCGCCCGGTTCGATGGAAAAGCTGACCCCGTCCACCGCCTTGACGTCACCCACCTTGCGGCGCAGCACGCCGGCGGTAACCGGGTAGTACTTGACCAGATCGTGTACTTCCAGGAGGTGTTCGACTCCGTTGCTTCCGTTACTCATACCGTCACCTTCTCCAGCTTGCTCGCATCGTAGAAACAGCGTCGATAGTGGCCTTCGCCGACCGGCTCGAGCTGCGGCTCCTCCTCATGGCACTGATCCATTACGAAAGAGCAGCGCGGCGAGAAGGAGCAGCCGTCCGGCAGGTGCGCCAGGTTGGGCGGCAACCCTTCGATGGCGCGCGGCGCCACCCGGCGCGGGCTGTCCAGGCGCGGCACGGACGCCATCAGCCCGATGGTGTAGGGATGTTTCGGCTCGGCGAAGATCGTTTCGGTGGTACCCGCCTCCACCAGCTTGCCGGCGTACATCACGTTCACGCGGTCGACGTAGCGCGCCACCAGTCCCAGGTTGTGGGTAATGATGATACCGGCCATGTCGAGTTGCTCGCGCAGGTCGGCGATGATCTCCAGAAGCTGCGCCTGCACGGTCACGTCCAGCGCGGTGGTGGGCTCGTCGGCGATCAGCAACTCGGGGCTGCAACTCAGCGCCATGGCGATCATCACCCGCTGCTGCATGCCGCCTGAGAACTGGAACGGGTAGTCCTTGATGCGCCGCTCCGGGTCGGGAATGCCGACCAGGTCGAGCAGCTTGACGCTTTCGGTCAGCGCGGTCGCCTTGTCGGCGTTACGATGCAACTCGATCGACTCGGAGATCTGGCGCCCCACCGTCAGCACCGGGTTGAGGGAGGTGGTGGGCTCCTGGAACACCATGGCGATACGGTTGCCGCGGATGTCGCGCATCCGCGCCTCGTCCACCTTCAGCAGATCCTCGCCCTGGAACAGGATCTCACCGCCCACGATAAGTCCGGGCGGATGGGGAATCAGGCGCAGCACCGACATGGCGCTCACGCTCTTGCCGCAACCACTTTCCCCTACCAGACCGACGAATTCTCCCTTCCGTACCCGGTAGGAAAGGCCGTCGACCGCCTTGACGACTCCTTCGTCCGTGTAGAAGTAGGTCTGCAGCCCGTTGACATCAAGCACCGTCTCGCGCTCGGCGTGACTATCCGTGGCTTCCGTTCCGCTCAAAGTTGTACCTCTCCGCCACGACAGTGGCGCACGGCAACATGGGAACAGAGTACGGGCGGTAAGTCAACCTCGTGTCGAGGCAGGGGCCCCGGAGGCAGGGTGCATTCCCTCAGGTGGTATAGAGCGCTCACCCGCGGGTCGGCGTCTGCTCGTAATGCTACCATAGAACGGGGGGAATGCACCTTCGAGGCACCGCTTGGGGTGACCGTCGCCCTATTCGATCGGTTTCTGGTCGGGCGGCGGGTAGGGTGGATCGGTCACCAGCCGCTCCAACACGCGATACCAGGTGAAGTCCACGGTATAGATGTCGCTGTCGGTCATTTCCTTGATGTAGTAGCTGCGTCCGTCCGGCGTGGCGTCGCCGACGATCACTTCCACGCGGTCGCCTTCGATCAGCGTGAGGCCGAGCGTCATCTGCGGCTCGGAGAGGCCGAACAGCTCCAACTGCTCGGCCGTTGCCTCCTCTGCGATACGGCGGTTGGCGCCCGGGCCGCTCACCAGCAGCGCCACCCCGCCGCCCCAACGGTCCCGGTTCACCGGCTGCCCCTCTTCGTCGTCGAAGTACCACTGCCGATCCTCGCCCCGCTTCCACTTCTCTCGCATGCCGGCCCGCGACAGCTCGATCTCCAGATGGACCAGATCCATCATGTCGAACCCCCAGACGAAGGGGCGTGGTTCGGGGCGCGGCTGCGGTTTCGGACGGGTCGCGTAGTAGAGCCCTACCGCCAAACCTCCTGCGACCACGACCAGCAGCAGCAGCGAACGTAGTTTCAACAGCCGCTGCATGCGCTCGTCGTCCCGCAACCGTGGCCTGCGGAGCCGCTTCCGGCCCAGCCTCGCCGTACCGTACGGAGCCCTGTCGGATACGCCTGCCGCGCCAATCCGACAGCTCCTAGCGCCGCCGCCACCACACCAGCGCTCCGGCGATCAGCACCAGGAGCGGCAGCAACCCCGCGCTGGCGAGATTGAAGAAGCGGGCTTCCTCCGGGCTGAGCACCAGCCGGCGCACCGGCAGCACCTTGCGGTCCACCGAGATGATTTCCTCGCCGTACGCGAGCTGGTTCACAAGGGACAGAAACAGGTCGCTGTTGCCACCGTTGCGGAAGTGCTGGTTGGCCGCGAAGTCGGAGTCGCCGATCACGGCAAGCCGGGTCGCCAAAGCCGGGTCATCCTCGCCGGGCGGCTGGCGAACCAGCAGCACGCCCATCGCCAGTGGTCCCTGGAGATCTTCCTCGGGATCGAACTCCGGCGAAGCGTCCGTAAACGGCCGGAGTTCCTGCCAGCCGTCCGGCGTCGTCCACGCCAGGGGCAAGGTCTCGACCTCGTCCGGCTGGCCAGGCAGCGGCAACACCGCGGTCACTCCGGGGAAATAGAGGTCGGTCAACTGGAGGCCGTTGCGATTGCGCGCCACCAGCGGATTGTCCACGTTGGGCACGACGTGCGAGGCAGGATCGACCAGCGTGCCGTCGCCCACCTCGAGCCACCACTTGCGCAGCAGCTCGCGCAGCTCGTCCTGCGGGTCGGGGTTCAGCAGCAACAGCAGCCGTCCTCCCTGCTGCAGATACTCGTCGAGCAGCGCCAGCTCGCTGGCGGCGATCGGCTGCCGCGGACCGGCGATCACGAGGGCGGCGGCGTTGTCCGGCACCCCCCCCGAGCGCAGCAGGTCGAGCTCGGCCACGAAGAACAGGTTGTCGCGCAGGCCGCTGCGCGCGCTGTCGTAGTCGCCCGAAATCCTGCTCTCGCCATGGCCGGTGAGGAAGTAGATGATCCGCTGCCGGGTGCCGGTCACCTCCAGGATCGCGCTGGTGAAGGCGTGCTCGGCCTCGAAGCCGATCTGTGGGCCGAACACCTGCCGCTGCCCGGCGCTGCCCACGAACACCATGGTGCCGAGGCTGGCCGCCGCCGGGCCGATGCGGTATTGCCGCGCCAAGTCGGGGCGCAACTCGGGATCCTCGCTGCGCAGGGTAAGCTGGTCGGTGTAGGTCTGATACTCCTTGAGCAGACTGTGGCCGAAGTCGCGGAGGCCGAGCAGGCGCGGGTCGGTGGGGTTGAAGAAGGATACCACCTCGACCGACTCCTCCAGTTCCGTCAGGACTTCCTTGGTCTGGGTGGTCAGGGTGAACTGCGACAGGCCGGTAAAGTCGAAGCGGTGGTTCACGCGTACGCTGATGGCGTTGGCCATGAGCACGATGCCCAGGACCAGCGCCATGCCGGCGCCGGCGCCGAAGCCGAACAGACCGCGGCGACTGGCCAGCGCGCCCCCCAGTCGCCGGAAGTCGAGCACTACCGCGGCGGCGACCAGCGCTGCGCCGAGTCCGACGATGAGGTAGGTGACGAAGCGGATCTGTGGCAGGACGAAGCCGATCACCCAGGCGACGAACAACGTCACCAAGCCGACGATGGCGAGAATCGAACCTTGCATCAGCGCCATCTCCCCACTTCAATCGAACGAACGGAAAGGTACAGAAACAGCACCGTAACACTGAGGTAGTAGACTACGGCCCGGGTGTCCACGATGCCGCGCTCGAAGTCGGTGAAATAGGTGGCCAGCGAGAACAGCGACAGGGCATCGCCCAACGCTCCCGGAGCCAAGCTGGCGAGGACGCCGAGAAACCACAACCCGAACAGAATGCCGCCGGCCACCACCGCGGACACGATCTGGTTGGCGGTGATCGACGAGGCGAAGAGCCCCGCCGCGAGGCAGGCGCTGCCGAGCAGGAACAGGCCCACGTAGCTGGTCGCCATGGGCCCGACGTCGGGGTCGCCGAACGCCAGCAGCATGACCGGGTAGAACAGAGTCAGAGCCAGC
>CAYFXT010000157.1:0-7458 GCA_964346995.1 uncultured Spirochaetaceae bacterium | reverse complement strand
TTCGTAGAACGGAGGGGTGATCTGATCCTGCAGAAGCGCACCGTGCCACGCGAGGATTCCGGTCTTCGGAAGTGAGTGAACGGCCCAACATTCTGGTGCTGATGACCGATCAGCAGCGCGCCGATGCCATGGGCTGCGCCGGCAACCCGATCCTGCGCACACCTGCCATGGACGCCATCGCAGCCTCCGGGGTGCGCTTCGCCAATGCCTGCGCCTCCACGCCGGTGTGCGTGGCTTCGCGCATGAGCTTCCTCACCGGCCACCGGGCGGCGCGCACCCACTGGGTGGACAACAGCGCCCTGCCCGGTCCGATCCCCGAGCTGCCGACCATTATGGGTCTGCTGTTGCGCGCCGGCTACTGGACCCACGGCGTCGGCAAGATGCACTTCCGCGGGCGCTCCTACGGCTTCCGCGAGCTGCGCACCATGGAGGAAGGGGTGGCACACCGCTTCGACGACGACTACCTGCGCTACCTGCACGGTGCCGGCGTGCAGGCGCGCTTTCCCAAGGGCATGCGCGACCTGCTGTACTTCCAGCCGCAGACCAGCGGCGTGCCGGTGCAGCACAGTGCCAGCAACTGGGTGACCGACCGCTCCATCGAGTTCCTGCGCGAGCACGCCCGCTACCGCCCTGACCAGCCGTTCTTCCTGTGGTCCTCCTGGATTGCGCCACATCCGCCGTTCGCGCCCAGCGAGCCGTACGACGAGTTGTACGATCCCGCCATCATGCCGCTGCCGGAGTACGCCGATCGGCCGGTCGGCGACCTCCCGTCCGCACTGTGGCCGCACCGTGCCCGCCTCGACGGCGCCCATCGCGATCCCGATCGCATGCGCCGCATCCGCGCCCTCTACTACGGACTGATCGGCCAGGTCGACGACGGCATCGCGCGCATCATGGCGACGCTGCAGGAGCTGCGGCTGGAGCAGAACACGGTAGTGCTGTTCACCGCCGATCACGGCGAGATGCTCGGCGACCACGGCCTGTCGCAGAAGAACTGTCCCTACGAGGGTTCGGTACGCGTGCCGTTGCTGCTGCGCTGGCCGGGACGGACGCACGCCGGCACCATCTGCGACGATCCGGTCGGCCTGACCGACGTGCTGCCGACGCTGGTGGCGGAGCTGGGGCTCGACTACCCTGACGAGCACGGGCCACTGCCCGGCGAGAGCCTGCTCGGCACCCCCGGCGGTGGCCTCGCCTCCGGGCGCAACGATTACGTGATCGACTACGGCCAGGGCGCGCGCCGCTGGGTCGCCGTGCGTACGCGACGCTACAAGTACGCACTGTTTGCCTGCGACGGCGGGCGCGAAGAGCTGTACGACCTGCGCGCCGACCCGTACGAGCGTACCAACCTGGCGGCCGCGCAGCCGGAGCTCACCGCCGCACTCCGGGAACGCACCCTGGAATGGGAGCGGACCTCGGGTCTCGCCCACGCACGGGGGGACGCCGCCTCATTCAGGGGGGCGCACTTCCGTACCTGGCCGGCGCCGGCAGCGATCCCGTCCGAGCAGGAACTGCGCGACGTAACCGTCAACGAAGGACCGTGGCCGAAGCGCGTTCCGGCCGACGAAGCCGCCAAGTTGGAGCGTTTCGCGGACGCCTTCACCCGCGCCATCAGCAAGGAGACCACCCTCAGCCCCGACAAGCTCTCCCTGGCTGGCTACAAGCGCAAGATCAGCCGCCTCGGCCCGCGCGACCCGGGTGGAGAACCTCTGGTCGGAACCCCGTGGGAGCAAGCCTGGCACGACGCCTGATCGGCGACCCGCGTCGCCGGCAACGATTCCAGCGACTGACCTCCGAGGCTGCGCGGCGCGCCACGATGTCCGGCTGCGGCACTACTTGTAGGGATCGGCGGCGTCGCGCAGGCCGTCGCCGACGGCGTTGTAGCACAGCACCGTCACCACCACGAAGATCCCCGGAATCAGCAGCCACGGGTTCAATGCGATCACGCTCACGTTGGAGGCCTGCTGCAGTGCGACACCCCAGCTTACCGTCGGGGAGGTCAGACCCAGACCCAGGAAACTGAGGCCGGTCTCGCCGATGATCATCCCCGGTATCGCCAGGGTGACGTGTACGATCAGGTAGCCGACGAAGTTGGGCAGCATGTGCCCGGTGATGATCCGGTAGTTGGTGGTGCCGGCTACCTGCGCCGCCGTGACGAAGTCCTCTTCCCTGAGCTGCAGGATCTTGCCGCGCACCGTGCGCGCGAGCCCGGTCCAACCGAGAATGGACAGGATCACCGACATCAGGAAGTACTTGGTCACCGGAGGCCACTCCAGCGGTATTGCCGCCGCCAACGCCATCCACAGCGGCAGCCCGGGCATCGCCTCGATGAACTCCACGATGCGCTGGATGATCAGGTCCACGCCGCCGCCGAGCAGGCCGGAGGCGCCGCCGAGCAGGGCGCCGAGCACGAAGCTGAGCGCGATGCCGACCAGGCCGATGGAGAGCGAGATCCGGGCGCCGTGAATGACGCGGGTGAACACGTCGCGGCCGAGATCGTCGGCGCCGAACAGGTAGACCACCCCCGGATCGTCGACGCCGTACAGGTGCAGGCTGGTCTCGAACAGGCCCCACAGCTTGTAAGGGTCCCCCTTGACGAACAATCTGATCGGATAACGCGTCTCCCGGTCTTCGGAGAACACCAGCAGGAACGTCGCTGGGTCGCGCTCCTGCGCCAAGCCGTACACGAACGGCCGCTGCAGTTTCCCATCATGGAACAGGTGCACCCGCGTCGGTGGCAGCAGCGCCAGTTCCGTCCGGCTCCGAATCTTGTCGTAAGGCGAGAAGAATTCGGCAAAGGCAGCCGTGAAGTACAGCACGGCCAGAATCACCGCCGACACCACCGCCAGCTTGTGGCGCGCGAACTTGCGCCGCATCAGCTCCCAGTGCGATGCGACGTAGTACTGTTCCCGTTCTTCCTCGGTCCGCCTGGTCGCGGCAGAAGCTGTCGGCGCCCGAGTCTCGGTGCTCATCACATCTGCTTTTCGAACCGGATGCGCGGATCAACCACCACCAGCAGGAGATCCGATATCAGCGTGCCGAACAGCCCCAGCGATCCCAGGAACAGTATCAGGCTGGCGGCAATCTGCAGATCCTGCTCCAGCAGCGCGGTCAGCAACAGCGGCCCGACCGTGGGCAGGCTGAGCACGATCGACACCAGCGCCTCGCCGGAGACGATGCCCGCCAGCAGGCCCGCCAATCCGGACACCATCGGATTGATCGCCAGCCGGATCGGGTACTTGAACAACAGCCGGCCCTCGCCGACCCCCTTGGCACGCGCGGTCACCACGTACTGCCTGCCGAGTTCGTCCATGAGCGTGGTGCGCAGCACGCGGATCATGCCGGCCGTGCCCGCGGTGCCGATCACGAACAGCGGCACCGGCAGATGCTTCATCAGGTCGATCACCTTGGCGAAACTCCACGGCGCCACCAGGTACTCGGGTGAGAACAGGCCGCCTGGACTCCACCCGAAGTAACGCTGGAACAGGAACATCAGGATGAGCGCCAGCAGGAAGTTGGGCGTGGCCAGGCCCATGAACCCGAATACGGCGCCCGAGTAGTCACCGACCGAGTAGGGATGGGTCGCCGAGTAGATCCCGATCGGCACCGCGATGAGGTAGGTAACTACCATGGTGGACAGCGACAGGACGATCGACAGCAGGATGCGCTCGCCGATCAGGTCGGCGACCGGTCTGTTGTGGGTGGCCGACTCGCCGAAGTCGCCGCGCAATATGATGTTGGTGATCCACTTCCAGTACTGGACGTAGAACGGTTCCTTGAAACCCCAGCGCTTGTTGAGCGATTCGATGGCCGACTCGTCCAGCGTCACGCCGAACCGTTCCATGTAGTAGATGAAGTTGTCGATCCAGTCGCCCGGCGGCAGTTGGATCACCGAAAACGCGACGAAGGACAGCATAATCAGCAGCAGGACCATGTAGAACAGACGCCGCCCGATATAACTGGCCATCGCGCGAGCGTAGGACGGTCAATGGTCGCTGTCAAGCTATCCCACCGGGCTGGCGCCCGGCGTTGGCATGGCAGAAACAGCGGGTGTTTCTAAGGAGCTATCCTGCCGGGCTGCAGGGCCGGCGCCCGGCGTTGGCATGGCAGAAACGGCGGGTGTTTCTTCAGGAGGCGGCCGCCCCGGGGAGGGGACGACCGCCGTAGTTGCAAGCTTCCTGTCGTCGGTTCTTGAAGAACCTCAGTTCTTGAAGAACATCTGGTCGGTGTAGAGGTTGAAGCCGATGTCGCCCTCGAAGAACGGGGGCACCTTGTCCGGCACGTTGGCCAGATTCGAGCGGTACACCATCACCATCGGGGCGGCCTGGACGACGCCGATGTTCCACAGGTATTCGGCCTGCAGCTCCCACGCCTTGGAACTGAGCCGCTTCTGTTCGGGGCTGCCGTAGGGGTGCTTCTTGCTCTGCACGATCTGCGTTTCGAAGTACTCCATCAGTTCCGGCGGCGGCTCTTCGCCCGGCAGGTCACCGGTCTCCTTGGATGCTCCCGTTCGCCGCTTGTTCATCTCCTGCCACCAGTCCCAGTACTGTCTCGCCATGTGGGACAGTGACTGAGTGTGGCCGCCGCCGCCGCTCAGGTAGTCCTGAAACTCGCCGATGGTCTCGTTCCAGCGCACGAAGTCGATCGTTCCGCCCGACATGCCCTGGTCGATCACGCTGCCGTCCGCGGGCCGCAGTTCCAGGTCGATGCCAACCGCTTCGAAGTCTTCCTTCACCAGTTCGTACGCCCGTAACGGCGTCTTGCCGCTAAACGCGTTGATCACGATGAACGGCTCGCCGTTGGGCAGCAGCCTGATGCCATCCGCGTTGCGGTTGTCCAGACCGAGCGCATCGAGCATGCGGTTCGCCTCGTCCGGGTCATGGCGCGCGTAGGGATGGTCCTCGCCCCACTCCGGCCGGTAGATGCTGGCCAGCTTGGTAATGGTCATCTGCGACGGCGTGCCCTGGCCGAGCCACTGCGCCTCGTTGATCCGCTCGCGGTCGATCGCCAGCGAGATCGCGCGCCGGAACTCGACGTTCTCGAAGAACGGCCGCTTCGCCTCGTCCTTGATGTTGAGGTTGAACGCGTACGCCAAACCGGTGCCCTCGAACCAGGCCTCGATCAGGTTGAGCTTGTAGTTGCCGGCCTGCTGCCCCTGCAACAGCAGCGGGTAGACGTCCAGGGGGATCGTCGCGAAATCCGCTTCACCGCCGATTATCTTCAGGCTCCTCGCCTCGCGGTCGGATATGATCTGGATCAGACCCGAGTCGATGTAGGGAAGCTGCTGTCCCGCGCTGTCGACTGCGAAGTAGTAGGGGTTGCGTTCCTTGAGGCGGAAGGTGGGCTGTACGTCGGCGAGCATGAACGGCGCCATCGTAGGCCGCTCGATGTCGCGCTGCGGGCAACAGAAGGTCGAGTGATCGGCGAACGCCTCCTGCCAGTTCTCGAATCCCTCTTCCTTCGCCTTCGCGTTGGCATTTTCGTTGTACTCGGCGTGCCACTGCTTCAACCAGGTGCTCGGCTGGTAGAGCGTCCAGTCGGTGCCCTTGTAGGTCACCAGGTCGTTCTGCACCTTGGGGTAGGGCTCGCTGTATTCGATCACCACCGTAACATCGTCCAAGGCAGTGACGGACATGACTTGCGCGGGCATTCCCCACACGTAGCCCAGCTCCGCCTTCTGCATGTCATTGAAGTGGAACGAAAAATCCTCGGCCGTGAAGGGATCGCCGTTGGACCACTTCGCTCCCTCGCGCAGGGTCAGCGTGAAGGTCCGGTAGTCGTCGGAGAGATTGAAGTTCAGCGCCAGATCCGGCTCCAGCGATCCGTCGAAGCCCATCCGGATCGGGGTCGGAGTTCCCTCGGGATTCTCTCCCACCAGCGGCGCCCACGGATTCGGGTTACTGCTGAACACGATGAGCTGGCCTCCGTAGGTGCCCACCTCGTGAAAGGTCTTGCGCACCTTCGGCTCCAGCGGCAGCCGTCCCTCGACGGGTGGAAGTTCACCCGCAGCGACCCGTGCCGCAAGCATGGGAGCTTCCTTGTAGTCGGCCCAGGCCGAAGCGACCATCAGCGGCACGACCGCTGCCATCAACAGGACTCTTTTCATATGTCCATCCTCCTACCCGGCCACGGTAGGGCATGCGCCGACTGCTGTCAAACAGACGCGAGAATTGGTACAGCTTGCTCGGCCGCCGCTAGTGACGAACGGGGGTGTTCGCGCCGCACGGCCGTGGAGCGTAAGTACCACGGCCGTTATTGGTTGCTGACTCCGCGAGATTCGTACTCGTTACCGTTCCGTGCTTCAACTCGATCGCAGGCGGCCTGCTCCCTTCGGCGCGATCTGTCGAATCGCGGCATCGTGAGACGCGTTCAGGACGCCCTGTGTTGTATCCAGCACCCCGTCCGGCAAGTCGGACCGACTCAGATCGACAGCCCGCGGTCCGCCGTCGTGGAGTGACATATGGCGCAAGAGAGCCGGCGGGGGCTGTCCGGCTTGGTGTCGGTTTCAGAGGCTTGCTTTCGCCGGAGCCTTGGCCTCAGGCCGGCCGCGCAGTCAATTCTTGAGGAGCTTTACTGACCCACTCCGGCGCATAGAGCAACACCGGAGCGACACTCTCGTCGGCCCATAGTGGCGAGTCCTGTCCCCAATAGAAAAAGTGCCGTACGATTATCCTCTATCGTCTTCTGTTTGTCGTTCCCAGACTTGCTATAGACAACGACAACATCGCCTGCCTTGACGGCCTCGTAGGGAAACCAGAACGTATTCACGACTTCAGTCGTGACCTGATTACCTTCGAATCGCGCGCGAATGAGTATGAAATCGCCGATATCGGCATTACGTAGCACACGAAGTACGAGTCTTTCGCGGTTACGGTCCCCCTTGTCTGCAACGAATTGAATCTGCACTTTCATCTCAAAACCAACCGTGCCCCGACCGATCCCACAACGAGTATCGTTCCAACCACCAAAGCAACCCATCCGGTCGGTTGCGTTGACCACAGTGATGGCAGATGACCGAGCACCAAAGACCCACCTACCAGCGTGGCACCGAGAACAATGTCTTGCGCATTCGACTTCTTTAGCCGCTCCCGAAGTACTGCTGCATCCTTATCGCATACATGGAAGCGCTCCCTGATTTCTCGTAGGTCATCGTTCTCCTCCACTAACTGGTCATGCTGGTCGAGAATCATTCTCAGGGTGCCCGGGTTCGAAAGCTCTTCCTCAGAAAGTTCGCGTCGCAGCTTCTTAAAGGCCTGCCGCCCTTTTCCACTGCGTCGCAATCTCTCTTCGCCCTCGCGCGGCTCCGTGTAGGCAGGGAGCAGGAGATCTTGGGGCTCGTCATCGATCGCCAAGTTATTGAGCCTCCCTCATCCTTGTCCTGAAATGATAGTACCGCACAATGCGAGTTGGTCAAGCAGCGCGGCCCTGACCGCTTCGTCGGGATCGATCTTCGCGGTC
>CAYFXT010000156.1:0-7461 GCA_964346995.1 uncultured Spirochaetaceae bacterium | reverse complement strand
CTTGAATGCAAAATCACAGCACATCATGGCCAAACACGTCAAGCAGGACGCGCAATGCATGGACACCGACGTCGACGCTTCCGTTCACCGTCGGTGAAGAGGATCATCGGGGGCGGCGCGCAGGCGCACCAGGTGATGGTTGCCCGCACCAGGGCTCCCTCGGCCCGGTGGCGGAGGTGGCGGCCATCCACCTGCTCGCGACCCCTGCCGACGTCCCGCAGCGCTACGAGGTCATGACCGGGCAACTGGTGATCGAGGATGATCACATCCTGGTGCCTGACCGCCCCGGACTCGATATCGACCTGGACGAGGAGGCGATCGAGCGGTACCCGCCGCAGGGCAAGACCGCGCAGCAGATACGGATAGACGCGGAGCTCGGGGTTCGCCACGGTGGTCCGAATGCACCACCCGTTCGGGACGGCGATTCGGGTTTCGGCCGCTTCGGGCCGGGGTGCGCGGTTGCGCCGCGCTCCTGAGCTGGCGTAACTTGGCGGTGTGGTGGCGACCTTCCCGGTCTGCAGGTACGACGGCTGCACGGCATACGCGGTGTACGGGAGCTCCCGCTGCGCCGACCATTGCGCCGATCGCGCTGCGTACGAAGCGGAAGCGGTCGCCCTGCTGGCCGGCTCGCAACGGCTGCAGGGGATCAATCTCTCCGGGGTGCGCTGCCGCGGCCTGGATCTGCGCGGCCGGGAGTTTGTCGGGTGCCGCTTCTCGCGCTCGGCGTGGGACGATGTCCACCTCGACGGCGTGCACATGCGCCGTGTCTACCTCGACTTCGCCACCCTGAGTTCCTGTTCACTGCGCGAGTCGAGGGTCACGCTGTGCGTCTTTGCCGGGGCTGTTGTTCGGGCGTGCGACTTTCGCCGCTCCGAGCTGCCGCGCAACAACTTCGTCGGCCTGGCCTGCACCGGAACCAGCTTTCGTGGCAGCGACCTCACCTCGTGCCGCTTCATCGGCGCGCAACTGCAACGGGTCGACTTGCAGGACTGCAATCTGTACCACGTGCACTTCGAGTCGGCAGCGCTGACCGACGTCGATCTGCGTTACTGCAATACCGAGGAGGCGCACCTGTAGATGAGCAAAGCGCGATTCCACCGTGACACGGACGAGGGCTCGGGGATCGGCCTCGGCATTTGGCCGATGCCCGGTATCGCCTGCTGACCACCGGCTTCGAGGTCAGCAAGCGATACCGGTCCGTGACGCCGAACGCCAGGAACCAATGCGTGCGGGGCTGACTGGTCACGGTGTTCGGATGAGGCTGCTCTCCTGCCACGTCAAGACCGGGTTCGCCAATACCTACGTGGTGGCGCCGGAGGCGGGTGGCCCTGCCGCGTTGATCGATCCCGGTCACTTCCCGGCCAGCCTGCTGACGCGGATCGAGCAGGCCGGCCTGGAGATCGCCGCGGTTCTGCTCACGCACGGCCACCGCGCCCACTGCGGCGGCGTCGCTACCGTGCTGAGCGTGTACCGCGCGCGTGTGTATGGCTCCGGCAAACAGGTCGATCGACGGGTGCACGACGGCGAGCGGCTCACGGTGGGCGGGCTTACGTTCGAGGTACGTGCCCTCCCCGGGCATACCGACGACTGTGTGGCGTTCCTTACCGGCGATCTGCTGTTCACCGGCGATGCGCTGCTGGCGGGGGCACTCGGCGGCACACCGCATGCCGAGGCGCGCGCGGCGCTCGTGGCAGCGATTCACGAACGCGTCCTGACGCTGCCCGACCGGGTGACGATCCTGCCGGGCCACGGCCCACCGACCACGGTGGGGGTGGAGCGCACGTTCAATCCGGCCCTGCAGTGGCCGAACGACGAGCGATGACGCACAACGCCGCCACCAAGTTGCAAGACGGGGCAGCGATACCGGTCGAGGTGCGGACGCCGGGCAGCATTACGGTGTTCTGCGAAAAGCTGCACGGTATCCTGCGCTCGCTTCCCGATGGCGAAGTCGAGCTCGAGCGGGCCGATGACACCGTGTTGCGCATCAACGACGGGTGCATTCCCGCCAAGTGGTAAGAGCGCTTACACGCGGGTCGGCTCGGCTCCGGGCAGTGTGAAGTCGTGCGGCAGGGGCGCCTCGAAGCTGGTAGGGGCGGCGGCACCGGGCAGCACGATGGCGAGGCGGTAGGCGTGCAACAGCAGGCGGGGTACCGTCCCTTTGGCACGTCCGGCGTACAGCGGGTCACCCAGGATCGGGTGCCCGAGCCAGCGCATGTGGACGCGCAGTTGATGCGTGCGCCCGGTCAGTGGCCGCAGCGCCATCAGCGATGCGCCGCGTACGGTGGCGCGTACCCGGTACCGCGTCACCGCCGCCTTGCCCTGCTCCTGACTGACCCGAACGCGCAGCGGGTTGGCGGGATCTCGCCGCAGGCGGGTGGCGATGCGCCCCACGCCGGGGATCGGACGCCCGGCGACCCAGGCGAGGTACAACTTGCCGACCCGGCGCGCGCTGAACTGGCGGGCGAGATGGGCGTGGGCGGCGGCGTGTCTGGCAACGATGATCACGCCGGAGGTGTCCTTGTCGAGGCGATGCACGATCCCGGGCCGTGGCGAGTCGGGAAACTGCTCGGCGAGATCGCGGTAGCGATACAGCAACGCGCCCACCAGCGTCCCGGCGCGGTTGCCGCTGCCAGGATGCACCACCACACCGCTCGGCTTGTCGATCACCGCGACGTCGTCGTCCTCGTGCAACACCGCAAGCGGCAGCGGTTCCGGCAACACGACCACCGCCGGCGGCGGTTTCAACACCACCTCGACCCGATCGCCGGGCACCAGGCGAGCGCTCGGTCTGGCAGTTTGACCGTTGACCCTGATCTCCGCCAGACGCAACCGGAACTGACTGCGCGAGCCGGCTCCGATGCGCGGGCTCAGGTAGAGGTCGGCGCGCTGACCGGCGCCATGGCGGTCCACCTCGACGGCGACGGTGGTGCAGCCGGAGTGCGCTCCCGCCATCACCGCGTAACGGCCCCGGCCAACGTCGCAAGCGACGGCGGCAGTACGCCCGTGTACGGCACCGGTATCGCGGTAGCGGAGGAGACCGGAGCGGGCGCCAGCTCCGGCGGCTCGTGTTCAACCGCCCTGCCCAGCAGGTAGTCCGCCACGGCGATGCCCACTGCCACGCCGGCCGCCGCCAGGGCGATGGCGACCTTTTCGTCGTCGTCGAACGGATCCTCGTCCAGACCGCGGCGGAACGGAGCCTGCTCCGTGTCGAAGCCGAGGCCCGCCCAACGTGCGTAGTCGTACACTACGACGGTGAACAGCAGGGTAAAGGGATAGGAGCCCAGCGCCACGATCTCGGCCCGACGCAGGTCGCGTAACGAAGTGGAGAACTCTTCTGGATCATAGGGTTCCGGGACCGGTGCCGACTCCTGCGCGGGTGTTCGCGCCACACCGCCGAGCATGAACAACAGGGCCAGCAGCAGCGCCGACCTGCCGTGCCGCGTCATGGCGCGGCACGCGGGCCGAACAGCACCGTACCCAGGCGCACCAGCGTAGCCCCCTCCTCGACGGCGATCTCGTAGTCGTCGCTCATACCCATGGAGAGGGTGTCGAAGCAGGGCCGTCCCGGTGCCAGCTTATCGAACAGCGAGCGCAGCGAACGGAAGCTGGCGCGCACCGCGGCGGCATCGGCACCCCACGCCGCCATGGTCATCAGGCCACGCACCTGCAGACGGTCCAGGGCCGCCACGGCATCGAGCGTGCGCCGCAGCTCGTCGGCAGTGCGAAACCCGTGCTTGGCCGGCTCGCCGGTGGTGTTCAGCTCCAGCAGCACGTCCATGGTCCGCTCCTCAGCCTGCAGCGCCCCTTGCAACGCCTGTGCGGTGGTCAGCTTGTCGATCGACTGCACGGTGTGAAACAGCCGCACCGCGGCGCGCGCCTTGTTGCGTTGCAGATGTCCGATCAGATGCAATTCCGCGTCGGGCAGCGGGTGACCAAACTTGGCGGCCGCCTCCTGCACGCGATTCTCGCCTACCAAGTCGGCGCCCGCGGCCAGCGCTGCCAGCGCCGTCGCGCGCGATCGTGTCTTGGTCGCCGCCATCACCCGTACCGCGTTTGCAGGGCGGCCGCTGCGCGCCGCCGCGGCTGCTACGCGCGCGCGGATCTGCGCCACCCGCCGCGACAGCGCCTGACCTGGTGAAGCCGAAGCCCCCATCATCGCTACCGTAGCGGAAACCGAACGCGCTGACGAGCCTCGCCGGAGCCCCGCGCCACGCCTCGCGACAGCGTAGTTGTCTCCGCCTGTGTGTTCCACCAGGCTCCGCGCGCTGCGCGATAGCGTTGTCACATGCGCGCGGCCGGACCTATATTGTTTCCATCCTCCCGCGGATGGCGGGTGTTCCCAGCAGGAGAACGACCAGCGTGGTAAACGGCGACCAGAAGACCGGAACCTGGACGGTGAAAGCAGGCTTGGCGCAGATGCTCAAGGGTGGCGTCATCATGGACGTGGTGACCGCCGATCAGGCCCGGACTGCCGAGGACGCCGGTGCATGCGCAGTCATGGCACTGGAGCGGGTGCCGGCGGAGATTCGCGCCGCCGGCGGCGTGGCGCGCATGGCGGATCCCGTCAGGATCGCCGAGATCCAGGAGGCGGTATCGATTCCGGTCATGGCCAAGTGTCGCATCGGCCACTTCGTCGAGGCGCAGGTGCTGGAAGCCCTCGGCGTCGACTACATCGACGAGTCGGAGGTGCTGACCCCCGCCGACGAGACGAACCACGTGTGGAAGCATGACTTTACGGTGCCGTTCGTGTGCGGCTGCCGCGATCTCGGCGAGGCATTGCGCCGCATCGCCGAGGGTTCCGCGATGATCCGCACCAAGGGCGAGGCGGGTACCGGCAACGTCGTCGAGGCGGTACGCCACGCCCGCACCGTGCTCGGCGCGATTCGCCGTGTCGGGACCCTGGAGGAAGCGGAACTGATGGCCGAGGCGAAGCGGCTGGGAGCCCCGCTGCAGATTCTCCGGGAAATCCGCGACCACGGCCGGCTGCCGGTGGTCAACTTCGCTGCCGGCGGCATCGCCACGCCGGCCGATGCCGCGCTGATGATGCAGTTGGGAGTGGACGGCGTGTTCGTTGGCTCCGGGATCTTCAAGAGCGAGCACCCGGCGCGGATGGCCGACGCGATCGTCAAGGCCACCACCCACTATCAGGACGCGGCGATCGTGGCCGATGTGTCGCGCGGTCTCGGCGCCGCCATGCCGGGCCTGGACGTGCACGAGATCCCCGATACGGAACAGCTCGCCGTTCGCGGCTGGTAACGCCCCGACGACCGGCGGCTGCGTGCTGATCGGCATTCTGGCCCTGCAAGGCGATTTCGCCGAGCACTGCGCCGCCCTCTCCGAGTTGGGTGTCCAGGTCCGGCTGGTACGCCTGCCGCAGGAACTGGCCGCGCTCGACGGCCTGATCATTCCCGGCGGCGAGAGCACGACCATGGCACTGCTCCTCGACCGCTATCGGCTGCGCGAGCCGTTGCGTAAACGTCTGGCAGCCGGGCTGCCCACCTGGGGGACCTGTGCCGGCATGGTGCTGCTCGCGAAGCGTCTTTCCGATCCGCGGCCAGAGCCGCTCGGCATCATCGACATGGTGGTGAGCCGCAACGCCTTCGGTCGCCAGGTCGACAGCTTCGAAACCGAGTTGGCAGTGGCGGAGTTGGCAGGACCGCCGCTGCATGCGGTCTTCATTCGCGCCCCGATAGTGGAAGCAACGGGGACCGCGGTACGGGTACTGGCGCGGCTGCCCGACGGACGGGCGGTAGCGGTGCAGCAGGGCCCCCACTTGGCCACCGCGTTTCATCCCGAGCTGACCGCCGACCGGCGTCTGCACCGCCATTTTCTGGCTACCGTCGCGACGTACCGCCGGCCCGTTTCGGCGACGCGCTGAGCCTCCGGCGATGAGGCACCGCACAGGACTATCCCATGCTACGAAAATCGTGGGCTGTCACTCACAAGCTGACCGAGGCCCGACGGATTCCTGCCACGAAACGGAGTTCGATGACCGAGTCGGCGTTCGTCGTTGCCCCATCCGGTAGCATGGGATCACCCTGGCACCGCAAAGCGTTTCGGTTGACCCGAAACCGACCGTTCCCGTATGGTGAAATCGGGTGACGACCGTTCTCCGTTGCACTAATGCAGAGGGCTGCGCCGCGTGAGCCTGGAGGCTGTCATCGCGATCGGCTTCTTCGCGCTGATCGGTATCGAGACGGCGGTGAGCTGGGTGCACAACCTGCGAACCTACGAGCTCAAGGATACGGCGGCCAACTTCGCGCTGGCGCTCGGCGACCTGTTCATGGCGGCGGCCATGAAGGCTGTCTTCCTCCTCATGTTTGCCTTTCTGCACCGCTTCGCTCCACTGGACATGGGGCTGTCGTGGTACTCGTGGGCGGCCCTGGTCGTGGTCAACGACTTCATCTACTACGTGTTCCACCGCTTGGGGCACCGCAGCCGCTTCATGTGGGCGTTCCACGTAACTCACCATTCGTCGCAGAAGTACAACTTCTCGGTAGCGGTGCGTCTCAACCTGTTCATTCTGCCGCTGCACTTTCTGTTCATGCTGCCGCTGGCGCTGCTGGGATTCCGTCCCGAGGCGATTCTGGCAATCAACTCCATCACCACCCTGTATCAGCTCTGGGTGCACACCGAGCTGGTCGGCAAGCTCGGCTTCCTCGACAGGATCCTCAACACCCCTTCCAATCACCGGGTCCATCACGGCTCCAATCCTCAGTATCTGGACCGCAACTACGGCGCCATGTTCATCTTCTGGGATCACCTGTTCGGCACCTACGAGCCGGAATTGGAGCCGGTGGTGTACGGCCTCACCAGGAACGTCGGCTCGCACAATCCGGTCACGCTGACCTTCCATGAGGCGCGCGCCATGTTCCGCGACGTTGCCCGTCCGGGCCCGCTGCGCCAGCGGTTGATGTACCTGTTCGGGCCACCCGGCTGGCAGCCGCAGCCGGCACCCGAGCTGGCGCCGGAGCCGCGCCGGACCCGTCTGCTACACCTGCGCGCCCGCGCCCGCAGCAAAGTCGGCCGCAGCAAGGCCGGCCGGAGCAAGGCCGGCCATGCGGCACGGCACGCGGCGGAGGCGCTGCAGACCGCAGCAAGGCAGACGCGGTGGCGCCCCTCCAGCGCCATGCGCCGCTCCTCCTCCGATTCCGGCGCGGTCGCACCGCAGGCCGCGCACCGCGGCCTCGACGACCATCGGCACAACTGAGGCGCGCAACCTCATCCCGCATTGCCACTTCCATCACGACGACCCGGTCTGGCGGCGCAAGTTCCTACCCTGCACGCCCAGGACGATCCCATGCTGACGGCCAGAGGAGCGACCCCGACGCTGACCCGGGTGCCAGAGCCGGTCGGTCCGCAAAGTCGGTCCCCGGATCGCTCGAACGGCGAATGCAGACCACGATTGCGCAGCATGGGATAGTCCCGCTGCGCGCCGTGCGCCGTTCCTCCGTCACGCCC
>CAYFXT010000155.1:0-7484 GCA_964346995.1 uncultured Spirochaetaceae bacterium | reverse complement strand
TGGTCGCCCAAACGATCACGAATGGCCTGCAATGTCTTCTCTACTCGCTCGACTTGTTGCTTCAGCTCTGCGAGAGACTCCTCTGTGAGCTGAACAAACAGGGCTTGCTGCCCAGCTACAGGTTCATCGAATCCCAATCTCGCAACCACAACCGGTACGAGCGCCCAATCTAAACCGGAGGCCTGATGGATGACGCGCAGGTCGCTGTATAGCCGCGTGTCCACTAAAGTCGGCGCTAGTGCGATGGCTGTACTCCGGACGTTTTCCTTCTCCAACTGTGGTAGTGGCGAGAAGAAACCGGAGAAGTGTTCGGGAGTAAACGGCTCAACCTGTACCAGGGAAGCAAAATCGATCAGGTCCTGGTCACGGGTTTCCTGCCGCTCAATGTCCTGAACCGCGGAGCGGATCACGTGCGCGACTCCCAACACTTGACGGCCTTTCCCCGTAAGGTCGCATGCCTTCTCGAATTCGTCCAGGTCGTGTGGTGGTATATCGAACGAGGCATGTTTCTCGACAAGAGACACGAGCCTGTCGACAGCGCCTCGTGGCAGAGACAAGAATGTTGCGGCATCTCTGCGGAAGGCGGGATAGTTGACGAAGGCGCCCAGTGCTCTAGTAAGCTGATTCGGCATTACTCCACTCCCATCGCTAACTTACTAAAAACCTGCGCAGCACTCCAGGCGGCGATCAGGCCAAGACCAACTTCTCGCACCTGCTGGAGCGCGTAATACGCGGGGAGGAAATCGTGACCGGCAAGGCAAGCCGGAGGCCAAGCTCGTTCCCCACCAGGACGCCGGCACGCCGAGGCGCGGTGGCCGCTGGCACGGCCCGCGTAAAGATTGCCGCCGACTTCGACGATCTGCCGGCAGAGCTGACGAGTGCGTTCTCCGGCCGCCGCGATCGAAGTGCTGTTGCTCGATGCGGTACTCGTCCTTCCCTATAGTGCCCCGGTCAGGAGGCAGTGGAGCGCAAGGCGGCCGCGGAGGATCGTAGCGCCTGCAGCTTGTCGTGCGCGGCCCGCACGAGGCCGCCGGCCAACGTCTCGTGTCTGGTCCGGTGCTCCTGCAGTTCGGCCAGCCACGCGGCGCTGATCCTGTCGGCCCCGGAGAAGGCGCCGCTCACCGTGCCGGCGAGGGCGCCGATGGCATCGGCTGCGCGGCCGAAACCCGCCGCGCAGCCAATCGACCGCTCCACGTCGCCCTCGGCAAGCGCGAAGATCGCCAGCGCCACGGGTACGGTCTCGCGCGGGTCGACCGCCAGCGGGCGCAGCCATTCGTCGCGGCGGCGGCAGATCTCGTCGCGGAAGCGTGCGAAGTCGCCGGCCGCCTCGGCGAGCTGTCGCGCCTGCCGGATCAGGTCCGCCATCTCGGTGCCGCTGATCGGCAGAATCACGTCGACCGCGGCGTCCAGCACCGACCCCACGGTGGCGTCCTTGCGGCATGCGGCGGCGACCGCAGCGGCAATCGCCGCCGCCGCGTCCTGGCAGAACCCCACGTCGTACACGTGCAGCAGGGTCGCCAGCTCGTAGGCCTGCAGGGCCGCCTGCCACGGGTTGCAGGCGTTGACTATGCCCACCGGTCCCATCGCCACCGCGCCTGTCGAATGGGGCATGGTGCCGAGGCCGGTGTAACGCGGCGGATAGGAGCTCCTGCCCACGGCGCTGAACACCTGCTGCACCGAGATGAAGAACGCGCTGTCCTTGCCGAACCGCGGCGAGTGGTCCCGCATCGCCCGCGCCCAGTCGTCGAGGGTGGCGCAGCCGCCGGTGTTCACGAGCATGCGCGCCACGATCTCGACCATGGCGGTTTCGTCACCGTGGTCGCCGAACCCCACGCTGTCACCGCTGCCCTGGCCACCGAGCTGCACCCCGCCACCGGCGTCCGGGCCGCCGCCGCACTCCGCACCCGTGCCCGCAGTACCGGCGGCGTCGCCGAGCGCGGCGCCGGCCAGACAGCCGAGGGCCTTGTCGAACAGCACCGTCGAACGGAGGTCGGGGCCGCTCACGACAGCACCTCGCTCAGCGCATGCGCGGCCTGCTGTTCGCGGTCGAGCCGGCGCAACGCGCACGCGGCGAGCTGCTCCGCCAGCTCATCCTGATCCACCGCGGCTACGCGCCGCACCTTGCCGACCCAATCCTGCCGCATGCCGTCCACCCCCTGCAGGGCGCCGGCCACCGCCCCGGCAACCGACGCGATAGTATCGGTGTTGCGCCCGAAGTTGGCCGCGTAGACGATCGTCTTCTCCGTGTCGCCGCCGGCGACATGGAACAGGCCGATGCACAGCGGAATGATCTCGGTGGAGTGGCCGTCGGTGGTGGGATGGAAGAAGACGGCGCGCTGCCGGTAGATCTCGTCGCGGAAGCGATGGAACTCGCCGGTGGCGCGTGCCACCTCCAGTACGGCGCGCATGCGCTCCAGCGTCTCCCGTCCGCTGACCGGCAGAATCGCGTCCAGCGACACCTCGACCACCGAATCGACGGTGGCGTCCGGCTTCATTGCCTCGGCCACCGCGGCCGCCATCGAAGCGGCGCCGTCGTGTACCACCCCCGCCTCGTGCATGTGGATCAGGCTTGCGATGTTGTACGCCTGCCGCGCGGCCTGCTCGGGGTTGCAGGCGTTGACGATGCCGACCGGCGAGATGCACATGCCGGAGCTGGTGCTGCGCGGCGTGCCGAGCGCGGCCATGCGCGGCGTCACCCCCAGGTCCGCCATCTTGGTCATCACGTGCGGCACGCCGACGAAGAACTTGCCCCGCTTCTCGCCCACGAACACGTCGCGGTGCCGTACCCACACGCGCGCCCAGTCGTCGAGCCGCGCGAACCCGTCGGTCTCGATCAGCGCCTCGGCCAGCAGGTCCTTCATGATCGTGTCGTCGGTGCCGTCACTCTCGAAGTCGTCGATCCAGCCGAATTGGCGCTCGATCCTGATGTACTCCATGCCTTCGGTGTCGGTGCCGATCGCATCGCCGATCAATCCCGCCATCAGGCAGCCCAAGGTCTTCTTGAACAGGAGCGTGCCGCGCAGGTCGGTACTCATCTGATCTCCTTACTTCCGGCGAAAGCCCCGGCTGCGCCGGCTCGCTACTCGCGGATGAACCACTGCGAGGGCGTGGTCTGCACCCAGAGGTAGGTCTCGAACGAGAACGGCAGCACCTCGGGCACGTTGCGTATGCGGTTGTTGATCAGGATGGGCCGCACCGCCTTGCCGACGGTGCCGATCATGCCCAGATACTCGGACAGGAAGCCCCACACCTCGCGACCGAGGCGCTGGTAGGTGTCCTCGTCGGTGGAACCGACCCAGTCCCACCAGTTCTCGACCAGCTCCACCACATCGTCCGGGGGACGCTCGCCGGCCGGTGGCTCGGGGCCCCGGCGCCCGCCGCGCTCCCACTCCTGATGGCGGATCCACTGCTCCCACGGGATAGCGTAGCCGTGGTAGCGCTCGTTGTCGAACATCACCCGGAACGTCACCCGGGTCTCCAGGTCGCTGTCCGACGGGAACACCGACACGTCCAGCTCGCCCGCCAGGCTGCGCGCCTCGAACAGCTCCTGCGAGATCTGGCGCAGATTGACCTGCAAGCCGACGTCGCGCCAGTTCTCGGCCACGATCTCGCTGACCGTGAAGCCCATCGTGCCGAGCACCGACTCGGAGGAAATCAGCAGGTCGATCACGAACGGCTTGCCATCCGGACCTTCGAGCGTGCCGTCGCCGTCGGCGTCCTCGAGCCCTACCTCCGCGAGCCAGGCCTTGGCCTGGTCGGGATCATAGTCGGCGTACTTGCGCGCCCAGGACGGGTCGGCGAACGACGCGCCGGGGTCGATGGTCATCTGGGTCGGCGTCGCCAGCCCCTGAAAGGCGAACTCGTTGACCGCGTTGCGGTCGATGGCCACCGACATGGCGCGCCGGAACCGGATGTCGGAGAATATCTGCCGCTTCAGCGGGTCGGGGTGCATCAGGTTGAACTGGTAGCCGACACGGGTCATCTTGGTGTCCTGCCACTGCAGAATGCGGTAGTCGCCCTCTTCCTGGTTCTGCACGTACAGCGGGAACTCGTCCGGATTCATCATCCGCCCGCCGATGTCGATCTTGCCCTGCATCATCGACAGAATCGCGACCTGCTTGTCGGAGAAGTAGCGCGCTTCGATGCGGTCGATGTAGGGAAGCTGATTGCCGGCCGTGTCCACCGCCCAGAAGTAGGGGTTGCGCACCAGGTAGATGCCGGTCGCGTCGCGGCTGTCCAGGGTCCACGCCGACAGTTCCGGCATCGTGAACGGCTGCTTGGGGGACATGTCGCGGCGCGCCATGAAGTGCGCGATCCAGCTCTCGTAGCCGTGCTCCTTGGCCAGTGCCTCGGCGTTTTCGTTGGTGCGGGCGCTGAAATC
The DNA here is from genome assembly GCA_964346995.1 of uncultured Spirochaetaceae bacterium. GTDB lineage: Bacteria > Spirochaetota > Spirochaetia > SZUA-6 > Bin103 > Bin103. The sequence goes on along the minus strand of CAYFXT010000155.1, from coordinate 3,103 downwards.
CTTCATGTAGTGCGCCGGCACGAACAGGTCGCCCTGCTTGATACGGGTCCAGTTGAGCATCTGCATGGTGATCAGCTTGGACACCGGCCCGGCGAACGTGACCCGCAGCGTGTAGTCGTCCACCGGCTCGAACTGTGCCAGCTCGCCGTTGATGGTGAAGCGGTTGCGGGTGCCGTGCGGGATTTCGGAATCCTTGAAGATGTACTCGTAGGCGAACATGATGTCGGCGGTGGTGAACGGCATGCCGTCCGACCACTTGACGCCCGGACGCAGGTGAAAGGTCCACTCCGAGCCATCGGAGGAAGCATCGAAGTCCGCGAACAGCATCGGGATCGCCTCGCTGGTCGACGGGTCCGCACGGTACGGAAACACCTTGTGTCCGCGATGCATGTCGCCCCAGTCGCCCGGGCTCAGGCGCGCCACCCGCAGCGTACCGCCGTAGGTGCCCACCTCCTCGTAGGGCTCGAACACCAGCGGATCATCGGGCAACCGCTCGGCCAACGGCGGCAACTCGCCCGCCTCCACCATCTGCGCCAGCAGCGGCGCTTCGCTGAAACCGGTGATGTTCAACTCCGCAGCGGTCGACGCTTCCAGCCAGCTCTTCGGCCACGTGTATACGCCGCCGATCTTGACGATCTCGGCGCCGCCCATGGGGGCCGTGCTCGCCGCGGTGTCCTCCGTGCTCGCCTCCTGCCCGGCCGCGAACGCCACACCGGTGCCGAGTGCCGACGCCGCCAGCGCCAGCCCCAGTAACCTCAATAATCGCATCGCTCCCTCCTCCATCTCAGCATGGTCGAGGTGATCATGATACCATGGATGTCGGTAGATGGCGATGAAGAACCCGCTCCGCGCCGGCGTTCGTGAACCCGCGTGGGGACTGGACTTCTACGATCCCGAGTTTCTGGCCGATCCGTATCCGGCGCTGGGGCGGGTGCGGGAGGCGACGCCGATCTTCCGCCACGAGGAGACCGGGCAGTGGATGCTTACCCGGTTCGGCGACGTGTACGATACGCTGCGTGACCGCCGGTTGGGCCGCGTCTACCACCAACGGTACAGCCCCGCCGAGCTGGGACAGCCGGAGCCCGACCCGCGCTGGGCCTCCTTCCACCGGCACGAGCGCTGGTCGCTGCTGAGCCTCGAACCGCCAGACCATACCCGCGTCCGAAAGCTGATTTCCAAGGTGTTCACCTCGCGCTCGGTGACCGCGTTGGGACCGGTGATTGCCGCGCTGTCGCGGGAGCTGATCGACGGTTGCCGGGAGCTGGGCACGTTCGACCTGCTGGCCGACTACGCCCAGCGCTACTCCGTTGCCGTGGTCGGTGAGGTGCTGGGCGTGCCGCGCGCCGACACGCAGCGGCTGCTGGACTGGTCGCACGCCATCGTCAAGATGTACGAATTGACGGCGTCCGACGAGCTGAAAGCGCGGGCCGACGCCGCAGCGGGCGAGTTCATCGACTACACGCGGGCACTGATTGCCGACAAGCGCCGCTCACCCGACGACCGCCTGGTGTCGCATCTGGTGCGGATCTCCGACGGCGGCGACCGACTCAGCGACGACGAGATCGTCTCCACCACGATGGTGCTGCTCGAAGCGGGCCACGAGGCCACCGTCAACACGCTGGGCAACGGAATGAAGGCGCTGCTGACCCACCGCGACCAGTGGCGACGGCTCGCCGCCGGCGAGGTGGACGCGGCCACGGCGGTGGAGGAGCTGCTGCGCTGGGACTCCCCGCTGCAGATGTTCACCCGCTGGGTGCTGGAGCCCGGCGTGGAGATTGCCGGTGAGCCGATGGGCGTCGGCGACCAGGTGGCCATGCTGTTCGGGTCGGCCCAGCGCGACCCGCGCCGGTTCGACCACCCCGACCGCTTCGACGTGGCGCGCGGCGATCCGACCCACATCGGTTTCGGCGGCGGCATCCACTTCTGCGTGGGAGCGCCCCTGGCCCGCCACGAGCTGGCCATCGCGCTGGCCGACCTCGTGACCAACTTCCCCGACCTGGAACTGGCCGCCGAACCGGTCTACCACCCCACGTTCGTGATCCGCGGCCTCACCGAACTGCGCCTCACGATCCCCTACCGGCGGCGACCCGGCTAAGCAGACCCGGCTAAGCAAGTTCGCCGACAGACGCCCGCATCTGCCCGCAGAGTCGAGGAGAGGCACGCCCTGCCGTAGGTGGAAGGAGTAGCGGGTTTGCCGACAGCTTTCGCATGCGCCGGTGCCACTGATAGATCGTGGCTGAGATCACGGTAATACTAACAATTTAGGTCAACATTTGACACTATATTTCATAAATACTAACTTCAGGGCCAGACTACGTGCGCACCCGCGGCTGGTTGATCAGATTACGGATGGTGTGCGGAGCACGGTTGGGGTGAGTCGGGGGATGACATGGCTATAGACCACAAGGAATTGGGGCGGCGGCTCAGACGGGCGCGGGAAACGAGCGCCATGACCCAGGACGACGTTGCGCGTCACCTCGGGGTGTCACGTGCCACCGTGGCGCAGATGGAACTCGGCAACCGCATGGTGACCGGCATCGAACTGTCTCGCCTCGCGTACCTGTTCGGTAAGGACCTGCGGAGCTTCGTCGCAGAAGAGGCCCCCGAGCACGACGACCTGCTCGTCGCGCTCTTCCGTCTTCATCCGGAGCTGTCGAGCCAGGAGGAGGTGATCGAGGCTCTGCGCCGGTGCGTGGTCATCGGCCGGGAGCTGACCGGTCTCGAGCAACTGCTCGACATCGACCGCGACGTCGCCACGGTTGCCGCCTACCCGCTGCCACGGCCTCGGACCAAGTGGGAGGCTATCCAACAGGGTGAGCGCGTTGCCCGCGAAGAGCGCAAGCGCCTCGGGCTCGGCCTCGCAGCGCTGCCGGACGTTGCCGAACTGCTCAAGGTTCAGGGCGTGCACGCGGCGCAGGTGAAATTGCCTGACGACATCTCGGGCTTGACGCTGATCGCTCTGGAGATCGGCTTCCTGGTGGTGGCGAACCGGGCACACCACATTCTGCGCCGGCGATTCTCGTACGCGCACGAATACGGTCACGTACTGCTAGTACCGTGTCAACGATATAAGGCTGCATGCTAACATGCCTCTCAGCAAGTC
>CAYFXT010000154.1:0-7511 GCA_964346995.1 uncultured Spirochaetaceae bacterium | reverse complement strand
TGTCGACCCATCTGGCGTTGCCACCTTCAACGAACGCACCGACCCAGGCGTTACGCAGATGCTCAAAGCTGCTCGATAGCATTACCGCATCGGGATTCGCCTTTCGCATATCGAGAAGCGCGCTCTCGAGCTGTTCGAAGCTGGTCGGCATCTCGATTTCAGCCGCATCCAGCAAGTCCTGTTGAAACCATGTGAAAAACGTATGTGCCATGATTCCGAGCCTTGGTATACCCCAGATGTTGCCATCGGAGTCGGTCATTCCGTTCCACCAAAGCTCCGGGAAAGCGGCCTTCACGTTGGGCCCATAATCCTCCAATAGTTGGTTGATGGGCTGTACCGCCTCCAGGTATTGAGGCCAATCGCCGGTGAAAATATCCACCCGCGGATTGCCCGATGAAAGGGCCAGATTCAGCTTCGTCCTGAACTCGGGTGAAAAGGGGTCGGTAGCATGACCGATCGGTTTGACGCCGACCTGGTCAACGATGTACTCCTGTACCCGCTCATACACCTCCGGTGGCGATCCTTGGGCGGTGACGTTACCTATTGTCGGCCATATGTAGACCTCCGGCGTCGCTTCGGCAGTTGCACCTTCCTCTGCTCCCGCCGCCCACGATAACCCGGCGGTGAGCAAGAGGATAACCGTAGCGATACAAGTGCGCGTGTGTTTCATTGCGCCCTCCTTCGGGTCAGTGTAGTGATCGCCGGCCGGCTGTCAACACGGCACGGGAGGCGTGGTGGGGGCGAGGGTCCCGGTCGGTGCACAGTTTCGCGCTCCGATGAGCGAGATGGGCCGGCTTACGGCGAAGCACCGTGCGGATGGTGGATGGCGGTGGCACGTGCTCGGTGCCGGGATGGTTCACGGACGGTCTACCGATGGTCATCGGCAAGCTATCCCGTTGATGTACGCGGTTACCGCACTGCACGATTACACTGATTCCGCTCGCTGAGCGGTCACCCAACGGCCCAGGCCGCTGGTCCTCGGCCACGGGGGCGCCGGCATCGTGCCCACCACCGTCAGCGCGATGAGCCGGTCGTGAGGCCGGCGATGAAGTACTTGGACAGGAAGGAGAACAGCAGCAGCACCGGCAGGTAGGACACGAAACTCATGGCATTGAGGCCACCCCAGTTCTGGGTCAGCGTGGAGTGCATGGCGAAGAAGATCTTCACCGGCGCGGTGTGCTTCTCCACCGCGGCCTGCAGGTAGGTACGCGCGGCGATGTATTCGTTCCAGTTGTTCAGGAACAGGAAGATGGTGGTGCTGATGATGCCGGGCGCGCTGATCGGCAGGATGATGCGCACCAGCGTCTGCATGCGCGAGCAGCCGTCTACCCGCGCGGCGTCCTCCAGCTCGCGCGGCAGCGACTGGAAGAAGCCGCGCATGATCCATACCGTCCACGGGATGCCCCAGCCGCCGTAGATCAGGATCAGGCCGGTGTAGGTGCTCAGCAGCTTCAACTTGGCCAGCATCACGTAGATCGGGATCAGGTTGGTGAGCCCGGGCACCGTCATCGAGGCCAGGATCAGCACCAGAACCACGCTGTTGCCCACGAACCGGAAGCGCGCCAGCGAATAGGCCGCCAGCACGCCGACGACCAGCGAGATGGCGGTCGCCACCGAAGAGATGAACAGGCTGTTGAGCACGTTGCGGTAGAACTGCCCCACGATGAAGGTGCCGTAGTAGTGCTCCAGGGTCGCCCGCTGCGGAATCCAGCGCGGCGGCGACGTGAAGATGTCCTGATCCACCTTGATCGAGGTGGAGACGCCCCACAGCAGCGGGAACAGCGACCACACCGAGAGCACGACGATCAGCGCGTACACCAGGGTGGTAAGGGCTCTGCTGCGCTGCATCCTAGCCGGTCCCGTAGCGTTCGGCTCTGCTTCTCGTCGGCTCCCGGCAACTCACAGGGTCTCCGCCTTGATCAGCTTGATGTAGCCGATGGCCAGCCCGATGTTCACCACGAACAGCACCAGGGCGATCACCGAGCCGAGCCCGAGGCGGGTGTAGCGGAACGCCACCCGCCACATGTACAGCGGCAGCGCGGTGGTGGCGCGCGACGGGCCGCCGTTGGTGATGGTCAGCGGCATGGTCAACTCGTTGAAGAAGTTGATGGTGAGGATCACCAGCACCACCAGGATTGCCGGCCGCAGCAGCGGCAGGGTGAGCCGCGCGAAGCGCTGCAGCGGACCGGCGCCATCGGTCAGCGCCGACTCGTAGATCTCCTGCGGCAGTGACAACACGGCCGCGTAGAACAGCAGAGCGGTGAACGGCAGTGTCTTCCACACCCCGCCGGCGATGATCATGATCATCGCCGAGTTGGGCCGGCCGAGCCAGTTCACGCGCTGCAGCCCGAACATCAGCAGCGCCTCGTTCAAGGCCCCGAACTCGGCGCTCAGGATCCACTTCCACAGGATGCCCGCCACTACCGCGGAGATGATCCACGGCAGGATGGCGACGTACTTGAACACCCGGTTGCCGCGCTCCGGCTGCGCCAGCAGGATCCCCATTCCCAGGCTGGCGACCAGGGTAAGCGCCACGGTGAAGCAGGTGTAGACTACCGAGATGCGCGCCGACTCCCAAAAGAAATCGTCCTCCAGGAGCCACGCGTAGTTCCCGAACTCGACGTACTTGAGCCGCGCCAGCCCACCCTCGAAGAACGACAGGTAGATCGTGTACCCCAGGGGATAGAACGACACCATGACGATGAGGAACAGAGCCGGCACCAGCGACAGGTACTGGAACCGGTGCCGGTTGAGATAGCGGAGCAGGGGCACGCCGATCCGTCAGTGTTCAGTAAGCCGCCGGTGCCGGGCCCGCCCGCAGGGCGCGATACCGGAGCATGGTCGCGTAGAGCATGGTCGCGTAGCCGGCTCCGACCTGGCGCCCGCGCCGCCCGCGACGACGGCACGCGGGCGCGCAGGAGACCGCGATGCGGGTCGCCATGCACGTGCCGGCGCAACGCCGGACGGTCACCCGAGCACGGCGGTCAGTTCGCGAACAGGGTATCGTAGCGGTCCGCGGCAGCGTCCAGGGCGACCTGCGCCGTCTCGTCGCCAAGCAGCACCTTGCCCAGGGCGCTGGCCAGCAGGTCGTTCATCTCCGGCAGATTCTCCAGCCGCGGCAGCGGCACCACCGTGGGCGCGATCTCCTCCAGCATGATGCGCTTCACTTCCGGGTCGTCGAAGTCCGGCTGCACGTTGTTGAGGATCGGCAGGAAGCCGCCCAACTTGCCGTAGGGAGCATCGGTGACGTTGATCCATAGCGTCATCAGCTCGAACGCCGGCGCGATCTTCGCCTCGTCGATGTTGGCGGGCATGAACAGCGCCCAGTTGTCGCTGTAGGTGACGTGCCGGCCCGACTCGATGGTCTTCGGGATCGGCGCCACGCCGACGTTCGGGAACATGTCCGCGGCCTGCTGGCTCATCTGCTTGTACTCCCAGATGCCGTCGATGTAGCTGCCGTAGACGCCGGCCCGGAACCCGGCCTCGATCTCGGCGTCGTCGGCGGCGGCGATGGTCTCCGGGCTGATGCCGTACTTGCCGATCCAGTCGCGCTGGAACTCGGCCACCCTGACGCCGATGTCGCCGTTGAACGCCGCCTTGCCGTCGTCACCGACCACCTCGCCCCCGGCGCTCAGCAGCATGATCTGGAAGTACGCCGGTCCCTGGTCGTAGCCGGGGCCGCCGGCGTGGCCGTAGCCCCAGCGGTTGTCGCCGGTCATCACCTGGCCGGCGCGGATCACGTCCTCCCAGGTCCTGGGATTGGGGATGCCGGCGTCCGCGAACCAGTCCTTGCGGTAGTAGTAGATGTAGTGATGGCCGCCGATGGCGGGGATGCCGTACAGCTTGCCGTCGTACGTGTAGGCGTCCAGCGTGCCCTCGCGGAAGTTGTCCTTGCCCTCGTAGGCGGCGAACAGATCGTCCACCGGGCGAAAGTAGCCGCCGTTCACCATCTTGGTGGTGCCGCTGGAGTACTGCTGCACGATGTCGGGCGGATCGCCGGCGCCGTACGCGGCGATGAACTGCGGTACCAGGTCGCGCTCACCCACGGTGGTGAAGGTCAGGTCGATTTGCGGGTAGTTCTCCTCCACGGTGGCCAGGAACTCGCGGCCCGGGCCGCCCCAGAGCTGATCGGGCGCCACGTCGACCGACAGCCACATCGTCATGTCGATGGTGGATGTACCCCCTGCCTCCTGCTCGCCGGCACCGAATGCCAAGCCGTGCGCGGCCAGCGCCACGACGATACCAACTGCCAAATACTTCATCACCTGCGTACCTCCATCGTCATGGCTTACCACCGGCCCGGCCCACTGTCAATCTCGCGTTCTCGCGTTCAAGGCATTCTCGGGTGAGTGGCTGTTGGCAGCGCGGAGTGAAACAGAGCGTCGCCCCTCGCCTGATGGTGAGGGCTTCGATTGCCCACTGAAGTCGGCTGAAGACCGAGCGGATTGCGACCGGCTCCTTCCGTAGGCCCGGTACTGGCCGGTGGGGCCGGCAGCGGCACCGCAGGCGACGCTGTCACCGGGCAGCAGCAGTCGCGCCATGCCGGCCGCGTCGGTGACCCCGCACAAGTCCATCAGCACCGCGCCGGCGATGGCGCAGCGAATGCACCCTTCGATCAGCGGCGCCGCGGGGGGCCGGGGATCGCCCGGTCCCCCGCTACCGGTCGCCCGGCTCGGCTCCGGTGGTCAGCGATACTGGCGGTCGAACACCTTCTGGGCGATCGCCAGCATGCGCTTAAGGCCCATGCGCTCCAGCGTGCCGACGTACTCGTCCCAGTCGGCGTCCACGTCCAGGTCGCCGGTGATGAACTTGACCCAGCTCTCGTTGTGGTAGGCCAGGATCTCCGTACGCAGCGCCTGGTACTCGTCGGTCTCGTCCTCGGTCATGTTGAGCACCGGCAGCACCAGCTTCTCGTCCGGCACGTGCTCCCAGTACTTGAGCGACTGGCGGTACAGGCGGCCGGCCTCGTTGTACGGGTCGCCGTCGTCCACCGTGCGGAACTCGTAGCCCTGGCGCGGGTACATCCACAGCCAGGCGCGGTTCTGCTCCTGCTCGGCCCACATGAACACGTGCTCGATCAGGTTGGCCGGGGTTCCGTAGAAGCTCAGCTCGCCTGCCGCCGGGTAATCCCAGTCGCTGCCCTGCTCGCCCTGGTAGATGCGCCACTGCGCCTCCTGGGTGGCCAGAAAGTCGAACCAGCGCCAGGCGATCAGCGGCTCCTCCGCCGCGCTGGTGATGGCGCCCCAGCCGGGCACCGTCGAGAACGGGTTGAAGGCAGCCGTCCGGTGCCCGTCGGGTCCCTGCAACGCCGGGTAGTTGTTGAACCAGTTGTTGTAGGTCTCGTGGCCGGCGTCGATGAAGCGGTTCTTGATGTGCTGGGAGATGATCACCGGCCGCGCCGCGTCGCCGCCCATCACCAGTTGCTTCATCTGCTGCTGATCCTGCACGAACTGCTCCCGGTCCCACAGCCCCTCGGCGTAGAGCTGGTGCTGGAAGCGCAAGCCGTCGCGGAACTGCTCGCTCACGATCGGGCTCCACAGCTTGCCGTCCTCGTCCACGTTGATGCGCCGCCAGTCGACGTACACGAACGCGTTCATGGTGAAGAGCTGCGGAATCTCGCCCTTCTCTCCGGTGAACGGGATCTCGTCGTTGGGGTCGCCGTTGCCGTTCACGTCGGTCACCTTGGCCTTGCGCAGCAGCTCCAGGAAGCCGTCGGTGGTCTCGGGAATGCCCAGGCCCAGGGTGTCCATGAACTGGTCGTTGTACCATGCCTTGGCGTAGGGTCGGTTCTGGCGGATCAGCGACATCGAGCCGATCGAGTAGATGTTGCCGTCCGGCATGGTCATCTGGCTGGCGGTGAGGGGAATCTGCTCGTACAGTTTCTTGATGTGCACCGACTCGTTCTCGATGTAGTCGTTCAGCGGGACCAGCATTCCCTGCGATCCGTAGGCGAAGTCGACGCCGCGCACGATCTGGTTGCCCAGGAAGATGTCGGGCAGGTCGGCGCCGCTGGCCAGCATCAGGTTGGCCTTGTTGCGCCCCTCGCCGCCCCACTGCAGCGTCTGCCACTCGATGTTGACGTTGGTCTGCTCCTGTGCCCACTGCGTCGCCGTGTTGGTGCTGATGTCCACGATGTTGGGCGGGATGATCGCCGCCACGGTCAGAGTGTAGGGCTCGTCGACGATGGGAAGCTGCCCCACCCCGTTGATCATCACCGCGGATGCCGCGGCGCCCTCCTCTTCGCCGCTGGCGAAGGCGGCCTGCGCTCCCGCCAGGAGCGAGATGAGCAGCACCACGCCGCTCCCCCGAAGCACACGTCTCTGCAGCATGTCCCTCTCCTTGATTCCGTTTGCTCCGCCGCGCCGGCGACGGATCGATCTCGAGACTGCCCCGGGTCGGGCCAGCCCAAGGGAGCCTATCATGACACCTGGATGAACTGCCAGGCTCCACCGTGGGCAAGGGGCGCATATCCAACGCGTCGGTCTGCTCCGGTGACGCCTCGGTGCCCCCCAGCGGGTCGCTGGCCACGGTTCCCCCGCCTTCATCGGTACTATGGCAGAAACAGCGGGTGTTTCTCAGGAGGCACGCTTTCGGCAGGGTTGGTTCCTGGTGAGGCAATGCGCGACCTTCATCCGGGGAGTGTCAGAAGTGTTACACTGTCCGCAGGTAACTTCATCATGTCATCAAAGAACCCCGAATCAACATCGTCGTCGAGCCTTCCCTCCATGAACGGATCAAGCAGCGTGCCCGGAACGGGGGGTGTCCCTGTCGACGGCGGCACGCGATCTCGTCCGGGAAGCGCTGGTGATGGACGAGGACGTGGCGTTGGCCCGGTTGGCGGTGAGCGCGAGGCGACCTTTCGGGAGGACACAGCTCTCCCACGATGTCGCACTACGGTATCCGTGGTGAACCCGATACGATGGCTTTCCCGCGCACTTCCGTGCCTGGCGATCCTCGTGATCGCCGGCTGCGACATGGACATGCAGAAAGAGCCTCGGACGCCGGCTCCTCCACCCCCGCCCGAGCCCGAAGTGTGCGCCGGCCAGCCCGTTGCGACACGGCAGGACTGGGCCTATGACGTCGACTCCGACGGGGACGAGGAACTGGACTTCACGAGCTACGAACGCGACGCTCTCGACCGGCTGCACGCGGAGGGCTGGAACGGCAACGGCGTCGAGATGGTGATCTACGACTTCTTTCCCGAAGACGGTAGCCCCAGCCACGGTACGGCCGTGGCAAACGTCGCGCGCTACTACGCGCCGAATGCGATCTTCACTCATCGCGACACGCGAGATGAGCGGGGTTACAGGCCTGATGGTGACGCGTCCAGGCTCCACATCGTAAATGCATCCGTCGAACTCCCCTACATGGAGGTCCCGGATCGGCTCCCGGTAGATCAGTCGCGGGCAGTCAGAGACAACTCCACCTCAGGCTTCTATGCTGCGTTACTGGTGTGGGGAGCCGGCAACGTCAGCACGGCGTTGCCCGGCGACGATCCTGCCAACGCGATT
>CAYFXT010000153.1:0-7605 GCA_964346995.1 uncultured Spirochaetaceae bacterium | reverse complement strand
GGATACGCTGACCTGGATCCACCAACGGCGGACGTCGTCGAGGGCAGATGGCCACCCACCAAATTCCCCAGCTTCGTACTGGATTACCTGCTCACGGCCGACATCGACGAGTTCGGTCCGCGCGGTACCAACCGGCATGCATTCACCGCGCCCCTCAGTGTGCCGGAAGAGTTTACCCGAGGAGGTGTGATCGAAGATTGGGAAATCACGTCCAACAAGCTCATCTTCCGTATCCGCCCCGGTGTGCAATGGGCCGCAATCGGCAAGGAGCACGTCATGGAGTCGCGCGAGTTCGTGGCCGACGACGTCGTGTTCAGCCTCAACCGCTTCTGGACTGCACCCGCGATGGGTTGGCTCGAAACCAACGAGTTCCCGGACTGGCTGGTCGGCATGTATGCGGAGGACAAGTATACCTTCGTGGTCGAATTCAAGTACTTCAATGCCGTGTGGCGAGGACGCCTCGGATCCGGTTGGGCGAATGACTTGTACGCGCCGGAAGTAGTCGAAGCGGGCGCCCACGATTGGAACAATCTCGTCGGCACCGGACCGTTCATGGTAAAACAATACGTCCAGGGATCGGCCATGGTGTACGACAAGAATCCCATCTTCTACGATACCACGACCATCGACGGTGTCGAGTACGAGATCCCGTTCGTCGACGAAATCGTGCTTCCCATCATACCGGACGAGTCTACCCGCATCGCCTCCCTGCGGACCGGGAAGATCGACTACATGGGGGGATATCTGGCGCCCGTGCCGATCCACTACAGGGACACTCTGAGCAAGACGCCGAATCTGATGGTGGAGTCCGTGAAGGGCAGTTGGGCGCACACGCTTTCGTTCGCCATGGAGGAAAAGACGCGCGGGCGGCCGGGTACCGAAGTTGCTGACAGCGTGGCCCTTCGCCGGGCGCTGGCGATCGGGACCGACCGGGAGGCGATCGCACGGGCCACCTTTTTCGAAGCGGACCTGCACAGTTGGCCGGTGAGCGACAAGAACGCGGCTGCATTTGTGCCGATGGATGAACTGCCGGAATCGGCGCAGGAGTTGTTCACATACAACCCCGAGAAGGCGAAGCAACTCCTGGCCGAGGCGGGGTACCCGAACGGGTTTACCGTAGTGGCGCCCGTGAATGCGGCTGACACCACCCGCGTCGACATGCTGAGCCAGATCGCCGACCAGTGGCGCAAGATCGGCGTTACCGTCGACATGCGTCCGATGGAGTCCGCGGCGCTCAGCGAGTTCATGCGACGTGAGGAGGGCGTACCTCCCAACTTCGATATGTGGCTGCACGGCGAATACAACATCGACCCACTGATTACCATTGGTGGGCGGTTCGGACACTACTTTCATGAGGATTTCCTGGCGGCGAAGCAGACCCTCGAGGGCGAGGCACGCATGACAATCCTCAGAGACATCAGCGTACACGCCATCGACGAAGTGGTGCCGGGGATACCGCTCGGTACGCCGTATCAGCTTCGGGTTACCTGGCCGTGGGTCAAGAACTGGTACGGCGAGACCGAGGAGAGCGCCTGGGGTACCGCTCATATCAATGCCCGGATCTGGATCGATCAGGAGCTCAAGAAGAGCCTGGGGTACTGACATGACCGAGCGCTCCATGGCGCGAAAACGCTCGATTGACCAGGGGCAGCCTCGCGTGGGACGATTCACACTTACCAAGACGCAACGAAAGGAGCGGGACATGATAAGGAAAGCCTTGCTGGGTTTGATGGTAGCGCTGCCGGTGGCGGCGTTCGCGGGGGGTGAGTCGGAACAGGCCGCCGCCGGTGACGATGCAATGGTCGCCGAGGTGGCGGCCGGGCAGTATCGGGAATCGCCGATGCTGACACAACTGGTGGCCAACGGAGAGCTGCCGCCTGTCGACGAGCGGCTGCCGGTGCGCCCGCTGGTGCTGGAGCCGCTGGCGAAGGCCGGCGAGACGATCGGGCGTTACGGCGGCACCCTTAGCGTGACCGGGCTCGACCCGAATGGGGATTCGTTCGGTGCCGAGTGGGGCGACGGCGGCGGGTTCCGCAACGAAGGGCTGGCGTTCTTCGACATCGCCAGCCGCACCTTCACCCCCGACGTCGCCGAATCGTGGGAGGTTTCGGACGACTACACCACCATGACCGTGCATTTGCGCGAGGGCGTGCGCTGGTCGGACGGTGAGCTGGTCACCACCGAGGATATCGCGTTCTGGTGGAACGACGTCATGCTCAACGAGTCACTGACCGCCAAGATTCCCAACTACTTCGCCCCCGGCGGCAACGTCATGAAGGTCAACGTCATCGATGACTACACCTTCAGCTTCGAGTATGCCGAGCCCTATCTGGCGATCGCCGACCAGATGGACCGCCTGACGCCATGGAGCCCCAGGCACTACATGGAGCGCTGGCACGTCGACTACAACGAGGATGCAGCCAAAGAGGCGAAAGCGGAGGGATTCAGCGAGTGGTTCGAGGCGTTCCTGGCCCGGCAGGACGACCGCTGGGGCACGGTGTACGCCGGGGAGCGGCCCATGCTGGGACCGTTCGCGCCGGCCGAGCCCGACTCGGTGGGCAACCGCCTGTCGCCGCGCAATCCCTACTACTGGAAGGTGGACAGCATCGGCCAGCAGCTTCCCTACGTCGACTACTACGAGGTGATCCTGCTCGGCAGCCGCGAGATTCTGGAGGCGAAGGCGATCTCCGGCGAGTACAACATGGGCGGTGCCTGGGCCGATCTGGCCAGCTTTCCCCTGCTGGTCGAGAACGCCGACAAGGCGGGCTATACCGTGCGCATGTACCCCGGCCTGCTGTGGGGCGGCAGCGTGAGCTGGGCCTACAACTACACCAGCAAGGATCCGGTGCTGCGCCAAATCTTCAACGACCTGCGCTTCCGCCGCGCCATGTCGCACGCCATCAACCGCGAGGAGTTCGGCGAGGTATTCAACCTGGGCCTGACCGAGCCGCGGCAGGCGTCGCCGCCGGCCGACTGGAGCTTCTACGACGAGTCGTTCGGACGCAAGTATCTGGAGTACGACGTCGATCTGGCCAACCAGCTCCTCGACGAAATGGGACTGGCGTGGAACGACGACCGCACCCACCGCATGCGCCCTGACGGCAAGCCGCTGATCCTGCAGACCGAGATCGGCCAGGAGGGTCACCGTCCCGGTGAGTGGGAGTTCATCGTCCGCTACTGGTCCAAGGTGGGCGTGGAAGTGAAGTTCAAGCAGGTCGATCAGGCGCTGTACGCCCAGCATCTGCTGGCCAACGACCTCGACATCGGTACCTGGGGCGCGGGCGGACCACCGGAATCTGTCAGCCACGCGATCTACCCGATCCGTCTGGTGCCGCCGTGGCACTGGCGCACCTGCTGCGCGCTCGGCGGGATGGCCTGGCACGACTGGTGGGAGAGCAACGGCGAGTTGGGCGAAGAGCCGCCGGAGCAGATCCGGGAGCTGTTCGGACTCCTCGACGAATGGCGGGCAACGGCGCTGGGCACGCCGGAGTACGTCGAACTCGGCAAGCAGATGGTGCGCGTCAACGACGAAAACATCTGGTACAACGTGGTCACCGGTTCGCCGCCGAGTATCAGCCATGCCGTGGTGGTCAGTGCCATCGACGACAGCGTCATGAACGTCCGCGATCCCGACTCCGACACGGGATGGTGGATCATCGAGATGCTGTGGATCGACCAGTAGTTCCGGCGTACCGGCAACGCTGAGCCACGGCGCGCCCCGCTTCTCGCCGCCTGCTGCCAGCATGAGTCCGCCGGCAGCGGAGGTGCTGCTCGAAGTCAGGAACCTCAGGACGTACTTCAGGCTGCGCCATGGGATCGTGCGCTCGGTCGACGGCGTCGATCTGACCATCTATCGTGGCCGTACTCTGGGCGTGGTGGGCGAGAGCGGCTGTGGCAAGAGCGTGACCGCGCAGTCGATCCTGCGCATCGTGCCCCATCCCGGCGAGATCGTCGCCGGCCAGATCCTGCTGCACGGCATGGAGGGTGGCGAGCCGGTCGACTTGGCGACCCTCCCTCCCAAGGGGCAACGCATCCGCGAGGTGCGCGGTGGCGAGATCGGCATGATATTTCAGGAGCCGATGGCATCGCTGAGCCCGGTACACAGCGTCGGCAACCAGATCATCGAGATGGCCCTGCTGCACGGCGACGGTGACAAGGCCGCAGCGCACGCGGCGGTGCTCGACATGCTCGCCCGGGTCGGCTTCTCGGAGCCGGAGCGCACGTTCGACTCCTACCCGCACGAGCTGAGCGGCGGCATGCGGCAGCGGGCGGTGATAGCCATGGCGCTGGTCGGGCGGCCGAGCCTGCTGATTGCCGACGAGCCCACCACCGCGCTGGACGTGACTACCGAGGCGCAGATCCTGCGCCTCCTGAAGCGGCTGCAAGCGGATCTGGGCATGGCGATCATGTTCATTACCCACGATCTGGGGGTGATCGCGAAGATGGCCGACCACGCCGCGGTCATGTACCTGGGCAAGGTGGTGGAGCACTCCGACGTGGACGCGCTGTTCTACGACCCCAGGCACCCCTACCTGCGCGCCCTGCTCTCCTCGGTGCCGCGCTTCGGCGGCAGCGTGCAGGAGCGGCTGCAGTCGATCGAGGGCATGGTGCCCGATCCGTTCCGGCTGCCGGGCGGCTGCCCGTTCCACCCACGCTGCCCGGAGTCGGTCGCAGCGCTCTGCGAAGTAGCGGTGCCGGTATACCGCGCCCTGCCGCACGCTCCACAGCGCGGCGTCGCCTGCCATCTGCACGCACCGGAGACCGCCCCCGTGGCCATACCACGATGAGTGATGCCGCCGGCGGACCCGCACCGCTCCGCTGCCTGCCACCCGCACACGGCGGAGCGTTCACGCGTGGCCGTGGCGCCTTGAGCGGTGCGGCCGGCGGGACCCGCACGGCAGCACCGCTGCCGTTTATACCCGGCGGAGGCCGTCCCCGCGGCCATGCCACGATGAGCGGTGCTGCACGGACCGGCATCACGACGCGGCCTGCCCACGGTACGCCGCGCGGAGGGCTCACCGTGGGCGTGGCGCCATGAGCGGAGCCACCGCGGACCGCGCGGCGTGTCGTGACCAGACGCGATGAGCGGCGCACCCGGTGCCGAAGACCTGCTCCTGAAGGTCAGCGGCCTGCGCAAGCACTTTCCGATTCAGAAGGGGCTGTTCGGGCGCACCGTGGGGCAGGTCAAGGCGGTCGACGGCGTCGACTTCACGATCAACAGGGGTGAGACCCTGGGACTGGTGGGTGAGAGCGGCTGCGGCAAGTCGACCACCGGCCGCTGCCTGCTGCGCGGCCACGACCTGACCGCCGGCGAGATCTGGTTCAACGATCAGGATCTGGGCTGGGTGGACGTGTTCGGCCTGGACCGCAACCAGCTCAAGGTGTTCCGCCGCCACGCCCAGATGATCCTGCAGGACCCGTTCCACTCTCTGAATCCACGCATGACGCTGCTCGACATCGTCGGTGAGGGGCTCACCATCGCCGGCATCAGGGGCCAGGAGCGGGTCGACCGGGTGGCGGCGACGCTGGAGGTGGTGGGCCTGCGGCGCGAATACCTGAGCCGCTACCCACACGCCTTCTCGGGCGGGCAGCGGCAGCGCATCGGCATCGCCCGTGCACTGGCGCTGAACCCGCAATTCGTGGTGTGCGACGAACCGGTGTCGGCGCTCGACGTGTCGATCCAGGCGCAGATCCTCAACCTGTTGCAGGATCTACAGCAGCGGTTCCACCTCACCTACCTGTTCGTCGCGCACCAGCTCAATGTGGTGCAGCACATCTGCGACCGGGTAGCGGTGATGTACGTGGGCCGAGTGGTGGAGGTGGCGGACACGCAGGTCCTGTTCCAGGGTCCGCGCCACCCCTACACCGAGGCATTGCTGTCGGCAGTGCCTCGGCCCGACCCGCGCCACGAGCACGAGGAGATCGTGCTGCAAGGCGAGGTCGCCAACCCGGCCGCGCCGCCCGCCGGCTGCTACTTCCACCCGCGCTGCAACTACGCGGCCGCCGAGTGTTCACAGCGGGCGCCGGAGCTGACCGCGGACGCCCCGGGGCACTTCGTCCGCTGCCACCGTGCCCGGGAACTGACCCTGGCGGGAGTCGACTGATGGGAGCTTATGTCATTCGCAGGCTGCTGCTATTCGTGCCGATGATGGTGGCGATCAGCGTCATCACGTTCGTCCTGATCCAGCTCCCGCCGGGGGATTACCTGACCAGCGAGATCATGGCGATGGCGGAGCGCGGCGAGGAGGTGGATGAGGCGGTAATCGAGGCGCTGAAGCTGCGCTACGGGCTGGACCGCCCGATGGTGGAGCAGTACTTCCGCTGGATCACCAACATCATCTTCGAGGGCGACTTCGGGCGTTCGTTCCACTGGGAGCAACCGGTGTCGACGCTGATCTGGGAGCGGCTGATGTGGACAGTGGTGATCTCGTTCGGCAGCCTGCTGTTCACCTGGGTGGTGGCATTCCCGATCGGCATCTACTCTGCCACCAACCAGTACTCGATCGCCGACTACCTGTTCACCTTCTTCGGCTTCCTCGGCAAGGCCACGCCCAACTTCCTGCTGGCGCTGGTACTGATGTGGCTGGGCTACGTCTACTTCGACATCAACATGGGCGGCCTGTTCTCGGCCGAATACCAGCGGGCGCGGTGGAGCCTCGCCAAGGTGGGCGACCTGATCAGCCACCTGTGGGTGCCGCTGGTGGTGCTGGGTACCGCCGGCACGGCCGACCTGATCCGCGTGCTGCGCGCCAACCTGCTCGACGAGCTGGCCAAACCGTACGTCACCGCCGCCCGTGCCAAAGGACTCACCGAGTTGAAGCTGATCGCCAAGTATCCGGTACGCATTGCCATCAACCCGTTCGTGAGCAGCATCGGCGGGGTATTGCCGGAACTGATCTCGGGCGCCGCCATCGTGTCGGTGGTGCTGAGCCTGCCCACCACCGGACCGCTGATGCTGGGCGCCCTGCTGACCCAGGACATGTTCCTGGCCGGCAGTTTTCTGATGATGCTCACCATCCTGTCGCTGATCGGCACCCTGCTGTCCGACATCCTGCTGGCGCTGCTGGATCCGCGCATCCGGCAGACGGTGTAGGCGCGGGCGAGGAGCAGTCCCGGTATGGCATCCCCGGACATCGGGCAGAGCGGCGAGCAGTCGCCGGCCCACAGTGCGGAGACCGCCTCGCAGTGGCAGTTGATGCGCTGGCGATTCCTGCAGCACAAGGCAGCGGTGGTCTGCCTGGTGGTGCTGGCGATCCTCTACCTGATCGCCATCGTCGTGGAGTTCGTCGCCCCCTACGCCACCGACACCTACAACATCAAGTACATCCTGGCGCCGCCGATGCGGGTGCGCTTCGTCGACGCCGACGGCCGCTTCCACCTGCGCCCGTTCGTGTACGACTATATCACCTCGCGCGATCCGAAGAGCCTGCGCATCGTGCAGGTAGTGGACACCGAAACCATGCACCCGATCCGCTTCTTCGTGCGCGGCGACGAGTACCGCTTCTGGGGGCTGTGGCGCGGCAACCTGCACCTGTTCGGGATCGACGACCCGGAGGCGCTGATCCTGCTGTGGGGGGCGGACGACCAGGGCCGCGACCTGTTCTC
>CAYFXT010000152.1:0-7630 GCA_964346995.1 uncultured Spirochaetaceae bacterium | reverse complement strand
TCAACGCTCCCTCGATGCGCGCTACCCGGTCACTCAGGCCATGCAGGTCGCGGCGCAACTCGGCCAAGTCGGCGCGCAACTCGGCCAAGTCGGCGCGCAACTCGGCCAAGTCGGCGCGTACCTCGGCCAAGTCGGCGCGTACCTCGACGCGCAGGGCACCCATGTCATCGCGCAGGGTGTCGATCTCCCGGCGCAGCTCGGCCAATTCGGCACGTACCTCGACGCGCAGGGCACCCATATCATCGCGCAGGGTGTCGATCTCCCGGCGCAACTCGGTGCCCAGGGCGTCGATTCCCCGGCGCAACTCGGCGCCCTGGCCGTCGATCTCCCGGCGCAACTCGGTGCCCAGGGCGTCGATTCCCCGGCGCAACTCGGCGCCCTGGCCGTCGATCTCCCGACGCAGGCTCTTGCCCTGCGACAGGATCACGGGCACCAGCACGGCCAGCATGGCAGCCACGGCGCCAACGGCGCCGAACAACGTTACCAGAGTGGCACTCATTTCTTCATCCTCCGAGCACCGCTTCCCGACCCAACCGGCCTACGCTATGAGCCGGTAATGATCCGGCCGGCTCCCAAGGTGGCAGCGTAGCGGTGCAAGGCGCGCAGCCGTTCCACCAGGGTGGGGTGGGTGTAGTGGTAGGCACTGTACCACGGATGCGGGTGGGGATTGCTGAGGTTGTCGCGGCTCAGCTTGATCAGGGCGCCGGCCAGGGCGCCGGAGCCGCCGGTGGCGTGCGCCGCGTAGCGGTCGGCCTCGTACTCGTGACGCCGGATCCAGCCGTTCGCGGCCGGCTGCAGGAAGAAGGTGGCCGGTCCCCACAGCAGGGAGAGAATGACCAACGCGGCGTGGGAGCTCGGCTGCCCTGCGCCGGAGGCATGAAACCCGAAGGCGGCGAACAGCGCCGGCTGGTGCAGGAGCACACTCATCAGCCACAGCCCGAGCAGGGTGAGGAGCAGGCTGACGGCGACGTGCTTGATCACGTGGCGTCGTTTCTCGTGCCCGATTTCGTGTGCCAGAACCGCCTCCACCTGCGGCTCGTCCAGGCCCGTCAGCAGAGTATCGAACAACACGATGCGCTTGGCGCCGCCGAATCCCGCGAAGTAGGCGTTGCTGTGCTGCGAGCGCCGGCTGCCGTCCATCACCAGCACCGACTTCACGCGGAAGTGCAAACGCTCCGCCAGCGCCACCAGACGCTCCTTCAATGATCCCTCCGCCAGCGGCTGGAACCGGTTGAACAGCGGAGCGATGACCGGCTGGTAGAGGTAGTTCAGCAGCAATTGGAAGGCGGCGATGAAGCAGAACGCGTACATCCACCAGCGCGCGCCCGTCTCGGTCATGAACCAGAGCAGCCCGAGCAGTAGCGGCACGCCGAGGACGAGAGTAAGCAGCATGCCCCTGAGTTGATCGAGGACGAACGTGACCCAGGTCATGCGGTTGAACCCGAACCGCGCCTCGATCACGAACTGACCATACATGCGCAGCCCCAACGTCAGGAAGTTGCTCGCCACCACCAGCAGCAGCACGAACGCGGTTCCGGTCAGCAACGGGGAGGTGATGCCCCGCGCGTGCAGCCAGCCGTGCAGCCCCTGATCGAGCACGCCGAGTACGCCGCTGGCGACCGCGGCCAGGGTCACGGCTGCGAGCAGGGCGCGGCGCACCAGACCGAGGCGGCTGCGCGCGGCCTGGTAGGCGTGCATGCGGGCGACGGTGGTGGTGTCGAGGACTTCGTCCAGCTCCGCCGGCGGCTCGGGGTGGCGGGCGCCGTGACGCAGGTTGAGCAGGGTCAGCAGCGTCTCACCGCCCTGTTGCAGCAGGTACAGGGCGACCCACAAGGTCAGAATAGCGCCGGGTTCCATTGGTCGGTTCTCACTGCCGGGCGCGCCGGTCGAGTGAGTATATATAATACCGCCGGCACGGTCGGGAGTCGGCACGGTCAAACGGTCATTCCGTGACACGGAGGAAGATGAAAATCGATACACAGGCGTCGCCTGCTGGCCGGCATTCCCGGACCGGGCATCCACCGGAACCGTTTCTGAACGCCCTCGGTTCGCGCTACGTGGCGCCCGATCAGGGCAGCGCGGGCACACTGGGCGGCGGCGTAACGGACCCGCGTCTCGACCCCTACTCTCGCGCGGTGATCGAGGCGGTCGACGCGGTGTCGCCGGCGGTGGTCAATCTTGACACCGTGGAGGGCGCCGCCTCCGGGTTCATCTTCACGCCGGATGGGTTCATCCTGACCAACAGCCACGTGGTGACCGACGCTGCATCGCTGACGGCAACCCTCGCCGACGGGCGGCAGTTCGAGGCGCACTTGGTGGGCGCCGATCCGGAGACCGACCTCGCCGTGGTGCGGATTCCCGGTGACGATCTGGTCGCCGCACCGCTCGGCGATTCGTCCGCCATCCGGGTCGGGCAGTTGGTGATCGCCATCGGCAACCCGTACGGCTTCCAGTACACCGTGACCGCCGGAGTGGTGAGCGCCATGGGGCGCACGCTGCGCTCCGACGCCGGACGCCAGGTCAATGACGTGATCCAGACCGACGCGCCGCTCAACCCCGGCAACTCCGGCGGGCCGCTAGTCACCTCCTACGGCGAGGTAGTGGGGGTGAACACGGCGGCCATCGTGACGGCGCAGGGCATCTGCTTCGCCACCGCCATCAACACCGCCAAGTATGTGAGCATGTACCTGATCCGCGAGGGCCGCGTGCGGCGTAGCTACATCGGCATCGGCGGGCACAACGTCGCCATTTCGCGACAGGTGGTGCGCCACCTGCAACTATCCGTCGACGGCGGAGTGATGGTGGAGTCGGTCCAGGGCCGCGGGCCGGCGAGCCGCGCCGGTCTGCTGCGCGGCGACGTGATCATCGCATTTGGCGATCAGCCGATTTCCGCCATCGACCAGCTCGACAAGCTGCTCGACGATCAGGCGGTGGGCCGGCCGACGCCGATCACCGTGCTGCGCCGCGCCCGCCTGCACCGGCTCACCATAACCCCCGGCGAATACGACCGCCGCTGAACACCACCCGCCATGCGCTATCCGCCCGAAGGCTGACAGCGGCTCGGGACGCTCGGCATAATGGCGGCGACATGCCACACATCATTCCCCTGGAGCGTAACGAGCTTCCCGCCGATTGCTACGTGTACAAGCACTCGACGGCGTGCCCGGTCTCCGCGGGTGCCGCACAGGTGGTCCGCGCACATCCGTTCGATCGCCCCGTGTACTGGGTGAACGTGATCGAACAGCGGTCGCTCTCCAACTGGATCGCCGCTGCCTACGGCGTGCGCCACCAGTCCCCGCAGCTCCTGAAGATCAGCGGTGGCCGGATCGAGTCGCACTGGAGCCACTTCGCCATCGCCGCCAACCTCTCCGCAGAGCCGGCCTGAGGCGTACTGGTCGTTCAGGCGTGCGGTGACGCTGCGTTGCCGGCGCCTGCCTGCAGGGCGGCGACGATGCGGTCTACGTCGTACACCGCGCCGCGCCAGGTGCCGCCGCTGGCCGCCTGCAGGGCGGCCCACAGGCGCGTGTCGTCGGGCAGGTCCGGATTGGCGGCCAGGCCGGGGTGGGCGGTGCGCTGTTGCAGCAGGGCCGCGGCGGCAGCCTCGTCCAGGGGTCCGTCCGCCGTGCCGACCAGATCCACGCGCCCCTCCAGGCGCTCTCGGTCTACTGCGATTTCGATCAGGTCGCCGTCGCGCAGCTTGCCGATCGGTCCGCCGGCCAGCGCCTCCGGTCCGATGTGGCCGATGCAGGCGCCGGTGGACACGCCGGAGAAACGCGCATCGGTGAGCACCGACACCGTCTTGCCCCACGGCAGGTACTTCAGGGCGGAGGTGATCTGATAGATCTCCTCCATGCCGGTCCCGGCTGGTCCAATGCCCATCACTACCACGATGTCATGCGCCTCGACCGGGCTGATCCCGGGAGCGCCCTTGATGGCGGCGATGGCGTCGGCCTCGCTGGTGAACACGCGCGCCGCACCGCGGTGGGTGTAGACGCCGCCGGCGTCCACCACGCTCGGGTCGATGGCGGTGGCCTTGATTACCGAGCCCTCCGGCGCGAGGTTGCCGACCGGGAACACCACGGTACTGGTGAGGCCGCGTGTGCGGGCACGGTCGGGGTCCATGATTACCTCCTCCGGCGGCACTCCGTCGGCCGCGCAGGCAGCGTGCGCGGCGGCGCGGCGCGGGCTCTCCTGCCAGCCGTCGAGCACCTCGTCCAGGTTGCGACCGCTCACCGTGCGCACGCCGGTGTGCAGCAGGCCGGCACGGCGCAGGTGCAGCATCACCTCCGGCACGCCGCCGGCGGCGTACACGCGGATGGTGGGGTGGCCGACGGGACCGTTGGGCAGCGCGTCCACCAGGCGCGGCGTGCTGCGGTTGACGCGCCCCCAATCCTCCACCGAGGGGATCGGCAGGCCGGCGGCGTGCGCCACGGCGGGCAGGTGCAGCAGCAGGTTGGTGGAGCCGCCGAAGGCGGCGTACACCACCATGGCGTTGTCCAGGGCCTGCCGCGTGAGCAGGTCGCCGGTGCGCAGCCCGGCGGCGGCCAGGGCCACCAGCGCCAGCGCCGAACGGCGCGCCACGTCCAGCCACACCGGCTCGCCGGAAGGCGCCAGGGCGGAGTGCGGCAGCGACAGCCCGAGCCCCTCCGCCACCACCTGCGCGGTGGCCGCGGTGCCCAGGAACTGGCAGCCGCCGCCGGGACTGCCGCACGCCCGGCAGCCCATGGTCTGGGCGTGTTCCAGGCTGATCAGGCCATGCGCGAAGCGGGCGCCGATGGTCTGCACCAGGCCGGTATCCTCGGAGTCGGGCGCCGGCAGGGTAACGCCGCCGGGCACGATCACCCCCGGCTCGGTGCGCAGGCCGGCCACTGCCAGCAGCATCGCGGGCAGTCCCTTGTCGCAGGTGGCCACGCCAAGCACACCGCTGCGCGTCGGCAGCGAGCGCGCCAGACGGCGCAGCACCAGAGCGGCGTCGTTGCGGTAGGGCAGGCTGTCGAACATGCCGGAGGTACCCTGGGAGCGGCCGTCGCACGGGTCGGTGCAGAACGCGGCGAACGGAATGCAGCGACAGTCGCGCAGGGCGTCGGCGGCGGACTGCACCAGCAGCCCCACCTCCCAGTGACCGGTGTGCAGGCCGAGCGCGATCGGCGATCCGTCCGGCGCCCGTACCCCGCCCTGGGTACTGAGGATCATGAACGCCGGCTGCGTCGTCTCGGCCGGCTGCCAGCCCATGGCCACGTTGTGGGTCAGGCCGAACAGGTTGCCGCTCGGCTCCTCGCGCAGCATCTCGGCGGTGATCGGCAGCGCCCCTTCCGGTGCCGTGCCCATGGTGCGCAGCGCCTGGCCGGTGGCCGGCGTGGCCGCACCGGAGAGCCCGGCGAAGCCGAGAATCTCGTCGCTGGCGGCGATCCGTAACGGCGGCTCGCGGTTGGGTCCGCGCCGGTCGCGGCCGGGAGCCGTGGCGCGGCGCAGTGCCGTGCCTGTGTCGTGGGTCGAACCGGTACGGCTCATTGGCGGCCTCCCATAGCTGAGGTGATATGCGGCGAGTACGGGCGGCGCGTGGCCTCAGCGAACCTGATTGGTCAGGGTGCCGATTGGCGCAATGGTGATCGCCACGATGTCGCCGGAGGCCAGGGTGAAACCATCCGGCGGCACGATCCCGGTGCCGGTCATCAGGTAGCAGCCGTGCGGGAAGCTGTTGTCCCGGTACAGGTAGCCGAGCAGCTCCTGCGGTGTACGCTTGAGTTCCGACAAGGTGGTGCTGCCGGTGAACACCGGCGCGCCGCCTCGAAGGATCTCCAGGCTGATGGTGGTATCGGCCGGCAGCGATTCGGCGCCCACCAGCACGGCGGGGCCCACGGCGCAGCTCGCGTCGTACACCTTGGCCTGGGGCAGGTACAGCGGATTCTCACCCTCGATGTCGCGCGAGCTGACGTCGTTGCCGATGGTGCAGCCGATCAGCGCGCCGCTGGAATCGGCAAGCAGCACCAGCTCCGGCTCGGGCACATTCCAGCCGGCGTCGGAACGAATCGCAATCCGCTCTCCGCTGCCCACCGCGGTGCGCGCGCTGCCCTTGAAGAACAGCTCCGGGCGGGGCGCGGTGTAGACGTGGTCATAGAAGCTGTCGCCGCCCGCCTGCTCCGACTCCGCCATGCGCGCGTCGCGGCTGCGGTAGTAGGTCACCCCGGCCGCCCACACCTCCTGCGACACCAGCGGCACCAGGGCGTCGGCCGGATCGAAGGCGACGAACGTGGTGCCCTGCGCCACGAGCCAGTCGATCCGCTCGGGCAGGCCGGGCGGCCCGACGACGCTGTCCCAACTCTCGGCGAGCAGGACGAATTCGTTTCCACTTGCAGCGATGACGCCACGCTTCGTGCGGTACAGTAGCATCGGTTCTCCATTTCGGGGATGCGAGCGTTCAGCAATGTAGAACGTCCCGAATCTGCCGTCAACGAACGCCCGCACTACCCGTGCGAGCGCATCGGCAGACCGCGCCTCTGCCGGTGCGCGGACGGCCGTGCAGTCGCCCCTGGTGCGACAGCGCCTGCAGGCCGGCAGCACCTGACATCGTCGGACAGCGCCGTCGATTGCCACGCGTGGCGGTGAGATGGCGTATCATAGCTGTCGGGTCTTGAAGTGAAACATCTGCTCCCGATAGTGGCGTCGGCGGCGGTCCTGGCGGCCGGCGCCGGCGCCTTCCTGACCGTGCGGGCATCCACCGCCGAGCAGGTAGCCAGCCGGTTCCTGCACGCGCGCTACGTCAACGACGCGGCGGCGGTGTACGAACTGGCGTCGGCGGCGGATCGGCACTGGCGCACCCGGGAGCAGCACCTGGAGAGCCATCCGCCCTTTCCGCCCGACTTTCAGGAGTTGATCGGCGAGCTGGCCCGGTTCATCGAAATCGATGCGTTCGACCGCGACCTGCAAGCGGACAGCGGAGTGATCACTGCGCACGGCTCGGTGCCCGATGCCAACCATCCGGAGATCTACAGCCTGCTGTACGGCGAGGGCGATGCAGGCGCGATGTCCGTGCGTGCCCGTCGCATCGAGCTGCGCAAGCGCGGTCGCACCGGCACCCTGCCGGTAATCGAGTTCACCGAGCACGTGGAACTGGTGCGCGAGGCTGAGCGCTGGACGGTATTTCTCGACTGGGTGGTGGGTTTCACGATCCACTTCCGCGCCGCGGTGCACCAACAGCTCCCGTTCGAGTTCAGTGTGGAACCGGAGAGCATCATCCTCAAGCCCGGTGAGACCGGTTCGGCCACGTTCCACGTGCGCAACGCTTCCGACGCCACCGTCAGGGCCAAGGCCGGCCACCTGTTCGATCCGCCGGTGGCGTACCTGCACACCGACCTGGTGCAGTGCTTCTGCTTCTTCGAGGACACCTACGCACCGGGGGAGGAGCGTGAGCTGCCGGTGACACTACGCCTGAGCTGGGGCATCCCCGCCGACCTGGGCGACATCACCATGCTCTACGAGTACTACCCGCTGGACCAGTTCCAGGATCGCCGGCCAGCCGAGGCCCATGATGGCCAGCGCCGGCACGGCGGCAGCGGCGAGTGAAGGCTTCGGCAGACAACGCCTGCCGCCCGGACAACGCCGGTCCCCCTATGCGCGCTGCGTGCGGTAG